>NZ_BCUA01000058.1 GCF_001591045.1 Sphingopyxis granuli NBRC 100800 | reverse complement strand
GGCTTTCGCCGGGGAACAGCTCATTACTTGCCTGAGGGGAATTGCCGATCTCGATCCGGGGTCCCGCTTGTCCGGGGTGACGAGGCAGGCGAAATCGCACGCCGTTTTCAAACGATGCGCACCCGCTCCGCCACCCGCTTGACCGCCCCGGCCGAAAGGTTCAGACCGCTGCGATTCAAAGGGAAACAGGGGTCGAAAATCCATGCGCAAACTCGTCATCCTCGGCGTCAGCCTCTTCGCGTTCCAGGCTTCGCTCGCCGCCGCGCAGGATCAGCCGGCGGCGCCGGAGCCCGAACCCGCCGCGATGACGGCGTCCGCGAGCGGCAGCGCGCGCACCGCGCCCGAACGGCATTTCACCGGCGCCGACATCTTCGACCTCGCGATCGCCGCCGACCCGCAGATCAGCCCCGACGGGCGCCGCATCGCCTATGTCCGGCGACAGAATGACATCATGACCGACCGCGCGATCGGCAGCATCTGGCTGATCGACACCGCGACCGGGCAGGAAATCCCCGTCACCGGCGGCAACGGCGGCGGCAGCGCCTTCACGCCGCGCTGGTCGCCCGACGGCAAGCGCCTCGCCTATGCCTCGACCGAGGGCGGCGGCGCGCAGCTGTGGGTGCGCTGGATCGACGGCGGAGAGGCGGTGCGGCTGACCGGCCTGCCGACCAGCCCGTCGAGCATCGCCTGGTCGCCCGACGGCCGCTCGATCGCCTATACGATGCTGGTCAAGGACGCGGCGCCGACCTTCGGCTCGGCTCCCGCCAACAAGCCCGAAGGCGCCAAATGGGCCGATCCGCTGGAGGTTCACGACCTCCTCACCTATCGCGCCGACGGCGCGGGCTATATCGAGCCGGGGTTCGAGAAGATCTTTCTCGTCCCCGCGACCGGCGGCGCGCCGCGCCAGCTCACCTTCGGCCCCTATCACGACGGCGGGCCGCTCAGCTGGTCGCGCGACGGACGCACCCTCTATTTCGGCGCCAACCGCAAGCCCGACTGGGAGAACGACGCGCGCGAGAGCGAGATTTTCGCGCTCGACGTCGCGAGCGGCCGCATCACCCAGCTCACCGACCGCGACGGCCCCGACGCCAATCCCGTCGTCTCGCCCGACGGCCGGCTGATCGCCTATGTCGGTTTCGACGACAAGCTGCGCGCCTATGAGAATAGCGAGCTTTACGTGATGAACCCCGACGGTTCGGGCCGCCGCAGCCTGACCGCCGGCTGGGACTACAGCGTCGACGACGTCGCCTGGGCCGCCGACGGGCGCAGCCTCTATGTCCAGTACGACGATCATGGCGAGACGAAAGTCGCGCGCATCGGGCTCGACGGCTCGGCGCGCACCGTCGTCACCGGCCTGTCGGGCGGCGGGCTCGACCGGCCCTACACCGGCGGCAGCTTCTCGGTCGCCGACACCGGCGCGATCGCCTTCACCGGCGGCACCCCGACGCGCCCGGCGGAGGTTCAGCTCGCCGCGGGCGGCAAGACGCGGATGCTGACCGACCTCAATCGCAGCCTGCGCGAGACCAAGGCGCTGGGCGAGGTGCGCAAAATCACCGTCGCCTCCAGCCTCGACGGGCTGGAGATCGAGGGCTGGCTGACCCTGCCCCCCGGCTATGTCGAGGGCCGGCGGGTGCCGCTGATCCTCGAGATTCACGGCGGCCCCTTCTCGGCCTATGGCCCGCATTTCGCGACCGACAACCAGCTCTACGCCGCCGCGGGCTACGCGGTGCTGTCGTCGAACCCGCGCGGTTCGACGAGCTATGGCGAGGCGTTCGCGAACACGATCGACAAGGCCTATCCGGGCAATGATTATTTCGACCTGATCAGCATCGTCGACCGCGCGATCGAACTCGGCATCGCCGATCCCGACGCGCTGTTCGTCACCGGCGGCTCGGGCGGCGGCGTGCTGACCAGCTGGATCGTCGGCAACACCGACCGCTTCAAGGCGGCGGTGACGCAAAAGCCGGTGATCAACTGGACGTCGCAGGCGCTGACCGCCGACGGCCCCGCCTTCTTCGGCCGCTACTGGCTCGGCGCGATGCCGTGGGAGAATCCCGAGACCTTCTGGAAGCACTCGCCGCTCTCGCTCGTCGGCCAGGTGAAGACCCCGACGATGGTCGTCGTCGGCAGCGAGGATTACCGCACCCCGGTCAGCGAGTCGGAGCAATATTATACCGCGCTGCGGCTGCGCGGCGTCCCGACCGCGCTCGTCAAGGTGCCCGGCGCCAGCCACGGCGGCATCGCCGCGCGGCCGTCGCAGTCGGCGGCCAAGGCCTCGGCGATCCTCGCCTGGTTCGCCCGATACCGCCACGGCTGGGCCCCGCCGGCTGCGGCGGCACCCTGATCTAGGGCGCCAGCGGCGGCAGCCCGTCCATGATCGCGGTCAGCGCCAGCGCATTCTCGCGCTCCATCGCGCTGTGCCCGGCGTTGGTGACGACATAGGTCGCGGGCTCCGCCCCGGCGCCGCGCAGCGCCGCGGTCAGCCGCGACGCCTGCGTCAGCGGGCATACCTCGTCGAACCGCCCATGGACGATATGCACCGGAATCGCCGCCAGCGTGTCGATATGCCGAAAGAAATGCCCCGGCTCCAGAAACAGGTCATGGGCAAAATAATGCGCCTCGATCTGGGCAAAGCACAAAGCAAACCCCGCCTCCCCAAACTTTCCGGTATCGCCCGCCTCGGGGATCAGGTTCGAAATCGTTCCTTCCCATAGGGACCATGTCACCGCCGCGGCGAGTTGGCGTTCCTTCTCCTCGGCGGTCGCGGGCACCATGTCGAAGATCGCCTTGTACGACCGCATCACGTCGCGCCGTTCCTCGACGCTCAGCACTTCCAGCAGCGCGCGCCATTCGTCGGGATAGTGGATATAGGCGCCCGGCGCGGTCAGCCCGAACGGGTCTTCGTGCCACGTCGCGGCATTGCCCTGATACAGATAGAGCAGATCCTCCGCCGCGCCCAGGAAGATGCCGCGCAGGATCAGGTTCGCGCAATGATCGGGATGCGCGATCGCATAGGCCATCGATAGCGTGCTGCCCCAGCTTCCACCGAAGACATGCATCCGCCCCGCGATGCCCAGATGATCGCGCAGCTTCTCGATATCGCCGATCAGGTCGGCGGTGGTGTTGCGCGCGAGCGCCGTCGTTGGTCCCGCCGTGGCGACGTTGGGCTCGCTCTTGCCGCATCCGCGCTGGTCGAACAGGATGATGCGATAGCGGTCCGGGTCGAAATAGCGCGCCATCGCAGGCGAACAGGCGCCGCCGGGGCCGCCGTGCAGCACCATCACCGGTTCGCCCGCCGGATTGCCGTACTCCTCCCAATACAGGCGATGCTCGGGGTCGCTGTCGACGGTCAGCCACCCGCTGCGCCGCGCCTCCGCCTCGGGATAGACCCAGTCGTCGCCGATCTTGCTCGATGTCTGCAGCCGCGAAAAATCCATCCTGTCTTCCTTTCGTTGCGCGCGCCGCCGCTCGGGGGGTGGCCGCGCGCCACGCCCCCATGCTAGGGCGACTCCGATGCCATGTCTGAATCGTCCTTGCGGCGAAAGCCGCAGCGACGCAATTGCGGTGGCGTCGCCCAGTCCCAGAAGGTGACCGGCCCCGGCCCGGTCGCGCCGCACCGATCGGAAATGACCGCCCTATGACCTTGCGCCTTGCCGCTTCCACCGCCGCCCTGCTGCTTGCCGTTCCGGCGCTTGCCCAGACCGCGGCGCCCGCGATCGACCCCGCGAACATCACCGAAACCGTCCGCACCATGGCCTCCGACCAGTTTCAGGGCCGCGCGCCGGGAACCGTCGGCGAGGAACGCACCGTCGGCTATCTGATCGGTCGGCTGCAGGCGCTCGGGCTCGAACCCGCCGGATCGGACGGCGGCTGGACGCAGCGCGTGCCGCTACTCCACACCCGGCTCGGCACCCCCGAAACGCTCGCCTTCGACCGCGGCGGCACGACCACCCCGCTCGCCTTCGGCACCGACATCTATCTATCGACGCTTCAGCCGAACGACCGCGCCGTGGTCGCCGGCGCGCCGATGGTGTTCGTCGGCTATGGCGTCGACGCGCCCGAACGCGGCTGGGACGATTTCAAGGGCGTCGATCTCAAGGGCAAGGTCGCGGTCTTCCTGATCAACGACCCCGATTTCGTCGCGAAGAAGGGCGAGCCCGCCTTCGGCAAGTTCAAGGGCCGAACGATGACCTATTACGGCCGCTGGACCTACAAGTTCGAGGAAGCGGCGCGCCGGGGCGCGGTCGCGGCGCTGATCGTCCACGATACCGAGGGCGTGGGCTACGGCTGGAACGTCGTCAACAGCCCCGGCGGCGAGAACTACGGCCTCGTCGTCCCGCCCGAAAAGATGACCAGCCTCGCGCTGCAGGGCTGGATTTCGGGCGACACCGCGACGAAGCTGTTCGCCGCCGCCGGTCAGGACCTCGCGAAGCTGCGCGTCGCCGCGCGCCGCGCCGATTTCCGCCCCATCGACCTCGGCACGAATTTCGACGCCGCCATTCCCTCGGCGCATGAAGAGGTGCAGAGCCAGAACGTTCTCGCGAAGATCACCGGCACGCAGCGCCCCGACGAGGTGGTGATGATCGGCGCGCACTGGGATGCCTATGGCGAGGGCGAACCCGATGCGCAGGGCCGCATCTATCGCGCCGGCGCCAACGACGACGCGCTCGGCGTCGCCGGCATGTTCGAGATGGCGCGCCTGTTCAAGGCCGCGCCGCCGCCCGAGCGCAGCATCGCCTTCGCCTTCTGGACCGCGGAGGAACGCGGCCTGCTCGGCTCCGAACATTATGCCGCCAATCCGCTTTTCCCGGTCGAGAAGACCGTCGCCAACCTCGGCCTCGACATCCTCCAGACCGCGGGCCGCGCGAAGGACGTGATCCTCGTCGGCAAGGGCCAGAGCACGCTGGAAGACGACCTCGCCCGCTTCGCGGCGGCGCAGGGGCGCAGCGTCAGCGAGGAAAGCCTGCCAGAGCGCGGCCTCTTCTTCCGCGCCGACCATTTCAGCCTCGCCAAGCGCGGCGTTCCCGTTCTGCTGATGATGGGCATCGCGGGCGCCTCCGACCTCGTCGAAGGCGGCAAGGCCGCCGGACAGGCATGGGTCGATGCCTATACCGGCCAATGCTATCATCAGGCGTGCGACGCCTGGGACCCCAGCTGGAACCTCGACGGCGCGGTTCAGGATATTCAGCTTTTTTACCAGATCGGTGATGAACTCGCGCGCTCGACCCGCTGGCCCGGCTGGCAGCCGACGAGCGAGTTCGGCGCCATCCGCGCCGAAAGCGCCGCTGCGCGGCAATAGCGCGAAGGGCAAGGCGCGGCCAAGTCACCGCCAAAGGCATGGGTCCTTCCCCGCCCGGGGGAGGGACTTGATGCAATCTAAAACTTCCCGCGCACCGAAAAGGCGAAGACCGGTCCGATCAGCCGGTCGCGCTGCTCGACGAAGGCGATCGGGCTTTCGCCGCGCACGCCGGTGTAGACGGTCCGGTCGCGGCGCGAACGGGCGTTGAACATATTGGCGACTTGCGCCCGCACCGTCATTCCGAACACGTCCTTGTTCTCGACGAAGAGGCTGGCGAACACCGGTCCCTCCCACGTCCGGTCGACCTGGTTGCGCCGATAGTTGGGCTGAATGTGGCTGTGGTTAGCGTTGAAGCCCCATGCCCAGTCGCTGCCGGGGATATCGTGCCGCAGGTCGATCTCGATCTGCCGGTCGGTGAAGCCGCTCCACTGGCGCGTCTCGCCGGTGAAGGGATCGCGGATCGACGAGGTCTGGAGCAGCAGGCGCGTGTCGACCTTGACGCCCTTCAGCCCCGCCGGGTCGAGGTTGATCGTCGTCGTCCAGTCGATCGCCGCGGCCCAGCTTCGGTCGATATTGCCGACCGCCTCGCCGCTCGCGCCGACCGGGATGACGTCGACGCGATCCTCGACATCGCGGTAGATGAGGTTCAGCTTCGTCGACCCCCAGACGCCGAGCGTCTTGTTCGCCTCGAACTCGAAACTCCAGTCCTGCTGCGGCCTCAGGTCGTTGTTGACCTCGTTCTGATTGTCGTCGTTCAGGAACGCCCGCGCAAGGAAGTCATAAAAGGACAGCTGCAGCACACGCCGCCGGATCTTCAACGACATGTCGAGATCGGCCGACGGCGCCCAGGCGAGCGTCAGCGATCCCTTGGGACGAAAGAAGCTGCGCTCCTGTCCGCCGATGCCCGTCTGGGTGATCTTCGAATGCTCGGCGCCCGCGACGAGCTGGAACGACAGCGTGTCCGTCAGCTTGCGCCCGAAGCTGAGCAGTCCTTCGTAACGATCCTCGCTGACGCCGCCGATCCCGCCCGGAAACGGCTGGTCGACGAAGACGCCGGCGGCGGGATCGAGCACCGCGATCGACGCGACATTGTCGAGCGTGTTGAACGCCGCCTCGCCCGACAATTCCCAGTCGCCGCCCAGCATCTTCCACTGATATTCGCCGCGCGCGATCGTCTCGCCCAGATTGCCGCGCTGCGCGAACCGGTCGCCCTCGGACGGCGTCGCGTCGGCGAAGCGGGTGACGATCTCCTGCGAATAGGGTTCGTGGCTGAACCGCCGCAGGCCGATCAGCTTCAGCTTCCCGGGGCCGAGGCCGAACTGGTAATCGCCGCTCAGCTCGTAATTCCAGCTGTCGTTCTTCTCGCGCACGGTGCGGAAGCGGTCGGGGTCGCCGACGCTCGTCCGCAGCCCGTCCTCGACATAGCGGTCGTATTTGCGCTGATAATGGGCGCCGAGATGCGCGATCGAATCGCCGGGACCATCCCATGTCAGATGCCCCGACAGCTTCGGCGTGTCATAGGGACTGCGCCAGACGTCGTGCCGCTGCTCGACGATGCGCCCCGCGCCGTCGAGGATCAGCGTCGGGCCGCCGGCGGCGCTGCGCGCGCCCTCGTTGTTGTAGAGGCCGAGTTCATATTCGATCGTGCCGGTCCGCCCACGCACCGAGATATCGCCGCGGGTGTAGAGCGGATGCGCATAATGCGCGCGGAACTCGGGCTTCCAGGCGAACTGCCCCGAAAAATCGTCGGCGCGATAGACGATGTTCGCGACCTGCCCCGACAACCCCGGAATATCGAGCGAGGCGCCGTCGACGATCTCGATCCGCTCGACATTGCCCGCCGGGATACGCGACAGCAGCGTCGCCATATCGTCGGACTTGGTCGACGGGCGCACGCCGTTGAACAGCACATTGCCCGTCGCCTGCCCCAGCCCGCGCCGCTCCTCATTGTCGCGGATCGAAAAGCCGGGGACCTGCGCCAGCATGTCATAGGCGTTCTTGGGCGCATAGCGCGCGAAGTCGGCGGGGGCATAGACCTGCCGCGCCGCATCGGACGGCGCGGGAGCGGGGGCGACGGCGGGCGCCTCCTGTGCCTGCACCGCGCCCGCACCCAGCGCCGCGGCCAGCGCGGCAATGCTCGTCCAGCGGCTCATTTCGCCGCCCTCGCGGCCGCATTCATCGACCGCGCATAGTCGGGCGTCACCCCCAGCGCTTTCAGGCTCACCACCTCGTCGGACGACAGCGAGGCATAGCCCGCCGCGGCGAGCCCGCGCACATAGGCGCCGTCGACCCCCAGCGCCTTGCACGCGATCGCGTCGTCGATCGCCGTCAGCCGCAATGCGCCCGACTGGAGTTCGCGGACATAGGTGCCCGTGACCCCGAGCGCCGCCGCGGCGATCAGGTCGCTGCCGTCCTTCGGCCGCACGCCCTCTCCGATCAGCCCGTCGGCAAGGGCGGTGGTGGCGTCGACCATCAGCATCGCGAACTGCTGGTCGCGCGACGGCGTTCCGATTCCGCGATCGGACAGCGCCCGCGCAAATCCCGCATCGGGCTGGAACCGGCAATGCCCCGCGCCGTCGAACGCGGCATTCAGGCGGCCGCTGCAATCGAGCCGCCCCGCCTCGTGCACGACGCTGAACGCCACCGGCCCCGCCGCACCGCCCAGCGCAGACCGCGCCGCGCCGAACTCGGCGCGCCGCCCATCGAGTTGCAGGTCGCTGGTCGACTTGCGATGGATGAGCCGCAGGCGCGGCGCGTGGTCTCCGCTATCGCGCACCGACACCTCCCAGCGGATGGCGTCGCTCGCGGGCGCGGCGGCCTGGCTCTGCTGCGCCGGCGCCGTGCAGGCGATGACCGGCAAGACCGCGGCGCCCGCGGCGACGAACAGGGCGTTGATTCTGGCTTTCATGGGGATACTCCTCCTCCCTGCGCCGGCCGAGCGTCTCCGCTCGCCGCCGCAACGGCGTTTCCAAACTTCGGTTCGATGATCGGCGGTGTCGCTTCGGCCAGTGGCCGGGCGTCAGTCCTTCGGTACTACGGGCGGCCTTGGCGGTCCCGGCGGGCTCGGCGCCGCGACCCGCACCACAGCTCCGTCGGCGCTGCGCACTTCGACGCTGCCGCTGGCTTCGGCCCGAACGGTCGCCCCCGACCGCGACCGGACGACGCTGTGCCGCCCGCTGTCCCAGCTTCCGACCGTCCGCGCCTCGATCGCATCGTCGGGATCGGACAGCGACTGGCCGGCGCGGCGCATCCGCGCGACGTAATCGGGCGTCACCCCCACCGCCCGCATCGCGGTCAGATCGTCGAGATCGACGTCGGGGAACTGCGCCTGCATCGCACGGGCGTAATCGGGCGAGACGCCCAATGCTCTGGCGCCGATCAGGTCGTCGAGCGCCGCGTGCGGAAACAGACGGCGCATCGCGGCGATATAGTCGGGATCGACCCCGCTCGCCTTCGCGGCGATGATGTCGTCCGAATCGACCGACCCATGACGGCGCATCGCGCGCACATCCTCGGGCGTCACCCCCACCGCGCGCATCCCCACCAGTTCGTCGACGGTCAATGGACCGGCCTGGGGCTTCGCGACCGGGGCGGCTGGCGTCGCGGCCTCCGGGGCGCCGCCCGCGACCGCGGCGGACTGCGGTGCCGCGGTCGGGGCGGGGGCGGCGACGGCGTGGACTGCCGCCGCCGCCCTTTGCCCGGTGGTGGCCGAAAAGGCGGCGAGCGGCGCGGTGATCCCGGCGAGCAGCACCAGGCTCATCAGCATCCAGCTCGCGCTCGCCGGCCCGCGCTTCAGGCTCGCGTCGAGGACGCGCGTGATCCGGCGCTTGAGGCTGCCCTTGCCCGGCGCGACGCCGTGCGCGGCAAGCAGCGCGCCCTGATTGTCGTGCCGCGCCGCGCCTACGAGCAGCGTCGCATAATCGGGTCCGTCGATGTCGGCCATCAGCACGGCGTCGTCGGCAGCTTCCTCGCGCAGCTGGTGGCTTTCGCGCGCCAGCATCCAGACCAGCGGATTGAACCAGAAAAGCGCGCAGGCCAGCCGGGCGGCGAGCAGCTTCGCCCAGTCGAGCCGCGCGACATGCGCCAGTTCGTGCGCGATGATCGCCTCGGCCTCGCCGACCGCGCCGACCGCCTTGGGGCTGAGCACGATCGTCGGGCGCAGCACGCCCCAGCTGATCGGCGAGCGCAATTCCTCGCTCACCAGCAGCGCGGTGCCGTGCTTGAAGCCCATGCGCCGCTGCGCCTCGGCCAGGGCCGACAGCCACGACGCCTCGACCAGCACGTCGGCGCGCGCGCGCATCGCGAACAGCCGCACCACCGCCAGCGCCATCAGCGCGAACAGCAGCAGCAGCGGCAGCGCATAAATTCCGAGCGCCATGTCAGAGAGCGACGGCCAGTTCCACGTCGCCGCCGCCACGGGCGCCGCATCGCGCAGCGCCGCCGCCGGCATCGCCGCGACTTCCGTCACTGGCAGCGCCGCCGCCTGCCGCACCGACCAGGCGGCCGGCAGCGGCGTCCATTGCGGCAGCAGCAATGCCGCGACCGGGAGCGCCAGCAGCGCAACCAGTCCGGCGTGCGCGACCAGCGACCGCTCGGCCGCCGAACGCGACCGCACGAGGCGCAGGATCGCCAGCGTCAGCCCGGCGATCAGCAGCGATTTCAGGCCGAGCTCCAGCAGGCTCGCGGCGGTGATCGTCATTTCGCCCTCCCTTCGCGCGCATCGGCGATCAGCTTTTGCAGTTCGTCGAGTTCGCTCGCGCTCATCTCATCCTGCATGCCGAGCAGCGCCGCGGCCGCGCTCGTCGCCGACCCGTTGAAGAAAACGCGCACGACCTGGCTCAGCGCCGACTTGCGCGCCGCCTTGTCCGACACGCGGGGCGCATAGAGGAAGCCGCGCTCCGACGCCGTGCGGTCGACGAAGCCCTTGGCCTCGAGCCGCTTGAGCATCGCGCGGATCGCCGACCCCGACAGTGCGTCGCTCAGCGCCTCGCCGATCTCGGCGACCGTCGAGGCGCCCCTTTCATAGAGGATATCGACGATTTCGCGTTCGCGGGGGGGCAAGCTGGACAGCATGGCGAATCACCTTATGCGCTACATTTGTAGCTTAGCTACATTTGTAGCGCATCCATGGCAAGCGATTTATTCGCATAAGACACACCGCCGGTCCGGATCGCCACCCGATCGTGATTGCGAGGAGCGCGGGCGACGAAGCAATTTCCAGCCATCGGACTTGCGCAAGGCCGATGGCGGGAGATTGCTTCCCCCGGCTTTCTCCGAGGTCAATGACGAACCGGGCGAGCGCCCTGCTCCCCACTCCCGCCGTCCGCCCTCGCCTCACGCTTGTCGAACGGCGCTGCATCCGTCACAGACGATGGCGTATATGTCCTGCGGACACGCAGGGACTTGTCCCCCGGCGAAAGCCGGGGTCCATGCGCGGCAGCGCAACGCCGTCCGGACCCCGGCTTTCGCCGGGGAATGATTACCCGTCGAAAGGGGATAATTGCCGATGCCGATCATGGCCGCCCGCCTCTATCACGACGGCAAGCTCGTCCGCGATCTCGGCCCCGACGAAACGATCCCCGACGAAAGCGACCCGGGCGATTTCTTCTGGCTCGGCCTCTACGAACCCACGCCCGGCGAACTCGAAGGCATCGCGGCGCGCTTCGGCCTCCACCCGCTCGCGGTCGAGGACGCGCTCAAGGCGAACCAGCTTCCCAAGGTCGAGGTCTATGGCGACCAGCTGTTCGTCATCGCGCGCACCGCCAACCTCGACGGCGACGCGATCCAGCCGGGCGAGACCGCCTTCTTCGTCGACCGCCATTTCATCGTCAGCGTCCGCCACGGCTCGGCGCGCGGCCATGCCGAGGTGCGGGCGCAGCTCGAATCGAGCCCGGCGCTGCTCGGCCACGGCCCCGACTATGTGCTCCACGCAGTTCTGGATTTCATCGTCGACGGCTATTTCCCGGTCATCGACGCGATCGAGGATCGCCTGCTGCTGCTCGAGGACAGCGTGATGGACACGCCGCTCGACGCCGCCGAGATCCGCCACCTCTACGCGCAGCGGCACCATGTCATCCGGTTCCAGCGGCTCACCGGCCTGATGAAGGACGTCGCGCAAAAGCTCGCGACCGCGCCGCTGCCGTGTATCGACGATCCCGTGCGCCCCTTCTTCCGCGACGTGTGGGATCATGTCCAGCGCGCCGAATTTCGCCTGACCGGCCTGCGCGACGTCGCCGCCTCGGTCGTCGACACCAATTCGCTGCTCGAACAGCAGCGCCAGGGCGCGATCACCCGCCAGCTCGCCGCTTGGGCCGCGATCCTCGCGGTGCCGACCGCGATCGCGGGCATCTACGGCATGAATTTCACGCATATGCCCGAGCTCGACTGGACCTTCGGCTACCCTCTCGCGCTCGCGCTGATGGGCGGCATCTGCGGCCTCCTCTACTGGCGTTTCAAGCACATCGGCTGGCTGTGACCCTTGCCCGCCGGACGCCGCGACCCTAGATAGGGGCCTCACCCCCAAACGGAGTCGATGGAATCATGGATCGCAACTGAACGCAGCGTCCCCCGCCTTGTCTTCAGGAAAGCCTTGTCCATGCCCGCCATCACCCTCGCCCATCTCGGCTGGTCCACGCTCGACGGCCGCGCCGTCCTTTCGGACCTCGACCTTCAATTCCATCCCGAACGCACCGGCATCGTCGGACGCAACGGTGTCGGCAAATCGACGCTGCTGCGACTGCTGACCGGCGAGATCGCGCCGACATCGGGCCGCATCGCCGTCGACGGCAGCCTCGCGATGCTGTGCCAGACGGTGCAGGTCGATCCCGACGCCCAGGTCGCCGACCTGTTCGGCGCGCGCGCCGCGGTCGCGCTGCTCCGCAAGGCCGAGGCGGGTCACGCCACCGCCGACGAACTCGCCGATGCCGACTGGACGCTCGAAGCGCGGATCGACGAAAGCCTGGCAAGGCTCGGCCTGCCGGTGCCGCCCGACACCCTGCTCGCCCGGCTGTCGGGCGGCCAGCGCACACGCGCCGCGCTGGCGGGGGCGATCTTTGCCGAACCCGATTTCCTGCTGCTCGACGAACCGACCAACAATCTCGACCGCGAAGGGCGCGACGCGGTGCGCGACCTGCTGCGCGGCTGGCGCGGCGGCGCGATCGTCGTCAGCCATGACCGCGAACTGCTCGAAGAGATGGACGCGATCGTCGAGCTGACCGGGCTCGGCGCCGCACGCTACTGCGGCGGCTGGAGCGCCTATGCCGAGCGCAAGGCCATCGAACAGGCCGCCGCCGAAGCCGGGCTCGGGGTCGCCGAAAAGCGGCTCGACGCGGTCCGGCGGCAGGCACAGGTCACCGCCGAGCGCCAGGCGCGCCGCGATGCCGGGGGCCGGCGCAAGGCGGCGCGCGGCGACGAGCCCGCCATTCTGCTCGGCACGCTCAAGAGCCGCGCCGAGGCCAGCGGCGGCGCGAACCGGCGGCTGGCCGACCGCCAGCAGGCCGAGGCCGAACGCGCGCTGTCGGACGCGCGCGGCCGGATCGAGGTCGTCGACCCGCTCGCGGTGGCGCTGCCCGCGACCGGCCTGCCGGCCTCGCGCCGGGTGCTCGAACTCGATCATGTGTCGGCGGGCTATGGCGAGGATGTTCCTGTGATCCGCGACCTGTCGCTGACGATCACCGGCCCGGAACGCGTCGCGCTCGCCGGTCCCAACGGTTCGGGCAAGTCGACGCTGCTCGCGCTCGTCGCGGGAACGCTGGCGCCGCAGCGGGGGCGAGTCCGCGTCGGCGTGCCCTTCGCCCTGTTCGACCAGCGTCTTTCGCTGCTCGACCCCATGCTGTCGATCGCCGACAATTTCGCCCGGCTCAACCGGGGGACGACGAACAACCAGTGCCGCGCCGCGCTCGCGCGCTTCCGCTTTCGCGCCGATGCCGCCGACCGCATCGTCGGCACGCTCAGCGGCGGCCAGATGCTGCGCGCCGGCCTCGCCTGCACGCTCGGCGCGCCGACGCCGCCGCAGCTGCTGATCCTCGACGAGCCCACCAACCACCTCGACCTCGATTCGCTGACCGCGGTCGAGACCGGCCTTGCCGCCTATGACGGCGCCTTGCTCGTCGTCAGCCACGACCGCCCGTTCCTCGAGGCGATCGGCATCACGCGCACGGTGACGCTGGGCGAATGAGGGGGAAGCGCCCCCTCACCCCTTCTTCAGATGCCGCCGCCCGAGCAGTTCGGCGATCTGGACCGCGTTCAGCGCCGCACCCTTGCGGAGGTTGTCGCTGACGCACCAGAAGGCGAGGCCGTTGTCGACCGTGCTGTCGTCGCGCACGCGGCTGACGAAGGTCGCATAGTCGCCGACGCATTCGACCGGGGTGACGTATCCGCCGTCCTCGCGCTTGTCGACGAGCATCACGCCGGGCGCCTCGCGCAGGATCTCCTGCGCCTGCTCGGCCGACAATTCCCGTTCCAGCTCGACGTTCACCGATTCCGAATGGCCGACGAAGACCGGCACGCGCACGCAGGTCGCGACGACCTTCACCTTGGGATCGAGGATTTTCTTGGTCTCGACCACCATCTTCCATTCCTCCTTGGTCGACCCGTCGTCGAGGAACTTGTCGATGTGCGGAATGACGTTGAAGGCGATCTGCTTAGTGAACTTCTGCACGTCCTTTTCGTCGCCGACGAAGATCTGGCGCGTCTGGTTCCACAGCTCGTCCATCCCCGCCTTGCCCGCGCCCGAGACCGACTGATAGGTCGATACGATCACGCGCTTGACGCCCGCGGCATCGTGCAGCGGCTTCAGCGCGACGACCATCTGCGCGGTCGAGCAGTTGGGGTTGGCGATGATGTTCTTCGCGGTGTAGCCGTCGATCGCATCGGGGTTCACCTCCGGCACGATCAGCGGCACGTCGGGGTCCATGCGATAGAGCGAGCTGTTGTCGATCACGACGCAGCCCGCCGCCGCCGCCTTCGGCGCGTGGATCGCGGTCGCGTCGGACCCGATGGCGAAGATCGCCATGTCCCAGCCGGCCCAGTCGAAATTCTCGATATTCTGGCATTTGACGGTCTTGCCGGTATCGCCGATCTCGACCATCTCGCCCTGGCTGCGCGACGAGGCGACCGCGGCCAGTTCGGCGATCGGGAACTCGCGCTCGGCGAGGATGGCGAGGACTTCGCGGCCGACATTGCCCGTCGCGCCCGCGACGACGATCCGATAACCCATGAACTTGTCCTTTGATGCTGGTGCTTGAAACGAAAAACGACCGGTTTCGCGCTGGGGCGGAACCGGTCGTCTTGGAAAGCTGTTTCGGCTTTGTGGGGAGAAAGCTCTCCTTAGCCTTCGCCGGCTTCCGACCGGTATTCGCGGCGCTCCGCAATACGCGCCGATTTACCGGTGCGGCCCCGCAGATAGTAGAGCTTCGCACGACGGACGGCGCCCTTGCGGACGACGGTAATGCTGTCGATGTTGGGCGAATAGAGCGGGAAGACGCGCTCGACACCTTCGCCGAACGACATCTTGCGCACGGTGAAGTTGGAGCCCATGCCCTTGTTCGAGCGCGCGATGCACACGCCCTCGAAATTCTGGACGCGGGTGCGTTCGCCTTCGACCACCTTCACGCCGACGCGCAGCGTGTCGCCGGGGCGGAACGTCGGGATATCCTTGGCAGCCTTGGCGATTTCCTCGGCTTCGATCGTCTGGATGAGGTTCATGGCCTCTCGTCCTTCTCTCTTCGCCGCGCGCCAGAGGCAGGTCGGTCCCGAGCGTCGACATGACGCTCCCAAAGGTCCGGCCTGCGTAACCGTGTGTCCTCTTCCGCCCTTTGCTTCCGCCAGGCGGCGATCTTCGCATGATCCCCCGATCGCAGCACTTCGGGGATCGTGCGCCCTTCCCATGTGACAGGTCGGGTATAGTGCGGATATTCGATCAGACCGTTCTCGAACGATTCGTCGTCCCCGCTGGAAGCCGCGCCCATTACGCCGGGAAGCAGCCGAATGCAAGCGTCGAGAAGCAGCAGCGCCGCCATCTCGCCGCCCGACAGGACGATATCGGCCATCGAAACCTGCTCGATCGGCCGGGCGTCGAAGATGCGCTCGTCGAACCCCTCGAAGCGGCCGCACAGGATGATCGCCCCCGGCCCCGCCGCCAGGTCGCGCACGCGGGCCTGCGTGATCGGCGCGCCACGCGGGGTCATCGCCAGAATCGGCAAACCGGAATGCTCCGCCGCCGCATGATCGACCGCCGCCGCCAGCACGTCGGCCTTGAGCACCATCCCCGCCCCTCCGCCCGCCGGCGTGTCGTCGACGGTGCGATGCTTGTCGGTCGCGAAATCGCGAATCTGCACCGGCGCGCAGGTCCATGTCCCGCTCTCGAGCGCACGCCCCGCCATGCTGTGCCCCAGCGGACCGGGGAACATGTCGGGATAAAGGGTCAGGGGAACGGCGGCGAAACTCATGGCAGCGGCTCCCATAGCGCCTCGGGCAGCAGCGGACGATCCTTTTCCATCTCTTCGTGCAGCCATTCGCGGAACCGTTCGATCTTGCGCACGCGGCTGCGGCCTTCGCGATAGACGAGCCAGTTGGCGCCGCCGGGCTGGTAGAGGGTATCGAACGGCTGGACCATCCGCCCGCTGTCGAGTTCGGCGCGCCACAGCAGCGGCGTCATCAGCGCGACGCCATAGCCCCCCTGCACCGCGCTCGCCTCCTGAAGCTGGCTGTCGAGTTCGACCCCGCGGCGCGGCGGCGGCGCGACGTCGACTCCCGCTTCGGCGAGCCATCCCGCCCACCAGCCGTCGTTCGGCGCGAGCCGCTCGACGCGCAGCAGGTCGACCGGCGCCGCGATCCGGTTCGCGTCGCGAAAGGCCGGCGAGCAAATCGGCGTCACATGGCTGCGGAACAGGAAATCGGCGCGCAGCCCCGGCCAGCCCCCCGGACCGATGCGGATCGCGACGTCGACGTTCGACGCATCGAAATCGACATAGTCGTTCGACATCGACAACCGCACCGCCAGATCGGGATAGCGCAGCTGAAAGCGCCCGATGCGCGCGCTGAGCCAGGTGCCGCCAAAGGTGACCGCGGCGCTGATCGTCAATATGTCCGCCTCGTCATCGCCGATCGCGGCGAAGGCGTCGCCCATCGACGCGAAGGCGGCACGGACCGCCGGAAGCAGCCGCTGCCCCGTCTCGGACAGGCGCACCCGCCCTTTCTCGCGGACGAACAGCGCCCGGCCGAGGCGATCCTCCAATTGACGTATCTGATAGCTGACCGCCGCCTGCGTCATCCCGAGTTCTTCGGCGGCGCGCGAGAAATTCTCCAGCCTGCCGGCGGCTTCGAAGGCGCGGATCGCGGCGAGAGGGGGCAGGTTAGGCATCGCCAACTTATAAGTCATCCTTATGTCATACCGCAAAGCTTTTGTTGGCGATGTGCGGGCGCAAGGCGCATCTGGCTCGCATCCATCCCGCAGGAGAAGAATGATGATCGATGAAATGTGGATGCGCGGCTGGGCCGAGAATCACGGCCGTTTCAGCGCCGACCTCGACCGCGGCTTCGCGTCGCTGACCACCGCCATCGCCCGGCTACGCCGCCCGCGAGACACGCGCGGCCCCGACTCCCGCCGCCGCAGCGGCATAAGCGGTATTTGCTGAGCAGGCCGGGCGCTATCGCGTCCAGTTCTCGACGCGGAGCCCCGGCACATCGGCAAAATCATCTTCATTGTTGGTGATGATGATCGCGCCGACGCTGAGGGCATGCGCCGCAAGCAGGCGGTCGAAGCGGGCGCGCTTGAACGGCAGCTTCGTATAGGCCCGCGCCGCCGCCTCGTCGAACGGGACAAGCGGTATGGCTTCGATGAACGCTTCGAGGATTTCGGGCGGCGGCGGCTTACCGACATAAGTGCCATAGGCGACTTCGGCATAGCTGATGACAGACATCGCGATTTCGCCCGGTGCATGGTCGGCGACGCGCGCGGTCAGCAATTCATGTCCGTCGTCCATCGCATAGACAGCGGCGTCGGCGTCTATCAGGTAGCGGATCACGCTTTCTTTGCCGCTTCCTCGGCTGCCTTGCGCGCTGCAATCGCGCTCGGGCGTTCATCGAAGTCCTCGCGCGGCGCCAGCTTGATGCCCGGCGCCTTGCCCGCGAAGCCGCTGACGTCGATCTTCGCCTTGGGCTTGTCGGCCGGTTCGAAACGGAACTGGCCATGCTCTTCGCGCAGGATCATCTCGGTGCCCGCTTCCAGCCCCAGCGCCTTCGGCAACCGCAACGCGACCGAATTGCCCGACTTGAATATCTTGGCCCGATATTCCTTCGTCACCATTGCCTCCGTATATACATATTGTATATACTATTCGACGAAGGCCGCGTCAACGACGACACCATTCTCGTTCCACTCCGGCACGGCCTGCGCATTCATCGGCACCATGAAGCGCTTGCCCTCCGGCTTCTCGATTTCGATTATGTCGCCCGCGCCGAAATTTTCGACTGCCGCGACATGGCCCAGCGCGGTTCCGTCGGTGGACACGCACGGCAGGCCGATCAGGTCATGGTGGTAATATTCGCCCTCGCCCAGCGGCGGCAGCGCCGAGCGAGGGACGGTCAGCAGCGTGCCGCGCAGCGCCTCCGCCGCGCCGCGGTCGGTGATTTCGGTGAAGCTGGCGACGGCGCCCTGATTGGCGGGGCGCACCGATTTCAGCGTCAGCTTGCGCCCGCCCGCTTCGAAAACGGAAAAGGCGCGGAGAGCATCCGCGCCTTCGCCGAACAGTTTCAGCCGCACCTCGCCCCGCACCCCGTGCGCACCGGCGATGGCGGCAAGGGTGACGGGGCGGTCCATATCGTTCCCCTCCCGCTTGCAGGAGGGGTTAGGGGTGGGGCGAGCCGAAGGCGAGCGCTCTGACTTGGCGGTCACAGGCCCACCCCCGACCCCTCCCGCAAGCGGGAGGGGAGAAGAATCAACCTTCGGTCTTTTCTTCGGCTTCCGGGGCGGGGCCGCCCTCGGCGACTTCCTCGGCGATCGCGGTCGCATCTTCGGCGGTCGCTTCGGCCGGAACCTCGTCGGCCACCGCGTCGGCAACGGCTTCGGCCGTCGCTTCGCTCTTCACCGATCCGGTCGCATCCGATTCGGCGGCTTCGGGAGCCGCGGGCGATTCGGCGGCTTCGGGAGCGGCAGGCGCTTCGGCGGCTTCGGGAGCGGCAGGCGCTTCGGCGGCCTCGGGCGCAGCCGCTTCCTCGGCGGGCGCCTCGGGAGCCGGAGCCGCGGCGGCTTCCTTCGCGGCTTCCTCGGCCTCGGCCAGCTTCGCGGCCTTCTCCTCGGCGCGTTCCTTGGCCTTCTCGCCCGGCTCGCCCTTCTGCGGGTTGCTGCGCGCGGCGCGTTCCTTGACGCCCAGGACGTCGAGGAAGCGGGCGACGCGGTCGGTCGGCTGCGCGCCGACCGAGACCCAATGCTTCGCACGCTCAACGTCGAGCTTCACGCGCTCGGGATTATCCTTGCCGAGCAGCGGGTTGTAGCTGCCGATGCGCTCGATGAAGCGGCCGTCGCGCGGGCTGCGCGAATCGGCGACGACGATCTTGTAATAGGGGCGCTTTTTCGAACCGCCGCGCGACAGGCGAATGGAAGTAGCCATGATATGTCCTTCTTTGTCTGAAAATCGGGGATATTCGGATTATTTCTTCTTGTTGATCAGATTGGCGAGGTCGGGCGGCAGGCCGCCGCTGCCCAGCCCGGGCAGACCGCCGCCCATTCCGCCGCCGCCAAGGCCGGGCATGCCGGGAATGCCGCCGCCGCGCCCGAACAGCGCACCGAGGCCCTTCAGCCCGCCCATCTTGCGGATCTTCTTCATCGCGGTGGACATTTCCTGGTGCATCTTGAGCACCTTGTTCACCTGCTGCACCGTCGTGCCCGATCCGTTGGCGATGCGGATCTTGCGCTTGGCGTTGATGATCTCCGGCTTCGCACGCTCCCTGGGGGTCATCGATCCCATGATCGCGTCGAAATGCACGAGCATCTTGTCGTCGGTGCCGCTCTGCGCCATCGCCGCCTGCGCCTTCTTGAGGCCGGGGATCATGCCGGCGAGCGCACCGAGCCCGCCCATGCGGCGCATCTGGTTGAGCTGCGTGCGAAGGTCGTTCAGGTCGAACTGCCCCTTCGCCATCTTCTTCGCCATCGCCTCGGCCTCGTCGGCCTGGATGGTCTCGGCGGCACGCTCGACAAGGCTGACGACGTCGCCCATGCCGAGGATGCGGTTGGCGATGCGCGCGGGGTGAAAGGTCTCCAGCCCGTCGAGCTTCTCGCCCGTGCCCGCGAACTTGATCGGCTTGCCGGTGACGGCGCGCATCGACAGCGCGGCGCCGCCGCGCGCGTCGCCGTCCATGCGGGTCAGCACGACGCCGGTCAGCGGCACCTGCTCGGTGAAGCGCTGCGCGACCTGTACCGCGTCCTGGCCGGTCAGGCTGTCGACGACCAGCAGGGTTTCGGCCGGCTCGGCGGTGCGCGCCACCGCCTGCATCTCGTCCATCAGCTGCTGGTCGACGTGAAGGCGGCCCGCCGTGTCGAGCATCAGCACGTCGAAACCTTGCAGCTTCGCCGCCTGCAGGGCGCGCTGCGCGATCTGGGTCGGCTGCTGGCCCGCGACGATCGGCAGCGTCGCGACGTCGATCTGCTCGCCGAGCACGGCCAGCTGTTCCTGCGCGGCGGGGCGATTGACGTCGAGCGACGCCATCAGCACCTTCTTGCGCTCCTTTTCCTTCAGCCGCTTCGCGATCTTCGCGGTCGTCGTGGTTTTACCGGAGCCTTGCAGGCCGACCATCATGATGACGGCCGGCGGGGTGACGGCGAGATCGAGTTCGGCCGCCTCGGCGCCGAGCATCTCGGTCAGCGCGTCGCTGACGATCTTGACCACCTGCTGGCCCGGGGTGACCGAGCGCAGGACATTCTGGCCGATCGCCAGTTCGGTGACTTGATCGACGAAGCTGCGCACGACGGGCAGCGCGACATCGGCCTCGAGCAGCGCGATTCGCACCTCTCGCATCGCGGCGCGCACGTCGGCCTCGGTCAGCGCGCCGCGGCCGCGCAGCTTTCCGAAAACGTCGCCAAGCCGATTGCTCAGACTGTCGAACATGCGCCTTTACAATCCCTTACCTACACCGCAACGCAAAAGACGCCGGTGAGCGAAACCTCGCCAACCAGCGGCTATCCGTGGACAGAATTTCCGTCGCGGATGTCGATCCGTCCATCCGCATCATGCGGACGCACGCCGCGCCTTTAGGCAAAAGGGCGGCAAAAGGCAAGTCGCGGCAGCGCAGAAGATCGAAGCGACCGCGCCGTTGCGCCGCCCCCGGATCACTTAACGCAAATTTCACCGCTTCGCGGGCAGTATCGCGTCGATGGTGGGGACTATTCAGACAATGGCGGCGCCCAGGCGGCGCGATCGCAGCGAGGATGCGCGGCGCGATATCGTTGCCGGCGGCATCGTCGTTGCGGCGATCCTGCTCTTCGTGGGCACCGGCAGCAACGTGATGCAGGCGGTGGTCCAGACGCTGATCGGCCTGGGCGGCGGCCCCGACAAGGTGCTGTCGGTCGCGCTGGTCCTCAACATCGCGCTGATCCTGTTCGGCTGGCGCCGCTACGAGGATCTCAACCGCGAGATTCGCGAGCGGACCGAGGCCGAGCAGCGCGCGCGCTACCTCGCCGACACCGACCCGCTGACCGGTTTCCTCAACCGCCGCGCGCTGCTGGCGCGGGGACAGGAACTGATCGCGCGCGCCGCGGCGCAGCAGCGGCAGGTCGCGCTCTTCCTGCTCGACCTCGATCATTTCAAGACCGTCAACGACATCCACGGCCACGCCGCGGGCGACCGCGTGCTGAAGGTCGCGGCCGACCGGATCAGCACGGTCCTGCCGCCGAACGCGGCCAAGGCGCGGCTCGGCGGCGACGAATTCGTCGCGATGCTGGTCTTCGAGCCCACCGCGCGGTCCCAGATCGACGCGCTCGCGGCGCAGCTCGTCGCCGCGCTCGAGGATTCGGTCGCGCACGACGCGCAGCATATCCGCATCGGCGCCTCGCTGGGGATCGCGCTCGCCGACGACGCGAGCACGACGATGGAAACGATGGTCCGCCAGGCCGACATCGCCATGTATCACGGCAAGGACAAGGGCCGGAACCGCCACATCTGGTTCGAGCCGGGGATGGAGATGGCGGTCCAGGTCCGCAACCAGATCGAGACCGGAATCCGCGGCGGCATGCCGCGCGGCGAGTTCGTTCCCCATTTCGAGCCGCAGGTCGACATCGCGAGCGGCCGCCTCGTCGGCTTCGAGATGCTGATGCGCTGGGATTCGCCCGAATATGGGATGATCCCGCCCGAACGCTTCATCCCGATCGCGGAGGAAAGCGGGCTGATCGGCGAACTGTCGCTGCAGGTCATCCGCCAGGCGATGGAGGCGGCCAAGGCCTGGGACCCCTCGATCATGCTCGCGGTCAACATCTCGCCGCAGCAGCTGAAGGACCCCTGGTTCAGCCAGAAGCTGACCAAGCTGCTCGTCGAAACGGGCTTTCCGGCAAGCCAGCTCGAGGTCGAGATCACCGAAAGCTCGCTGTTCGAGAATCTGCCCCTCGTCCGCTCGATCGTCACCAGCCTCAAGAATCAAGGCGTGTCGCTTTCGCTCGACGATTTCGGCACCGGCTATTCGTCGCTGTCGCACCTGCGCGCGCTGCCGTTCGACCGGATCAAGATCGACAAGAGCTTCATCGCGGCGATGCGCGGCAGTTCCGATGCGCGGGCGATCGTCGTCGCGATCATCCGGCTCGGCGAAAGCCTCGCCATGCCGATCACCGCCGAGGGGGTAGAGGACGAGGCGAGCGCGATCGAACTGATGCGGCTCGGCTGCCTCAAGGGGCAGGGCTGGCATTATGGGCGCGCGATGTCCGCCGACGACACCGCGCGGATGCTCGCCGACCGCGGCCTGCTGCGGATGCCGGCGTTGCCCGACGCACCGGCGGACGAGGAAGACGAATTGCGCAAGCAGGCGTGAAACGCCCTCTCCGCAAGGAAAGCGAGAGTCGGGCGGACTCGGACGCCTCGCTAGACTTCCCCGCCCCGCATCCCTAAATGCGCCCGCTATGGCGGATCGTTTCACCAAGATGCACGGCCTCGGCAACGACTTCGTCGTCATCGACGCGCGCGAGCATGCGGTCGCGATGACGCCGGCGCGCGCGCATGCGATCGCCGACCGCCGCCACGGCATCGGGTGCGACCAGCTCATCCTGCTCGAACCGTCCGACAAGGCCGATGTCCGGATGCGCATCTTCAACGCCGACGGCGGCGAGGTCGAGGCGTGCGGCAATGCGACGCGCTGCGTCGCGACGCTGCTCGGCAAGCCCGCGGTGATCGAGACGCTGGGCGGGATGCTGCGCGTCACGCCGGCCGACGGCGGCGCCGAAGTGACGCTCGGCGAGCCGGCGTTCGACTGGGAGCGGATTCCGCTCGCGATGCCGATGGACACGCGCGACATGCCCGTCGCCTGGGACGAGCTCGAACATGGCGCGGCGGTCAATGTCGGCAACCCGCATATCATCTTCTTCGTCCCCGAGGCCGACGCCGTGCCGCTCGCCGATCTGGGGCCGCGGATCGAGAGCGATCCGCTGTTTCCCGAGCGCGTCAACGTCAACGTCGCCAGCCTCGACGGCGAGGACCAGCTTCAGCTGCGCGTCTGGGAACGCGGCGTCGGGCTGACGCACGCGTGCGGCACCGGCGCCTGCGCGACCGCGGTCGCCGCGATCCGCGCCGGGCTGGTTCGCTCGCCCGTCACCGTGTCGCTGCCCGGCGGCGACCTCGTCATCCGCTGGGCCGAGGGCGAGCCGATCGTGATGAGCGGCGCCGCGACGCGCGTGTTCGAAGGCGAGACCGACTGGGCCCGCTTCGGATGAGCGCCGGCCCCCGCGTCGAGGTCGTCAATTTCGGCTGCCGGCTCAACCTCGCCGAGGGCGAAGCGGTCCGCACGGCGGCGCTGCGCGCGGGCGCGACCGACACGATCGTGTTCAACAGCTGCGCCGTGACCGACGAGGCGGTGCGGCAGGCGCGGCAGGCGGTGCGACGCGCGCTGCGCGAGCGGCCGGGCGCCAATGTCGTGGTGACCGGCTGCGCGGCGGAACTGGAAGCGCAGCGCTTCGCGGACATGGGCGCGCGGGTGGTAGCCAACGATGCCAAGGGGCTCGCCGAAAGCTATCGCATTGGGAAGAAGAACGGCCCGTCCCCCGGACTTGAACCGGGGTCAGGACGAACGGGCGATGGGATAAGTCGTCCTCTAAATCCGTTCGTGCCGAGCCTGTCGAAGCACCGTCCTCCCTATACTCCCGCCCTCTCCGGCGCCGACCATGCTCGCGCCTTCCTCGGCGTCCAGACAGGTTGCTCGCACGATTGCACCTTCTGCGCCACGGTGCTTGCACGCGGGACGGCACGGTCGGCGAGCATCGAATCCGTCATCGCCGCCGCGCGGACCGCGCTCGACCGCGGCCAGCGCGAGATCGTGCTCACCGGCGTCGACCTCGCCAGCTATGGCGACGATAGCGGCACCAGCCTCGCTGCGCTGGCCGAAGCGTTGCTCGCCCTCCCCGGCCTCGACCGTCTCCGCCTCTCGTCGCTCGACCCCGACCGCATCGACGCCGCGCTGTTCGCGCTGCTGACGCAGGAGGCGCGCGTGATGCCGCATGTCCACCTGTCGCTCCAGGCGGGCGACGACATGGTGCTGCGGCGGATGAAGCGGCGCCACCGCCGCGCCGACGCGGTGCGGCTCGTCGAACGGCTCAAGGCCGCGCGCCCCGCCATCGCGATCGGCGCCGATCTGATCGCCGGCTTTCCGACCGAGGATGCCGGCATGTTCGCGAACACGCTGGCGCTGGTCGACGATTGCGACATCGTCTTCGGCCACATCTTTCCCTACAGCCCGCGCGCCGGCACCCCGGCGGCACGCATGCCGCAGGTCGGCCGCGCCGTCGCCCGCGAGCGCGCGGCGCGCCTGCGCGAGGCCAATGCGCGCCGCCGCCACGCCTGGATGGACGCGCGGCGCGGGCGTATCGCCGCGATGCTTGTCGAGCGCGACGGGATGAGCGGCCATGGCGAGGATTTCACCGCCCTGACGCTCGCGGCGCCCGCGGCGCCCGGCAGCATCGTGCCGGTGCGCATCGGCGCGCGCGACGGCGAGCGGATGGCGGCAACCCGCATCGACAAGGATGGAACGGCATGAGCACGAGTTGGAGCGAACGGCTGTTCGGCGGCCTGCGCCGCACGTCGGAACGGCTGGGCGAGAATCTGTCGGGGCTGACCGGCAAGGGACGGCTCGACGATGACGACCTCGACCGGATCGAGGAGGCGCTGATCACCGCCGACCTCGGCCCCGCGATGGCGGCGCGCATCCGCGAGCGGCTCGCGGCGCGACGCGACGCGGTCGCGGGCGGCACCGAGGAACTGCGCAAGGTCGTGGCCGAAGAGATCGCGGCGGTGCTGCGCCCGGTCGCCGAACCGCTTGAGATCGACGCCTTCCCGCGCCCGCAGGTGATCCTGGTGATCGGCGTCAACGGGTCGGGCAAGACGACCACCATCGCCAAGCTCGCGCACCTGTTCCAGGAACAGGATTATGGCGTGATGCTCGTCGCCGGCGACACCTTCCGCGCCGCCGCGATCGGACAGCTCAAGGTCTGGGCCGAGCGGCTCGGCGTGCCGATCATGGCGGGGCCGGAGGGCGGCGACGCCGCGGGCATCGTGTTCGACGCGGTCAAGCAGGCGACCGCGACCGGCATCGACGTGCTGATCGTCGACACCGCCGGCCGCCTCCAGAACAAGCGCGAGCTGATGGACGAACTCGCCAAGATCAAGCGCGTGCTCGGTCGCCTGAACCCTGCCGCGCCGCACGACGTCGTGCTGGTGCTCGACGCGACGACGGGACAGAATGCGCTGTCGCAGATCGACGTGTTCCGCGAGGTCGCGGGCGTCACCGGCCTCGTCATGACCAAGCTCGACGGCACCGCGCGCGGCGGCGTCCTCGTCGCCGCGGCCGAGCGTCACGGGCTTCCCATCCACGCGATCGGCATCGGCGAGACGATCGACGATCTCCGCCCCTTCGACGCCGACGAGATCGCGGGCATCATTGCAGGAAATATCCGATGACCGACCAGCTTCCCGGCGGCCCCGAGCCGATCCCCGCGCCGCCGCCCGCGAAGCATGGCTGGCTGAACTTCGCGATCGATTTCGGGCCGCTGCTCGTCTTCTTCCTCGTCTATAAATTCACCTCGGGCGGCAGCGGCGCCTTCGCCGCGACCGCCAGCGCGATCAAGGGCACGCTCGCCTTCATGGCCGCGATCGTGATCGCGATGGCGGTGTCGAAATGGAAGCTGGGCAAGATTTCACCGATGCTGTGGATGTCGGGCGTCCTCGTCATCGGCTTCGGCGCGCTGACCGTCTGGTTCCACGACGAACGCTTCATCGTGATGAAGCCGACGATCATCTATGCGGCCTTCGCCCTCCTGCTGCTCGGCGGCTGGGCGCTGGGCAAGCCGATGCTCAAATATCTGCTCCAGTCGGCGCTCGAAGGCATGACCGAGCGCGGCTGGCTGCTGCTTTCGCGCAACTGGGGCCTGTTCTTCGCCGTCCTGGGCATCGCCAACCATGTCATGTACGAACTGATCGAGGCGCAGCGGATGAGCTTCGACCTATGGCTGACGATCAAGGTGTGGGGCGTGACCGCGCTCTCCTTCCTCTTCACGCTGACGCAGGTGCCGGTGATGCTGAAGAACGGGCTGGCGGTGCCCGAGGAAGCCGAAGGCTGAGAGCCGACATCGCCAAATCCCCCATCGTCATTGCGACCCCGGATCGGGTCCGGGGGAAGCAATCTCCAGCCATCGGCCTGAATGAACCCACGCTGGAGATTGCTTCGCTCGCAATGGCTATCCTGTTGCAGCCCTATAGCGGCGTGCCATAAACCTGCACCGCCTCTTATCCGTTCGTGTCGAGCGAAGTCGAGACACCCATCGGCGTGGCGCAAGGCCGATGAGTGTCTCGACTTCGC
>NZ_BCUA01000057.1 GCF_001591045.1 Sphingopyxis granuli NBRC 100800 | reverse complement strand
GCGCCTGCCTCGCATGGACCCCGAGATCGCCATGCTCCGGCGCATGAAATATAAATTCCTTGATAGGATAATTATAACTGTCTATTTTCTCCAAATAAGGAACGATAGAGATCGGGTCCCATGACCCGGATGGCTCGTTTCGCTGGAGAGAGAGACGATGGACCAACACAAGCACATCCTGCTGGTCGGTGGCGGCGGGCCGACGGGGGCGCTGGTGGTCAACGCCCTGATCGCCGAGGGGCACCGGATCGCGGTGATGAACACCGGGCGCCATCCCGTCGCCTTCGACGGTCCGGTCGAGCATCTGGCGGCCGACCCGAATTTCCTCGAATCCGTGCAGCAGGCCGTCGCCGGGCGCTATTTCGACACCGCGATCGTGCAATATGGCCGCCTCCGCCTCGTCGCCCGGGCGCTGACGGGCCATGTCGAGCATCTGGTCGGCATCACATCGACCTTCTATCCCGGGTGGATCGACCCGCCGGCGACCGTGCGGCCGACCTCGGAAACCGGCGAAGCGCGCGACTGGTCGGTACAATATCTGGACGAAGGCCTGCCGATGCCGCCGCACGTCCCGCTCGACCCCGTCGGGAAATTCGGCGCGCGCGTGGTAGAGACCGACACGGCGCTGCAATGGGCGCACGCGCAGGGCGATCTCGCGACCACGATCCTGCGCTATCCCCGCATCTACGGGCCGCGCCAGCCCGGCGCGGTCGAATGGAGCATCATCCGCCGCCTGCTCGACGGGCGCGAGCGCATCATCGTCCCCGAAGGCGGCTTCCTGCTGCAAAGCGCGCTCTATGCCGAAAATGCGGCGCGGGTCGTGCTCGCCGTCGTGCGCGATCGGCGGGCATCGGCGGGGCGGGTCTTCAACTGCGCCGATGGCGAGCCGATCTCGCATCGCAAGTGGATACGGCTGATCGCCGACGCGATGGGCAGGACGGTGGAACTGGTCTCGGCGCCCGCGGCGCTCGCGCGCCCGGCGTGGCCCTATGCCCGCTGGCCGCTGACCGTCGGGCATCACGTCCTCGACATCGGCGACCTCGCCGCGCTCGGCTACACGCCCGCGCCGGTCGCCTACGGCATCCGGCGCACGGTGGACTGGTTCCTCGAAGACCCCGCGGCGCGCGGCGGCGCCGCCGAACCGCAACTGAAGGACGCGTTCCGCTACGACATGGAGGACCGGATCATCGCCGAACTCGACCGCGCCCGCGCCGCGATCGAAGCGATCGATTTCCCCGATTTCGACATGAGCCACTATTACGCGCACCCCAGCCGGCCCGCCCGGTGATCCCTGGTATCAGGCCGGGGCGAAGCGTCCGAACCGGCTTGCGTGAAAGACCAGCGGGGCGCCGTCGGCGACCGCGACGTCATGGACGCGCCCGATGATGATGTGATGGTCCCCCGCGACGGGGCGGTCGGCGACGCGGCACTCGATGCGCGCCAGCGCGCCCTCGACGACGGGAATCGCGGGACGCGCTGCGCGCGGGCTTTCGGGCGCGCCGCCCGACCGGGCGTGGCGCAGCGCCAGCTCGACCTGGCCGTCGTTCAGCACATGCACCGCGAACATCCGTCCTGGCGCGAAGGCCGGAAGGTGGCGGCTCCGGTTGTCGAGGCACCAGAGGACGAGCGGCGGCTCCATCGAGACCGAGGTGAAGGAGTTGGCGGTGATCGCGACGGGCTCCGCGTCGGCGTGGCGCGCGGTGACGACGGTGACCCCGGTGGCGAACAGGCCGAAGACCTGTCGCAGCGCGCGCGCATCGAGCGCCGGCTCAGTCCGCATCCGCGGCCCCCGCCACAACGCCGCCCGCGTGGAGCGCCACGACCTCCTCGCGGCTGAAGCCATAGGCGGCGAGCACCGCGTCGGTGTCGGCCCCCGGCACGGCGGGCGGCGTGCAGGCGCCCGCCGCGGTGCGGCTGAAGCGCGGTGCCGGGGCCGGCTGGACGAGGCCGCCGACCTCGACGAACACCCCGCGCGCGGCATTGTGCGGGTGCTGCGGGGCCTCGGTCATGCGCAGCACCGGGGCGAAGCAGACGTCGCTGTCGCCGAGCAGCCGGGTCCATTCGTCGCGCGTCCGGCTGCGGAAGATGGCGGCGAGCCGCTCGCGCTGGCCGTCCCACTGCCGCGGGTCGTTGCGGTTTCCGAACTCCGCCGGGTCGATCCCCAGCCGCTCCTGCAACAGCGCGAAGAACTGCGGCTCGAGCGAACCGATCGTGACGAACTCGCCGTCGGCGCACTCATAAACGGCATAGAAGGGCGCGCCGCCGTTCAGGATCGTGCCGCCACGATCCTCGCGGAACATGCCCTGCGAGAGCATTCCGTGCACGCCGGCGGTCAGTAGCGCGGCGCCGTCGACCATCGCGGCGTCGACCACCTGCCCCTTCCCCGACCCCCGCGCCTCGAGCAGTGCGCAGACGACGCCGAAGGCGAGCACCAGCCCGCCGCCGCCGAAATCCCCCACCAGATTGAGCGGAGGCACCGGCGGCCCGCCCCGGCCGCCGATGCTGAACAGCGCCCCCGCGAGCGCGATATAGTTGATGTCATGCCCGGCGCGCTGCGCGAGCGGCCCATCCTGCCCCCACCCCGTCATCCGGCCGACCACCAGCTTCGGATTCCGTTCGAGCAGCAGATCGGGAGCGAAGCCGAGCCGTTCGAGGACCCCGGGTCGGAACCCCTCGATCAACCCGTCGGCGCCGTCGATCATGCGCAGCAGAGCCGCCTTGCCCTCGTCCTGTTTCAGGTCGAGGCGGATCGACCGGCGATTGCGCGCCAGCACGTCGAAGGGCACCGCGACGCCGATACCGCTCCCCCCGTCGACGCGCTCGACGCGGACCACCTCCGCCCCCATGTCGGCAAGCAGCATGGCGCCGAACGGCGCCGGCCCCAGCCCCGCCAGTTCGATGATGCGAATGCCGGCGAGCGGCCCCGCGCCCGCCGTCATCGCGCGCCGCCCACCGGTGGCGCGCTTTCGCTCGCGTCCCAGACCTGCTGGTCGGACAGCGCGATCAGCTTTTCATAAATGCCCGGCGGATAGTTGGTCATATGCGGTCCGGGCGCGTCCGGTCCGGGCTGCGAAACCCCCTGCGCCGACGGCTCATAGACCGGCGGGTTCCGGTATCGCTCCAGTTCCTCCGGACTGATGCCCGCGCGCGCCACGACGTCGGGATCGATCCAGCTATCGGGCGCGATCGGCGCGTCGGAACAGGATAGTTCGAGCGCCAGCCCCTCGGGCCCGGCGAAATAGATCGACTTGCAGAAACCATGGTCGACCGGCCCCAGCACCGGCACGCCCCTGGACCGCAGCCGCGCCTGCATCCGCAGCAGGTCCTCCATGTCCTTCACCTTCAACGCGATATGCTGCGTCGTTCCGGCGGCGCTCGCCGCGGTCGGATTGCCCGCGTGCGTCTCGCCGAACTTTTGCGGGATGCTCGCGACGAGCGGTCCCTGCACGAAGGCCACCGCGCTTTCGTCGTTCATGCGCAGAAAGCCGTGCCACGTCTCCTTGGCGCCGTGCATCCAGTACAGCGCCACCAGTTCCATCCCCAGCTTGTCGGTGAAGAAATCGATCTGCGTCTTGATGTCCGCCGTGCTGATCGCGAGATGATGTAGTCCCTGCACCCGGTTATCCATGACATTCTCCCGTGCGGCCCGGCCGCGATACGTCAGCGTCCCCTGAAGACCGGCGGGCGCTTCTCCAGAAAGGCGCGGGGCCCCTCGACGGCATCGTCGGTGGCATGGACCCGCGCTGAAAATTCGGTTTCGACCGCGAGCGCCTCCGTCTCTGGCAGGCCCAGCGTGGCGCGCACCGAGTTGCGCACCGCCTGCACCGCGAGCGGGCCGTTGGCGGCGATGCGGCCCGCAATGCGCATCGCCTCGTCCATCAGCAGCGCGGGATCGACGAGGCTGTTGACGAACCCATAGGTCCGCGCCTCCTCGGCCGAGATGGCCTCCCCGGTCAGCAGCATGTGCATCGCGTGGGCAAAGGGAATCTGGTCGCGCAGGCGCACCGTCGATCCGCCACCGGGGAACAGCCCGACCTTGACCTCGGGAATGCCGAAGGTGGCGTGCGGGACGGCGACGCGGATGTCGCAGTTCATCACCAGCTCCATCCCGCCGGCCACTGCATGGCCGTTGACGGCCGCGATCAGGGGCTTTCCGATATCGGTCTTGAACGGTCCGCCGCTCTTGCGCCCACCTTCTTTGCGGATGTCCAGCCACCGCCTTTCCCATTCGGTTTCGGGTGCCCGCGCCCCCGTCATCAGCGGGATGACCGCGTCGAGGTCGCCCCCTGCGCAAAAGGCCTTGGTCCCGGCGCCGGTCAGGATGGCGACGCGCAGTTCGTCGGCGGCGCGGACATGCTCGAAGACGTCGATCAGCCGGACCGCCATTTCGGCATCCATCGCGTTGAGCCGTTCGGGGCGATTGAGCGTGATGACCGCTATCGAATCCCGGATTTCCAGATCCACGACCGCCATCGTCAAATCTCCCGGATCGGAGGGAAGCCGAACATCGGAATCATACCAGAATCCCAGGAATTTCCTCGCCAAGCAGCGCGGCTCCATGCAGTTCGAGGCGGGCGTCGAGGTCGAACACGATATGCGCCCCGACGGTGTTCACGTCACGCGCCGCCCGACCCAGTGGGCTGTCCTGAAAATGGCCGCTGGCGCCCGCCGCTTCGCAGACATAGGCGATGACGCTCTTCGACTGGTCGACGGCATGGGCAAGCTGCGTGGCCCAGCGCGTCCGGTCGACGCGCGTCGCGTCGTTACGCAGCCGCATGACGTCCTCGACCAGATGCCGCAGCAGCAGGTAGATCTGCTCGACCTGAACCTCGGCGCGGGCCAGTCGCATATAGCTTGCGGTGCCGACCCGGCGCGTTCCGCCTTCCGCCTTCCGCGCCAGCAGCCGTTCCTTGAACAGGCGCACGCTGTTGCGCGCCTGCCCCAACGCGGGCATCGCCGCCGCCAGTCCCAGCGTCGGCAGCATCGGCGTGCGGTAGAGCGGGTTCGGGTGGAGGCTTGCTCCGGGCGTGTTGCCCTCGATCATGTCGGGGAAGGACAGCATCCGGCCGTCGGGGATGAAGGCGTCCTCGATCAGCACGTCGTTGCTGCCGGTCGCCTGCATCCCGTCGACGAACCACGTGTCCTCCACCCGCACCTCCGATCGGGGCAAGGCAAAGAACATCGGCACCCGCTTGCCGTCCTCGCGCGTCACGATCGCCGCGGGCAGCACCCAGTCGGCGTGCATGATCCCGGTGCTCCACGACCAGCGCCCGTTCAGGCGATACCCTCCCTCGACGCGCGTCACCTGGCCGGTCGGGGACAGCATCGCCGGGGCCAGCGCATAGCTCCGGCTCGCGAACAGCTCTTCCTGGAACGCGCGGGGAAAGAGGCAGAATATCCAGACATGCTCGATATAGAAGTTCGCGACCCAGGCCATCGACGCGTCGCCCTCGCTCAGCGCGAGCCCGACCTCGAAGAAGGTGTCGAGGTCGAACTCGAGCCCGCCGTACACGCGCGGCGCCATCAGCTTGAAGATCTCCGCCTCCTCCAGCGCCCGGATGACCGTGTCGGTCGGGCGCCGCAGCGCCTCGGCCTCGCGCGCTTCCGCGGCCAGCAGCGCGGACAGGCGCTTCGCCCTCTCGACCAGTTCTTCCTTCGTGGTGGCCGGTGCTTTCGCGCCGGGCGCCTCGCGAGCCAAAGTCTCTGCCGTCATCATGTCACTCCGTGGTCCCCGCGAGCGCCCGGATGTCGGGGCTCGCGATCATCCTTCACCGAAACTTGAACTGCAATTGCACCGCGATCGTCCGCGGCGGGTCGACATATTGCTCGTAATTGTTGCCGAGGATGTTCGACAGCGGGATGTCGTCGCCGAAATGCGCGGTCGTCTTGTCGGTCAGATTCTTGCCCACCAGCGCGAGCGAAAACGCCTCGTTCGGCGACGTCAGCGTGATCGACGCGTCGAGCTTGGTGAACGCCCGCTGCGCCACGAAGGGATCGAGGTCGCCCGCGGTGAAGAAGGAACCGCTGTGGAACAATTGCCCGTCGACCGAATAGGTCCAGCCGCCGGCGAGCCCGTCCTCCCAGCGCGCGTTGAGCGTGCCGGAGAATTTCGGCGCATAGGGCAGCCGCTTTCCGGTCAGGTTGCAGGTCGTGCCCTGGCCGAACGGACAGGGACCGGCCGGATAGGAATCATATTCCGATTTCAGATAGGTCGCGGACACGCCCAGCGTCAGCCGGTCCGACGCGGCGAACTGGGCCTGCGCCTCGACACCCGCCGAGGTGGCCGCCGCCGCATTGCCGACGATCAGCGCCGCGACACCGTCGAAGATGCTGACCTGCAGATTGTCGTACTGGCTATAGAAGGCCGCGACCTGCCCGCGCAGCCGCCGGTCGGCGCTTTCGCCCTTGATGCCGATCTCGAAACTGTCGACCTTCTCGTCGTCGAAGATGATCGCGTTCAGCTTGCCCTTGGTGTCCCCCTCATCGAAGCCGCCGGCCTTGAAGCCCTGCGTGTAGGAGGCATAGTACATCACGTCGCCCGGCTTGTAGCGCAGCGTCAGCGCGAGCGAATGGTTGTTCGTGCTGCGCTCGATGTCGTTCAGCTGATGCGGCACGCCCAGCCCGATCGCCGAGAAGATCGTCAGATTGGGATTGGGCGTCAGCGAGCCGAGGTCGGAGAAATAGAATCGCTTGTCCATCCCCTTCCTGTCGTGGGTGTAGCGATAGCCGGCGACGAGCGACAGCGCATCGGTGGCGTTGATCGTGCCCTCGGCAAAGACCGACCAGTTGTCCGTCGTCTGCCGGAAATTCTGCACGCGCGTGCCGCTGCCGAACGGAAGCGGGGTCTGCGAGAAATTCAGGAACGCCAGCTTGTCGCTGCGCAGCTTTTCCGACGACAGATAGACGCCCCCCTGATATTCGAACACCCCGCCCGATGCCGACGCCAGCCGCAGTTCCTGCGCCCACGACCGCCAGCTCTGATCCCATAGCTGATGGATCAGGTCGAGCGGCGTGAAATCGCTGTCGAAGGCATAATCGACGTCATAGCCGGCATAGCTGGTGACGCTGGTCAGGGTGTGCGAGCCGAGGTCGAGCGTCGCGGTGAGGTTGGCGTTATAGGTGGACGCATCCTCGAACTCCCGGTTGAAGCGGTTGGCCACCCCCGGGCCCGACTTGCGATAGTTCAGCTCATATTCGGCGTTGGGATCGATCGGCTGGATCAGTTGCCGCAGCGTCGGCGACGCCTTGCTGATCTGGGCGCGCCCGCCCCGCATCCGCGCCTTGCCATATTCGCCTTTCAGCAGGACCTCCAACCGGTCCGTCGGGTTCCACGCCAGCGTCGCGCGCCCCACCCAGTCGCGCCGCCGCGGCTCGTCGGTGCCCAGGAATGTGTTCTTGACGAAACCGTCGGTGATATAGGAGCGGACCACCACACGCGCCGCGAGCGTGTCGGACAGCGGCCCCGACAGGATGCCGGTGGTGCGGAACGTCCCGAACTGCGGCTCGATATATTCCTGGATCGACGCCTCGAACGTGTCGGTCGGCTTGCGCGTCGTGATGTTCAGCGCGCCGCCGATCGTGTTCTTGCCGAACAGGATCGGCTGCGGCCCCTTCAGCACCTCGATGCGGTCGACGTCGAGGAAGGCATGCCGCGACGACTGGCCGCGCCCGAAATAGACGCCGTCGACGAAGGTGCCGACCGACATTTCGAAACCCTGGTTCTCGCCCGAACCGATCCCGCGAATGAACAGCAGGTCGCCGACCGGGGTGGGCGTCACCGACACGCCGGGCACCGCCTTCAGCGCTTCGCCGAGCATCTGGACGCCCTGCTTGTCGAGGCTCTGTCCCCCGACGACCGCGACCGATACCGGCACGTCGAGCAGATTCTCCTCGCGCTTCCGCGCCGTGACGATGATCTCGTCGAGGCCGCTGCCCGATGCGTCGGCGCGCGCCGACTGCCCGGTTCCGGCGTCCTGCGCGAACGCGGCGGGGGATTGGAGCGACAGCGCCAGCGCCGTCGCCGTCAGGAGTCCCATTCTGGCCTTGATGGTATACGCAACAGACATCTCTTCCCTCCCCAATGTCAGGACCATATGCGCGGCCCTTGTTCCCAATTATCCATCTGATTTTATGTTATGATTTCTCTCTTCCGATCAGGTCCGGATCGTGCTGGCCGATCGGCGGCGCCGGATGGCGGATCGTCGTCGGCGTGCGCGAGAATTTGACCGATGGGCCGGTGAGCTTCGCCTCCACCCCGTCGGACAGGCGCACGGCCTGCAGCATGTCGCGCGCAGCGATGTGCGGCTCGGCGGCGACGTCGGCGTAGGTATTGACGCGCGTGACGGCCAATCCGCGCGCCGAAAAGGCGGCGATGACCTCGTCCACGGGGCGCGGCGCGCACCAGCCCGCGAGCAGGCCGTTCAACTCTTCGCGGCGTTCGAGCCGCTCGGCGAGCTTCAGACCCGACAGGTCGGGCCGTCCGATCAGTTCGGCCATCGCGTCCCAGTGCGTATCGAGCAGCGTCGCGATATAGGCGTGACCGTCGGCGCACGGATAGGTGTTGGCCGGCATCGCCTTCAGGAACTGGTTGCCCGTCTTGGGCAGGTCGAGCCCATAGGCGCCGACGGTCAGATTCCCGTTGCTGGTATAGAGCAGGCAGTCGGTCAGCGCGACGTCGACATGCTGCCCCTCGCCGGTGCGATCGCGGTGGCGCAGCGCCGCGAGCAGCCCCAGCGCCGCATGCAGGCCGGCGAGGTCGTCCGCCAGATAGGTCGGCGCCTTCAACGGCCCCGCTCCCGGCTCACCCGCCACCGACGTCCAGCCGCAGTAATTCTGGGCGATCGGGTCGTAACAGGCCCGGTCCGACAGCGGCCCGAACTGCCCGAAGCCGCTGATCGAAACATAGACGATGTCGGGCTTGACCTTCGCGATGTCGCGATAGCCCAGACCCCATTTGGCAAGGGTTCCGGGCTTGAAATTCTCGATCAGGACGTCCGCCTGTTCGCACAGCTTCAGGAACGCCGCCTTGTCGTCCGGGTCGCGGACGTCGAGGGCGACATTCTGCTTGTTCCGGTTCACCGTCTCGTGCTGGACCATCAGGTCCGAACCGGGGATGCCGTGCGGCTGGCGCCGCATCACTTCGCCCGCCGGATGCTCGACCTTGATGACCCGGGCGCCGAAGTCGGCGAGGATGCAACCGGCCATCGGGCCGGCCCACGACGTCGTCAGCTCGATCACGGTCAGGCCCTGGCACGGGCCGGTGCAATCGTGTCGCGCGTCTCTGTAGAACTCGGCCTTTTCCAAAATCTCTCTCCCGATCCGTTTCCGCAGAGCTTTTGCCGTCTACAGAGCGAAGGAATAGCCCCCATTGACGGGGTAGGTTTGCCCGGTGATCCAGCTTGCCGCGTCCGACGCGAGGAAAAGCGCCATGTTGGCGATATCCTCCGGCTCGCCGAACCGCCGGATCACATATTGGCCGAGCATCCGGCGGGCGCGTTCCGGGTCCTCGGTGACGTCGGCCACGCCCGGCGTGCGCGTCGTCGCGATGGCGATATTGTTCGCCGTCACCCCGTGACGCCCCATCGTTCTGGCAACCGCGCGCGTGAAGCCCGCCGCGCCGGCCTTCGCCGCGGAATAGATTTCGAGCCCCGGTTCGCCGACCCGTCCGGCATCGGATACGATCGTGACCAGCCGGCCGAATTTCCGCTCCATCATCGCCGGCAGAACGGCACTGGAGCAGTTCAGCACGCCGTACAGATTGACGCCCAGAAAGGCGTCCCACGTCGCCCGGGATGCCGACCAGAATGGTGCCGGTTCGACCTCGTCCGGCTTCGCCCCCATGTTCCCCGCATTGTTGACGAGGATATCGACCGGACCGAACGCCTCCGCGGCCTTCGCTACCATCGCCTCCACGGCATCGCGGTCGGTCACGTCCGCCGCGATGCCGACCGCTTCGCCCCCCAGCGCGCGAACCTCTTCCGCAACCGCCTCCGCGCGGTCGGCGCGGAAATCATTGACGACGACTGCCCGGGCTCCCGCTCCGGCAAAATGCAGGGCGATCCGGCGGCCGACGCCCTGCCCCGCTCCGGTGACGAGGCATGTGCGCCCTTCCAATGTCAGAATCTGCCGGTTCAACGCTATCCCCCCTTCAGCGCGCCGTCGTCTTTTGCGGAGAGAATATCCCCGCATAGACGGCATCGTTCGTCATCGAACGCTCACGAAAATCGTCGCGCTCCTCCTTCGATCCCATGTCGCGGACGACCCGGCGCTCCATCGCCAGTCCCTCCGCGAGCGGCAGGTCGAGCGACCGGTTGAGGAGCGCCTTGCCGGCCGCGAGGGCATAGGGCGCCTTGCCCACGAGTTGCCCCACCAGATCCTCGACGCACCGGTCGAGCGCCTCTCGCGACGCGACCGCCGTCACCAGGCCGACCGCAAGCGCCTCGCGCGCACTCAGCGAGCCGCCGAGCAGGATCAGTTCCTTGGCCTTGGCGAGCCCGACCAGCCGCGGCAGGCGCTGCGTGCCGCCGGCCCCGGGCAGCGCGCCGAAGCGGATTTCGGGAAGGCCGATCTTCGCGTCGTCCACCATGATGCGGAAATCGCAGGCGAGCGCGATTTCACAGCCGCCCCCCATTGCCGCGCCGTTGATGACCGCGATGACCGGCTTCGCCACCGCCTCGATATGGCTGACGAAATCCCGGCGCGGATCGCCCGTGACGCCTTCTTCGGTGATCATGTCCTCGATCTCGCGCAGGTCGGCGCCGCCGCAGAAATGCTTTTCGCCCGCACCGGTCACCAGGATGCACGCGATCTCGCGATCGGCCTCGAGTTCGTCGAGCGCGTCGTTGAAATCGACCGTGAGCTGCATGGTGATCGTGTTGGCGCGCGCCGGACGGTCGAGGATGATCGTCGCGATCGCTCCGCTGCGCTCGATACGGATCGGCCTGGCCTGTTGCAAAACCCACTCCCATGTATTGCTTGACTGGTGAATTTAATGATCTCATATTATCCAAGTCAACACATTTTTTGAAACGGGGGAAAAGCTTTGGCGGGGCTCTTTTTGGAAGGCGAACCGAACCCGGCGCTCAGGGGGCAGGAATGCGAAGGCTGCGGCCGCGTCGCCTTTCCGCCCAATCCCTACGGCTGCGAAAAATGCGGGGCGCCGGCTGCGATGCTGGTCGATCGCCCGCTGGCCGGGCGGGGGCGCATCGTGGCGTTCGTGACGACGACCCACGCGAACCGGCGCGATTTGTCGGTGCCCTATACGGTGGCGTCGATCGCGCTCGACGATGGCCCGGTCATTCGGGCGATCATGACCGACTCGACCGGCGAATCGCTCGCCGCGGGCGATGCGGTCGAAACCGTGCTCGTCGAGCGAGCGGCGGACGAGGGAAGCACCGACCGCGTCCTGCGGTTCCAGAAGCGCGAGGCGGCGTGATGCGCCGGCCGCTGCGCGATTATCGCCCCGTCCATGTCGTCGGGATCGGCCTCCATCGGTTCCAGCCGCTCAGCGAGACGACCTATGTCGAACTCGGCCTGACGGCGATTCGCGAGGCGATGGCCGATGCCGGGATCGCCTTTTCCGCTATCGACTCCGCCTATTGCGGAACGGCGCTGCTCGGCATGGCGCCCAGCCGCGCGATGCTCAGGCATCTCGGGGCCTCGGGCTTGCCGATCACCCAGGTCGAAAATGCCTCGGCTTCGGGATCGACGGCCGTACGTCAGGCGGTTCTCGAAGTCGCCAGCGGCATGGCGGACGTGTCGCTCGCGATCGGGCTCGACAAACCCGCCCCGATCCGCCTCGCCCACGAAGCGGCGGGCGTTCCCGATCTAGTCAACGCCTATGCCTCGCCTTTCACGCATTTCGCGCTGCTCGCCGACGATTATATGCGCCGGTACGGGGTCACCGCCGAACAGGTTGCCCGGGTCGCGGAAAAGAATTTCCGAAACGCATCGAAGAACCCCCACGCGCACCGGCAAAAGGGCTATTCGCTCGCGGAGATATTGTCCGGCCCCAATATCTCCGGCCCCCTGACCCGGCTGCAATGCTGCCCGATCGGGGAAGGCGCCGCCGCCGTGATCGTCGCGTCCGACGACGCCATCGCGCGGCTCGGCCTCTCTCGCGCGCGCAGCGTCCGGGTCCTCTCGTCGACGTCGCGCTCGGAGCGGGTTTACGACCCCGGCGCCGATCCCGACACCGAGCTGACCCGTGAAACGCTGGCCATGAGCTGCGCGGAAGCGGGCGTTTCACCCGGCGACCTCGACGTCGTCGAATTTCACGACGGTTTCTCGATCGAGGAGCTGCTCTACGTCGAGGCGCTGGGCGTCTGCCCGCCCGGGCAGGCCGCCGGACAACTGGCGCGCGGCGATTTCGACATCGGCGGGCGCGTTGCGATCAATCCCTCGGGCGGCCTTCTGGCGATGGGGCATCCTATCGGTCCGACCGGCGTCGGCCAGATTTGCGAGATCGCGCGCCAACTCCGCGGCGAAGCCGGCCCGCGCCAGCATCCGGGGGCCCGCCTCGGGCTCGCCCATATGGTCGGCATCGGCTCGGTGTGCGTCGTCCACATCCTTTCGGCCGCCGATTGACCCCGGCTCGCACCGGTCCGTCAGCATCAGTCAACAGGAATCACCCATGCGCATTGGTCAGATCGTTCCCAGTTCCAACACCACGATGGAAACAGAAATTCCCGCCATCCTGCGCGGGCGCGAGCGCCTGCATCCCGGCGATCGCTTCACCTTTCATTCGAGCCGGATGCGGATGAAGCAGGTCACGAAGGAAGAACTCGCGGCGATGGACCGGGACAGCCTGCGCTGCGCGGCGGAACTGGCCGACGCCGCCGTTGACGTGGTCGGCTATGCCTGCCTCGTCGCGATCATGAGCATGGGCCGCGGCTATCACTGCACCAGCCAGGACGCGCTGCAGGCGCGAATGCGCGAGGAAGGCCATGCCGCGCCGGTGATCACCTCGGCCGGCGCCCTCGTCGACGAACTCAGGCTGGCGGGCATCCGGTCGGTCGCGATCGTGACCCCCTATATGCCGGCGCTGACCGCGCTGGTCATCGATTATATCGAGGATCAGGGCATCCGCGTGGTCGACGCGATCGCGCTGGCGATCCAGGACAATCTCGAGGTCGGGCGCCGCGATCCGATGGCGCTGGTCGACGATGTGGACCGGCTCCGGATCGATGGCGCCGACATGGTGATCCTCTCCGCCTGCGTGCAGATGCCGTCGCTCGCCGCGGTCCCCGTCGTCGAGGACAAGCTCGGCCTGCCGGTGACATCGGCCTCCATCTGCACCGCCAGATCCATGCTGCGGTCGCTCGGCCTCGAACCCGTCGCGCCGGACGCCGGTTTCATGCTGGCCACCCCCGACTGACGCCCCCTCCATCGCCACCGCAAGGTCACCGAACCCGCAACCGAAAGGCCACGATCATGGCAAAAGACTACCAAAAACCCACCACCACCCCTATTCTCATCGCATTCACCGAGGCGCAGCAGTCGCGCGAAACCTACGGCGGCGGGGTGGCGAACGTAGTCCTGCAGGGCATGCATCTGCGGCGCCCCGACGCCACCCGCGACACCGTACTCGTCTTCATGCACCCCACAGCGACGCTCGACACACTGCCGCTGCCGCGCGAACTGGCGCGGCGCGGCGTTCCGGTGCTTGCATGCGGCAGCCGCTATCCGCACAACGACAGCGCACTAATCATGGAGAAGGTGCTCGTCGACCTTGGTCACTATGTCCGATATGCCCGCGAACGACTGGGCTACAGGACGGTCATTCTCGCTGGCTGGAGCGGCGGGGCCTCGCTTTCGGTCTTCTATCAGTCGCAAGCCCAGAATCCGACGATCACGGCGACGCCGTGCGGCCATGCGATCGACCTGTCGGGGCTTCAGCCGGCCGATGCGATCATGCAGCTTGCCGCCCATTCGGCGCGTGCGCGGATCATGACCGAGTCGATGGATGCTTCGCTGCGCAGCGAAGGCGACCCGACCGATCGCAACGCCGCCTTCGACCTCTATGACCGCATCACTGGGCCGAAGCCGCCCTATGCCCCCGATTTCGTCGCGGCCTATCGCGCGGCGCAGATCGACCGCAACCAGCGGATTACGGCGTGGGTGCGCGAGACGCTAGACGCGCTGAAGCGGCGCGGTTCGGCCGATCAGGAACGATGCTTCGTGACCCACGGCACCATGGCGGACCCCCGGTGGCTCGACCCCACGCTCGACGCCAATGGGAGAGCTCCCGGAATCTGCTACCTCGGCGAACCGGAGGCCGTGAACAACGGCCCCATCGGGCTGGCGCGGTTCGCGACCTTGCGAAGCTGGCTTTCGCAATGGAGCATCGACGAATCGCGCGCGAACACGGAGCTTCAGGGGCCGCATGTCACGGTTCCCGCGCTGGTGATCGCCAATGCCGCCGACGACTGCTGCCCGCCTTCGCACACCGACACCATCTATCGCAGCCTCGGCGGTCCGAAGGAGCTGCACACCATCCCCGGTGCCAATCACTATTACATCGGCCAGCGGGAGCAGTTGGATGCCGCCATCACACTGATCATCGACTGGCTTCGGAAGGGCGGCCTGCTCGAAGGCCTGCCTGACGCCTCTGGAGGGGGGTGAGGGGGGTAGCGCGCCGCTGCCCCCGCTCTTCCCTTCCGCCGTGGTCGCGCCCGACGTTGCGTCGCGCACAACTGTATCTTAAACGACGGGCATTCGCGAAACGGGGCGCGACGGGCGCTGATACCGCCAGCGCGGCCCGTGCGACTGATAGAGGTGGGACAATAGTCCATTGACCAGTATATCTGCAGACGGCGCAAAAGCCGAGACGAGCCCGCAGCGCGCACCCCAGCGGCGCAAGCGGCGGGAGCAGCAGCGCGCGATCGAGACCAAACAGGCCATCCTCGCAGCGGCGCTGCGCGAGTTCGCCGACAAGGGATTCGACGGCGCCAGCACGCGGGAGATCGCCGACAAGGCCGACGTCAACCACCGTTTGATCGGGCATCATTTCGGCAACAAGGAATTGCTGTGGGAAGCCACAGCCAAATATGTTTTCGGCGAATATGTCGCGCAGCAGCGAAAGCGATATCAGGGCCTGGACGGGGTCGATCAGCCCATCCTGCTGCGTCTGATGCTGCGCGAGTTCATCGTGTTCAGCGCCAAGGTTCCCCAACTCCACCGCTTCATGGTCCAGGCCAACGAAGGCGGGCAGAAGCGGCTGGAATGGCTGATCAAGAATCATCTCGCGCCCGGCATCGCCATGGACCTGATGATTTTGCGAAAGGCGCAGGAGGAAGGCATGCTTCGCAGCGGCGACCCGATGCATCTCCGCTATCTGTTCATCGGAGCGGCCACGTCGGTGTTCACGCTGTCCGAAGAATATCAATTCATGTCAAAGCAGAATCCCTTCGATGAGGATTTCATCGAAAATCACATCGAAATGGTTCTGTCGCTTTTCCTGACGCCGAAAGACAACGCGCCCTAATCATCCTTAGGAGTTTTCAGATCAGACAGCCGACAGGTTCACGAAAACCTTGCGGAACCTCTCCATCAGGCCCGCTAGACTACCAGCGCGAACAGTACGAAGGCGCCGAGAGGCACGTCAACGGCGGGCGAGCCAACCTGCTCTAGGAGAGGGGCTTGCGGGTCCAAGGTGCGGGGCCCGCCGCCGTCGGCCGGCAGGCCCGGAAAACGGGACCGGCCAAACGGGAGACGGATGCAATCAGAGATCGTCGTCGTCCCCGTCGTCGGGGCCGGTCATCATCTCTTCCGCCACCGCATCGGTGCGGCCGCGGATCGCGCTTTCGAGCCGCTGCATCAGCTCGGGATTCTCGCTCAGGAAGTTCTTCGCATTCTCTCGGCCCTGCCCGATTCGGATCGAATCATAGCTGAACCAGGCGCCCGATTTCTCGACCAGCCCGGCCTTGACACCGAGGTCGAGGATTTCGCCGATCTTCGAAATACCCTGGCCGTACATGATGTCGAACTCGACCTGCTTGAACGGCGGCGCGACCTTGTTCTTGACCACCTTGACGCGCGTCGTGTTGCCGACGATCTCGTCGCGGTCCTTGATCTGCCCGGTGCGGCGAATGTCGAGGCGGACCGAGGCATAGAATTTGAGCGCGTTGCCGCCGGTTGTCGTCTCGGGATTCCCGTACATCACGCCGATCTTCATGCGCAGCTGGTTGATGAAGATCACCATGCAGCGCGAACGGCTGATCGACCCGGTGAGCTTGCGCAGGCTCTGCGACATCAGCCGTGCCTGCAGGCCGACATGACTGTCGCCCATCTCGCCCTCGATCTCCGCGCGCGGAACGAGCGCCGCGACCGAATCGACGACAAGCACGTCGATCGCGTTCGAACGTACCAGCGTGTCGACGATCTCCAGTGCCTGCTCGCCGGTGTCGGGCTGCGACACGATTAGTTCGTCGATGTCGACGCCAAGCTTCTTCGCATAGACGGGATCGAGCGCATGTTCGGCGTCGACGAAGGCCGCGGTGCCGCCCACCTTCTGCGCCTCAGCGATACAATGCAGCGCGAGCGTAGTCTTGCCCGAACTTTCGGGGCCATAGATTTCGATCACGCGTCCGCGCGGCAAGCCACCGACCCCAAGCGCAATGTCGAGCCCGAGCGAACCGGTGGAGATCGCCTCGACCTGCATCGCCTCCTTCGAGCCGAGCTTCATCACCGAGCCCTTGCCGAAGGCGCGGTCGATCTGCGCCAATGCGGCGTCGAGCGCCTTCTGCCTGTCTGGTCCGTTCACTGATTTCCCCGATTCGACGAGTGACAATTGTCCGGCCATTTGCCGTCCCTTTCCTGCTCTAGAGCGAGCGCAGAGGCATCGCAACGCCCTACCTTTGTGCCACATTTGTTCTATCGGAACAAGAGGGGAACAAAATAATTTGGTGAGCGGAAAGGCTACCCGGTGAAGAACGCGCTCAGGGCCGCCTCGATCTCCGCCAGGCGGAAGGGTTTGGTCACCAGCGTCCGGTGCGCGTGCGCGGGCGGGATAATGTCGCCACCGCCGGTGGTGAAGGCAAAGGGAATCGCCCGCGCCGCCAGCGCATCGGCCACCGGCCATCCCTTGGTTTCGCCTAGGTTGATGTCGATCAGCGCCGCTGCGACCGGCTGCGCGTCGAGTACCGCAAGCGCCTCCTCGATCGACGTCGCCTGTGCGGGCTCGGGAAAGCCGAGCGCTTCGAGCATGTCGACGAGCATCATGCCGATCAGCACGTCGTCCTCGACCAGTAGGACTAGCCGATCATCCATCATCGGACACCCGGTGCGCGGCATCGTCGAGCGCCGCCGAAACAGCTTCGGCAAGTTGCGCTACGGAAAAGGGCTTGGGCAGGAAGGCGACATAATCGATGTCGATCGACTGGCGAAGCTGCTCCTCGGCATAGCCCGACATGAAGAGCACAGGCAGCGCCCGCCGCTTCGCGCGCATCGCGCGGACCATCGTCGGACCGTCCATCGTCGGCATCACGACGTCGCTGATCACCAGATCAACCTTGTCCATGCCTGCGAACCGCTCGAGCCCCTCCTCGCCCTGCGACGCCGTGACGACGCTGTAGCCCGCGCGGGTCAACGCGCGTTCGGCGACGGCGCGGACCATGTCCTCGTCCTCGACCAGCAGGAGGGTGCCTGTGCCCCATTGGGACTTCTTTGCGCGGATCGGAGCGGCGGGAACGGCGGGGGCGCCGCTGCCGGGGACGGCGGGCGCGCCGCTGCCGGAGACGGCGGGGGCGGTGCCGGCGGCGCGGTGGACGGGCAGGTAGATGGTGAAGCTCGTCCCCTCGCCGGGCCGGCTGTCGGCGAAGATGAAGCCCGCCGACTGCTTGATGATGCCATAGACCGTCGACAGGCCCAGCCCCGTTCCCTTGCCGACGTCCTTGGTGGTGAAGAAGGGTTCGAAGATCTTGGGCAGCACATCGGCGGGAATGCCCGCGCCGGTATCGCTGACCTTGAGCGCACTGTAATCGGCGGGCGGCATGAACTCGTTGCCCATCTGCCGCACCTCGGCCGCCGACACCGGATAGGTCTCGATCGTCAGCGTGCCGCCGCCGGGCATCATCGCATCGCGCGCGTTGACGGCGAGGTTGATGATCACCTGTTCGAGCTGGACCGGGTCGGCGCGCACCGCGCCGAGCCCGCGGCCGTGATGGACCGCAAGCTGGACCGTGTCGCCCATCAGCCGCCTGAGCAGGTGCGACACCTCCGAAATCACGTCGGGAAGCTGCAATATCTGGGGCCGCAGCGTCTGCTGGCGCGAGAAGGCGAGCAATTGCCGCGTCAGGCTGGCGGCACGATTCGCGTTGCTGCGGATATGCTGGATATCGTCATAGTCGCTGTCGCCCGGCGTGTGGCGCATCAGCATCAGGTCGCAGCTTCCGAGCACCGCGGTCAGGATATTGTTGAAATCATGCGCGACGCCGCCCGCGAGCTGGCCGACCGCCTGCATCTTCGACTGCTGCGCGACCTGGCGCTTGAGCCGCGTCTCCTCGCTCGAATCCTTGAGGCTGAGCAGCACCGCCGCCTCGCCCAGCCCGCGCACGCCGACGACGCGCATCGACACCGGCTCGTCGCCCTGCCCGACGAGGCGGATCGACAGATCGCCGCCGACCTGCTGGCCGCTGCTGTGGCGGCGGATCATGTCGGCGAGCGGCCCCTTGTCCTCGCCGACGACGAGGTCGCCGGGGTAGCGCGGCATCCGGCCATCGGCCACCCCCGCCGCGCGCCCGAAGGCGCGGTTCATGTAGAGGAACCGCCCGTCGCGATCGACGAGCGCGAGCCCGAAGGGGAGCAGCGACAGCAAGGTCTCGATATAGGTCTGCGCGGTGCCGCGGTCGGCGGGCCCGACCTCCTCGTCGATCAGCGCGAGCAGCAGCGGACCGGCGGGATCGGCCGGCGCCAGCGGAATCTGGAGCATCCGCACCGGCGGCGCCCGGTCGCCCTCGCGCGCGAAGGTCAGCCCGCCCGAATCGTCGAGCCGCAGCATCGCCGCCACGTCGCGCCCGGCATAATGGCTCGCATCGCTCTCGCCGAGCGCTCGCAGCAGAAAGGCCTGATTGGCGACGCGCAGCCGACCCTCGGCATTGACCAGCGCCGCCATCACCCCCGCCTGCCCGAGCGTCCGGCCCGCCGGTCCTTCGAGGTGGCGGAGAATCTCCGACGCAAGGTCGAGGCGGTCGATCGCCGCGAAGCGCCAGACCAGATAATCGTCGGCCTGCCCGGTGCGGTTGACCTGTGCGCGCAGCGGCAGCGCGCCGACCTTCAGATCGTCGACGCGCCCTTCGCCGTCGCGCCACGCCGCGCGGCCGGCGTTCTTCAGCGCCTCGGCGCCGCGCCCGTCGAGCGGCAGGCCGGGCGGGGTCACGAAGCCGCCCATCCAGGTCGCAAACAGGTCGTTGGCGCAGACGAGGCGTCCCGCCCGGTCGGTCACCGCGATCGCGACATCGTCGTGATCGACCGCCTGGCGCAGCATCGTCCAGTCGGGCGCCGCCGCCTCGCTGGCTCCCACGGCGGGAAAGACCCGGCGCAGCAACAGAACGCCGCCCGCCGCGACGGCAAGACCCGCGAGAAAACCCGCCGCCAGCACGGCATCGCGCGTCGCCCAGAAGAGAAGCCCGACCGACAGCAGCACCAGCCCACCGAGCAGCGCCACGTCGAATCGCGACAATCCCGAAGGCACCAGCGCCGCCGCCGGCCCCGTCCCCCTGCCGAGTTCGGCGTCAGCGGAAGGCAGGGTCGTCGCGGTCAAGGGCAGTCTTTCCTGTTTCGCATCACCAGATGCGGACACGGTCCTTCGGCGCCAGATACAGCTTCTGGCCCGGCTTTACCTGATAGGCCTTATACCAAGGGTCAAGGTTGCGCGAGACCCATGCCCGCTGAATCGAGGGCGAATGCGGGTCGGTGGTGATACGCTGCGACAGATTCTGCTCGCGGTAGTTGCGCCGCCACACCTGCGCCCAGCCAAGGAAGAAGCGCTGGTCGCCGGTCAGCCCGTCGATCACCGGCGCCGCCTTGCCGCCCAGCGACGCCTTGTACGCGTCATAGGCTATGGTCAGCCCCGCGAGGTCGCCGATATTCTCGCCGAGTGTGAAGGTGCCGTCGAGATGTTCGCCGGGCAGCACTTCATAGGCGTCATATTGCGCGACGAGCGCCTTGCCCGCCGCATCGAATGCCGCGACGTCGGCCGGGGTCCACCAGTCGGACAGCTTGCCGGTCTCGTCATATTTCGCGCCCTGGTCGTCGAAATGATGGCTGATCTCGTGACCGATGACGGCACCGATGCCGCCATAGTTGATCGCCGCATCGGCCTTGGGATCGAAGAAGGGCGGTTGCAGGATCGCCGCGGGAAAGACGATCTCGTTCATCCCGAAATTGGCGTAGGCATTGACCGTCATCGGGGTCATTCCCCATTCCCAGCGGCGGATCGGCCCGCCGAGGCGGCTGATATTGTCGTCATGCGCGAACTGGTTGGCGCGCAGCGCGTTGCCGAACAGATCGTCGGCACGGATTTCGAGCGTGCTGTAGTCCTTCCAGCGGTCGGGATAGCCGATCTTGGTGGTGAAGTTGGCAAGCTTGCGCTTCGCCTTCACCTTGGTTTCGGGCTGCATCCACGTCAGGTGGCCGATGCGCTCGTCGAGCGCGGCGAGGACGTTCTTCACCAGCCCGTCCATCGCCGCCTTGGTTTCGGGCGGGAAATATTTGGCGACATAATCCTTGCCGACCGCCTCGCCCATATGGTCGCTGACGAAATCGACCGCGCGCTTCCAGCGCTCCTGCATCTCCGGCGTTCCCGACAGCGCGGTGCCGTGGAAGGCGAAAGCCTCCTGCGCCACCGCGTCGGGCAGCACGTCGGCGAAATCGTCGAGGCTGCGGACGAGCAGCGCGTCGCGGATCACGCCGATCGGCGCCTCGGCAATCAGCTTCGCCTCGCCGGTGAAGGCGCTCGGCTGCGACACGAGAAGGCTGTCCTCCTTGACCCCGATGCCCCGGATGAAGGTCGTCCAGTCGAAGCCCGGCGCTGCCTGCGCGAGTTGGGCGATCGTCATCTTGTTATAGACCTTGGTCGCGTCGCCGCTGTCGTTCTTGTCCCAGTGAACCTCGGCAATCCGCTTCTCGAAATCGTAGAGCGCCCGCGCGCGCGCCGCGGCGTCCTTTTCGCCCGCGAGGGTCAGTATATTTTCGAGGTGGCGGAGGTAGGCGGCCTGCAACGCCGTGTTGCGGTCCCCGCCCTTCAGATAGAAATCGCGGTCGGGCATGCCGATGCCGCCCTGAACCATGGTGTAGATATAGACGTCGGGATTCTTGTCGTCCTGCCCCACATAACCGCCGAAGAAATGCGAGATGCCGTTGCGATCGGCCTCGGCCAGCAGCGCCGCCAGCCCGGCCTTGTCGACGGCGCGAACCTTGTTCAGCCAGGGCTCGATCGGCGCCAGCCCCTTCGCCTCGACCCCCGCGCCGTCGAGATAGGAGGCATAGGCGCGACCGATCATGCTGTCCGGATTGCCCTTCGCCGCATCCAGTATCTCGCGCGTGCGCTGCTGCGACAGGTCGGCGAGCGCGGTGAACATGCCATAGTTGGATTTGTCGGCGGGGATCGCCGTCGTCTTTGCCCAGGTGCCGTTGGCATAGGCATAGAAATCGTCGCCGGGCTTCACGCCTCGGTCCATGCCCGCCATGTCGAAACCGAAATCGCCGATCTCGGGCCCGGCGGCGGCATCGGTGGCGGGCGCCGGAGCCTTGGCGGCGTCCTTCGCCGTGGCGGAGGATGCGAAACCGAGCAGCAGCGCGCCGACGGCGGCGGTCGCGAACAGGCGCGAAGAGATATGCGAACGAGTCATGACGGTCCCCAGAGGATGGTGGGCGCGACCACGGCCCCGGCGCGCGGGGCAGATGGTTACAATGGAAACAGCTATACCCGCGCGAACCGCGCGTTCAACCGGCCGTCCCGTCGCTCGTCGATGCCTCATGTCGTTGGTCGCGCGCCCGGCGCAGCTTGCGCCGCCAGCGCAGGCGGATCCAGTTGTCCCAGAACAGCGCCGCGAGCAGATAGCCCACCACCGCAGACACGACCGAGATGACGAACAGCCCCGCAAGCAGCGCGGGCGCCGCGTCGGACAGCACCCAGCGCACCCACGCGCCCGCCGACGCGCCTTCGTCCACCATGATCGAGATGGTGGCGACGTTGGCGTGCAGCCCGAACATGCTGTTCCCCAGCCACACCGACGCCGCGATCAGGAAGGGCGTCGTCGCCGGGTTCGACAGGAAGGTCATCGCGGCACCGATCGGGATATTGGCGCGGAACGGCAGCGCAAGCAGCGCGACGCCCAGAATCTGGACGCCGGGGATCAGGAAGAAGATGCCGACGAACAGCCCGAGCGCGGTGCCGCGCGGCACCGACGTCCGCGTGAAGCGCCACAGATGGCTGTGCGCGACGCGATGCGCGAAGGGCTTAATGAAACGGCTCTCCAGCAATTCTTCCCGCGAAGGAGAATTGCGGCGGATCCAGTTCATCACCGCGGCTTTATCGCGAGGTTTGCCGCCGCGGCTCATCCCCGTTCCTTCATCAGGCGCTGCTTGTCGCGCTTCCAGTCGCGTTCCTTGATCGATTCGCGCTTGTCGTGCGCCTTCTTGCCCTTGGCGAGCGCCAGTTCGACCTTGGCGCGCCCGCGGCTGTTGAAATAGACCGACAGCGGAACCAGCGTCATCCCCTGCCGCGCGACGGCGGCGTGCAGCTTGTTGATCTCACGCGTGTTCAGCAGCAGCTTGCGCGGCCGGCGCGGTTCGTGGTTGAAGCGGTTGCCGTGGCTGAATTCGGGGATATTGGCGTTGATCAGCCACACCTCGCCGCCCGCCACCTCGGCATAGCTTTCGGCGATCGTGCCCTCGCCGAAGCGCAGCGATTTGACCTCTGTCCCCTGCAACGCGATGCCTGCCTCGAACACCTGTTCGACGGCATAGTCGAAGCGCGCGCGCCGGTTCTCGGCGACGACCTTCTTCTTGTCGAATTCGGGGGCGGATTGCGGACGGGCCATTGAGAAACCTGAAAATTGAACCTTATGCCAACTCTTGACCCGTTCGCGTCGAACGGAGGGGGAAAGACCACATAGCGATCATAGCCTAAATCACGCCCGCCGCGGACAGCGCGGCATCGACCGCCCGGCGCGACGCATCCGACGCCGGGATGATAGGTAGGCGCACTTCGGGCGAAAACCAGTCGTGGACGCGCGACAGCGCATATTTGACCGGCCCCGGCGAGGCGTCGGAGAACATCGCCTTGTGCAGCGCGAACAGCCGGTCGTGCAGGCTCAGCGCGCCGCTCCAGTCGCCCGCGGCGCAGGCGGCGGCGAAATCGGCGCACAGCCGCGGCGCAACATTGGCGGTCACCGAGATGCAGCCGACGCCGCCCAGCACCGCGTGCGGCAGCCACAGGTCGTCGTTACCGCTGAGCTGGCAGAAATCGGCGCCCGCCCCGGCGCGATGGACGGTGACGCGGGCGAGGTCGCCGCTGGCATCCTTGATCGCGACCACCGACGGAATCTCGGCCAGCCGGCACATCGTCTCGGCCGCGATGTCGGTGACGGTGCGGCCGGGGACGTTGTAGACGACGATCGGCAGGTCGCTCGCGTCGGCCAGCGCCCGGAAATGCGCGATCAGCCCGTCCTGCGTCGGCCGGTTGTAATAGGGGGCGACGACCAGCGCCGCCGCCGCGCCCGCCGCCTGCGCATGGCGCATGTGCCGGATCGCGGTCGCGGTGTCGTTCGACCCGCAGCCGGCGATCACCGGCACGCGCCCCGCCGCCGCCTCGATGCAGGTGTCGATGACCCGGTAATGCTCGTCGAAGCCCAGCGTTGGGCTTTCGCCGGTGGTGCCGCACGGAACCAGCGCGCTCGTCCCCTGTTTGACCTGCCAGTCCACGAGGCGCACGAAGGCCGGGGCGTCGAACGCCCCATCGCGAAATGGCGTCACCAAGGCGGGAATCGAGCCCGAAAACATGCTCCGCTCCTTTACAAAAAAGCGCCGGAACCGATAGGGAAGGTCGGCGCGCCGCCTAATGAACGCCTATTCAGCGCCCCGCAAGGAGTTTGGCACTAAAATGCCCGGCATGATCTCGCTGTTCCCCGTTTCCCGTCTCGCGCTGGCTGCGGCGCTCCTTCTTCCCTCCATGGCGGCCGCCAGCGAACTGACGCCCGAACAGATGGCCTGGTATCGGGCCCAGATGGGGCTTGCGTCGGTCTCGACCACACCGCCGACGGCGACCAATACGGTCGGCGACGCGGTGATGGAATGGCGGCGCCTGACCCAGGACCAGAGCGCCTCCTTCGACCGCCTGTCGCGCTTCCTGATGGCGAACAAGGGCTGGCCCGACGCGGACAAGATGCGCACCCGCGCCGAAAAGGCGATCGCGATCGACAGCTTCGACCCCGCGCGCACCCTCGCCTATTTCCAGGCCTATCCGCCAAAGACGCCGAGCGGCGAGCTGCGCATGGCGCTGGCGCTCAACGCCTCGGGCCGCCGCGACGAGGCCTATGCCGCCGTCCGCCGCGCGTGGACGGGCGGGCCGCTCGACGAGAGCGAGGTCAACCGCGTGCTCTCCTTCTTCCCCGGCGCACTGAGCCTGGCCGACCATGATGCGCGGATGGACCGGCTGCTGTGGTCGAACAACACCGCCGCCGCGGCGCGCCAGCTCGGCTTCACCTCGCCCGAACGGCGCGCGCAGTTCGCGGCGCGGCTCGCGCTGCGCAGCGCCGCGGTCGACGCCGCGCTGCAGGCCGCGGCGGTCGAGGCGGCCAACCCGGCGATCCTGCGCACCGATCCCGGCTATATCACCGCCAAGGCGACCTGGCTGCGCAAGTCGGGCCGCGTCGGCGAGGCGCGCGCGCTGCTGGCGGGCCCGCGCAGCCTGGCGAGCCCTCCCACCGATGCCGAGGAATGGCTCGAGACGCTGCTGACCAATGCGCGGCAGGCCGACGCGGCGGGCGACAAGCTGACCGCCTATAATATCGCGAAGCAGATCGACGACGCGCTGCCGCCGGGCACGGTGGTGCGCGAGACGCCGCTGGGGGTGCGCGACGATTACACCTCGCTCGCCTGGCTCGCGGGCCAGCTCGCCTTCAAGGACCTGCGCCGCCCGGCCGAAGCGGTGCGGCTCTACCGCGCCTATGGCGACGCCGCCCGCTCGGCGCAGACGCGCACCAAGGGCTATTACTGGGCCGGCCGCGCGGCGCTGGCGGCGGGCGACGCCGCGGCCGCCAACGCCCATTTCGCCGACGCCGCGCAGCATTACGACCAGTTCTACGGCCAGCTCGCGCTCGAACGGCTCGGCCGGCCGCAGCCGCGCCCGGCCCCGGTGCCGAGCATCCAGGTCAGCGGCGCCGAGCGAACGGCATTCGACGACGACCGCCTCGTCCGCGCGTCGCGCGCGCTGGGAGAGATCGGCGCGTGGCGCGAACAGTCGCTGTTCCTGCGCGCGCTGGCGCAAAAGGCGACCTCCCCCGCCGACCATGTGCTCGCGGGCCAGCTCGCGCAGCAGATCGGCCGCCCCGACCTGGGCGTGATGATCGGCCGCAGCGCGCAGGCGAACAGCCTCGACGCGGTCGAAGTGTCGGGCTTTCCGACCGTCCGCGTCCCCGCCGGCCATGAGGGCAACTGGACCTTCATCCACGCGATCACGCGGCAGGAAAGCCAGTTCGACCGCGCCGCGGTCAGCCATGCGGGCGCACGCGGGATGATGCAGCTGATGCCCGGCACCGCGCGCGAGGTCGCGGGCAAGCTGGGGCTCGGCTACGACGCCGGATCGCTGACCACCGACACCGGTTACAACATGACGCTGGGGTCGACCTATTTCCAGCAGATGCTCAGCTATTTCGGCGGCAGCTATCCGCTCGCCGTCGCCGCCTACAACGCCGGGCCCGGCAATGTGAACAAATGGCTGCGCGCCAACGGCGATCCGCGGACGGGGGCGATCGACATCCTCGACTGGATCGAGGCGATCCCGATCTTCGAGACGAAGAACTACGTCCAGCGCGTGCTTGAGAATGCCGTCGTCTACGACACGCTGCGCGAAGGCGGCCGGGCGCTGCCCAAGGCGCCGCTGAGCTTCTACCTCGGCAAGTCGAACCCCGGCTGAATCCCGTGGCGGGGGACAGGAGCAACATCATCAGCCCGGCGGGCTTCGCCGCGCTGCGCGCCGAATATGACGCGCTGCTGGGCGAGGAACGGCCGAAGCTGGTCGAAACGATCAGCTGGGCGGCGGGCAACGGCGACCGCAGCGAGAACGGCGACTATATCTACGGCCGCAAGCGGCTGCGCGAAATCGACCGGCGGCTCGCCTTCCTCGCGCGGCGGATGAAGGCGGCGCGCGTCGTCGATCCGGCGGCGCAGCCCGACCAGGGCCGCATCTGGTTCGGCGCCACCGTCGAACTCGCCGACGAGGACGACATGCGGCGCACGGTCACGCTGACCGGCGACGACGAAGCCGACGCCGGCGCCGGGCGGATCGGCTGGAACAGCCCCCTCGCCCGCGCGCTGCGCGGCGCGGCGGTCGGCGACCTGCGCACGGTCCAGCTTCCCGCCGGCCCGAAGGAATGGGAAGTGATGACGATCGCCTATCCCGGCGCGGGATGAGGTTGAAGCACCGTCTGCGCGTTACCCTGTCTATCCCGTCACCACCCTCTTCCCCGGCTAAAGCCGGGGTCCATGCGAGGTAGCGCTGTGCCATCTGGACCCC
>NZ_BCUA01000056.1 GCF_001591045.1 Sphingopyxis granuli NBRC 100800 | reverse complement strand
CCCCGACCCCTCCCGCAAGCGGGAGGGGGGAATTTATGACTCCACCGCCTCCAGCACCGCGGTGCGCAGGTCGGCGATTCCCATGCCCTTTTCGCTGCTCGTCACGATCACCTCCGGATGCGCGGCGGGGTGTTTGCGCGCCTCGGCCTCGGTCGCGGCGTGGACGGCGGCGAGGTCGCTCGCCTTCACCTTGTCGGCCTTGGTGAGGACGAGGCGGTAGCTGACCGCCGCGACGTCGAGCATCGCCAGCACTTCGCGGTCGACATCCTTGATGCCGTGGCGGCTGTCGATCAGCACCAGCGTGCGCTTGAGCACCGCGCGCCCGCGCAGATAGTCGTTGACCAGGAATCGCCACTTTTTGACCACGTCCTTCGGCGCCTTGGCGAAGCCGTAACCGGGCATGTCGACGAGGCGGAAGACCAGCGGGCTGCCGACGTCGAAATAGTTGAGTTCCTGCGTCCGCCCCGGCGTCACCGAGGTGCGTGCAAGGCCGTTCCGTCCCGTCAGCGCATTGAGCAGCGACGACTTGCCGACGTTCGAGCGGCCCGCGAAGGCGATCTCGGGCACGCCCGGCGCCGGCAGATGCTGGAGCGCGGGCGCCGATTTCAGGAAGGCGATCGGGCCCGCGAACAGCTTGCGCGCGCGTTCGCTCCTGTCGTCGGCACCATCCGTCACTTCGCCACCGCGGTCCTGAGTTGCGGGAACTTGCGATACATCCACTGCTGCTGCGCGATCGACAGCACGTTGTTGGTGATCCAGTAGAGCAGCAGCCCCGCCGCGAAGGGTGCCATGATGAACATGAACAGCCACGGCATGATCTTGAACACCTGCTGCTGCACCGGGTCGGTCGCCTGCGGGTTCAGGCGGAACTGCAGGAACATGGTGATGCCCAGCATCAGCGCGAGCGGCCCGAGCGCCAGCAGCGACGGTGGGGTGAAGGGCAGCAGGCCGAACAGGTTCAGGAAATGCAGCGGGTCGGGCGCCGACAGATCCTTGATCCACAGCGCGAAGGGCTGGTGCCGCATCTCGATCGTCAGCATCAGCACCTTGTAGAGCGCGTAGAAGATCGGAATCTGGATGACGATCGGCAGGCAGCCGGCGAGCGGATTGATCTTCTCGTCCTTGTAGAGCTTCATCAGCTCCTGCTGCATCTTCGGCTTGTCGTCCTTGAAGCGTTCCTGCAGCGCCTTCATCTTCGGCTGGACGAGGCGCATCTGCGCCATCGAGTGGAACTGGCGCTGCGCGATCGGGAACATCGCGCCGCGGATGATCAGCGTCAGCACCATGATCGCGACGCCGAAATTGCCGATCTGGCGGAACAGCCAGTCGAGCAGCTTGAAGATCGGCACCGCGAAGAATTCGAACCAGCCCCAGTCGATCGCGTTCGACAGGCGGGTAATGCCCTGGTCGTCCTGATAGGCCGAGAGCGTCCGCACCTCCTTTGCGCCCGCGAAGATGCGGCTGGTCGTCGAGACCTGGGTGCCGGGGGCGATCTGGCGGAAATCGCGCGCGAACAGGGTCTGGTAATTGTCGGGCGCGGGGGCGCTCATCGACGCGGTGACGCGCTCGCCCTTTGCCGGGATGATCGCGGCGAGCCAATATTTGTCGGTGAAGCCGAGCCACGCCGCCGAATCATATTTGACCGCGCCGTCCTTATCGAGGTCCTTGTAGTCGACGTCGAACACCGACTTGCCGCCCAGATAGCCGGTCGGGCCGACGTGGATCGTCCAGCTGTCCTGTTCGTGCGGGTCGGTCGGCTTGCCGAGGCGGTCGATCAGCGCATAGCTGCTGACCGTCACCGGCGCGGCGCCGGTGTTGGCGATCGTCTGTTTCGCGGTGATCAGATAATTGGCGTCGATGCTGTATTCGATGCGGAAGGTCTGGCCGGTCGGGTTCGCCCAGCTCAGCGTCACCGGCGTCGTCGGGGTCAGCTTCGCGCCCGACGCGGTCCACACGCTTGCTGGGCCGGGAACCTCGATCCCCTGCGCCGACCAGCCGACGCTCGCGAAATAGGCGGCCTTGGTGTTCGCCGGCGCGAACAGGCGCACCGGCGGCGCGTTCTTCTCGATCGTCTGGCGGTAGCGGGTCAGTGTGATGTCGTCGATGCGCGCGCCGACGAGGTTGATCGAACCCGACAGCGCCGGGGTCTCGATCGCCACGCGGTTGTCCGCGGCGAGCGCCGCCTCGACCGGGACGGTCGCCTTGGCGGCGGGCGCGACCTGGGCCGGGGGCGTGGGCAGGCCGCTCGGCTGACCCTGCGGCGTCGCGGCGGGCGCGCCGTTCGCGTCGGTCCCGGCGACCGTGGTGGTCACGTCGGGTTTGGCGGGAGTCGGGAAGAATTTCTCCGCGACGAAGTTCCAGCCCAGCAGGATGGCGACCGACAGTAAAATCGCCGCGATCAGGTTCCGCTTGTCATCCACGCTTTTCGGTCTCTCTTCATCTCAACAAATGTCGGGAAATGCCTGTCTCATGGCACCGGGTCGTAACCGTGTCCGCCCCAGGGGTGGCAGCGCAATAGCCGCTTTGTCGCCAGCCAGCCACCCTTGATCGCACCATGGCGTTTCAGCGCGACGATCGCATATTCGCTGCACGACGGCGCGTAGCGGCATGTCGGCGGCAGGATGCGCGACGGGCCGAGCTGCCAGCCGCGCGCGATCAGGATCAGCAGCCGGGCGATCATGCGGAACCCCCCGGAAACTGCGCAACTTCACACGCGATTCGGGTTTTCGCGCGGCTGAAATCATCGTCACCCCGGACTTGATCCGGGGTCCCGCTCAGCAACGTGGAAAAGCGGGACCCCGGATCAAGTCCGGGGTGACGACAACGGGAAACGCTCACGCCACTCATTGTGCCAGCTTCTTCGCGGCGCGCTTCAGCGCCGAATCGAGGTGTCCGGCCAGCTCGGCGAAGGCGATGGCGTTGCCGCCGGGGCGGCCGATCAGCACATGGTCGGCGCCCGCGATCCCCGATTCGGGCAAGGCGGCGCGGGCGAGGGCGCGCAGGCGGCGCTTCATCCGGTTGCGCACGACCGCGTTGCCGACCTTCTTGCTGACCGTGAAGCCGATGCCCGGCGCGTCGTCGTCGTCACCGCGCGGGCGGACGAGCAGGACGAAGCCGGGCATGGGAAAGCGAAGGCCGCGATTCGCGGCCAGAAACTCGCTGCGTCTGGAGAGCGTTCGCACCAGCCCAGATCCTTCCAGGCTCGGCGGCGAAGCGCCGGCGCTTAGGCCGACAGCTTCTTGCGGCCGCGGGCGCGGCGGGCGGCGAGGACCTTGCGGCCGCCGACGGTGGCCTTGCGGGCGCGGAAGCCGTGGCGGCGCTTGCGCACGAGGCGGCTCGGTTGATAGGTGCGCTTCATCGCGAAATCCCCAAAATCTCTTCAATCGTTGCAACGAAAAAGGGCCGCCAAACGCGGGCGGCCGCCAGTGGGGGCGCGGATAGGCGAGAGTCGGCGCAAAGTCAATCGCCATCGAGCCGGTCGAGCGCGGCGCGCGCGCGCCGCCGCGCCGCGCTGACCCGCCGCATCAGCCGGTCGGCCCAGTCGCCGTAGCGCGGGTGGCGCATCTTGAACCGGACATAGCGGCGCTTTGCCCACAGGCTGTTCTGCAGCGCGAGCATCAGCCCGATCGGGAAGAGGATGACGAAGCCGGGACCGGGCAACGGCCCGATCAGCGCCGCGACGATCATCAGCAGCACGCCGGTCACGAACAGCGCGTAGCGCACCTGCGCATTCGCCCGCAACCGCTGGTAGAGATTCGGCTTCGCCATGCCCGGCGATGTGGGAAGGCGGGCGGCGTGTTGCAAGGATAGGGCACGTCGGCCGGGTGCGCCGACGCGACGGCTCGCTATGCGGCGGCGGGGTCAGTCGAGCGCGACGAAGCGGGCCATGTCGGCGCGCGTCAGGGTGCGGACGGTGTCGAACGGCGTGCTGTTGGTCAGCGTATAGAAAGCGCGCGCGCTGGCATCGTCCATCCCCAATTCGCGATAGAGTCTCAGATATTCGGCGTGGACGGGATCGTCGGCGGGATAGTCGTTCGCCTCGCGCCCTTCTTCGTCGATCCAGCTGTGGACGCCGAATTCGGCATCGGGCGCGGCGCGGCGGACGGCGCCGGCGAGCCACAGCTCGACCGCGCCCGACCGCACCGATCCGCCGCTTGGCACGACGGTTTCCAGCCCCGCGCGGCGGATCGCGCGGGCGAGGATCAGGTTCGCCTCTTCGTCGAGGCTGCCGGGGCAGTCGATCATCTCGATCCGCCGCAGCGCCGGAAAGGCCGCGAGCATCGCCGCGAACTGGTGCGGCGTCGCCGCGGTGACGTCGCCCGCCATGCGCGCGGCGCCGGCGTCGACCACCGCGAAGGGACCGAAGCGCGCCTTCGCGGGACCGAGGGTCGCGAGCGTCGCGGCGGGCGCATAACGCCGCGTCGCGCCGAGGTCGGCGGCATCGGCGAGCGCCGCATCGTCGAGCAGCGCCGCGTCCTCGTCGAGGGCGGTCGGGTCGAGATTGGCGGCCGGACCATCCACCTCTTCATAGGTCCAGCCGATCGTCGTGGTGACGGTCACCACCGTCTGCGCCTGCGCGGGCGCGAAGGCGAGCACCGCTGCCAGCAAGGCGACGATCGCGGAACGCAGCAGCGCGGGCGGCAAGGCGGACGGACGGGCCATCCCGCCGCTCTCGCGCGCGGGCGCCTACCAGAGCGTCAAGCCATGCGGTCAGCGCGGCGTTAACCGCGTTTCGGGACGTTCCGTCAGGCGGCTTCGCACAGCGCCTTGAGCTGTTCGGCGACGACGGTCCAGCCGGCGGTGAAGCCCATGTCCTGATGCTGCTGGCGCGCCTCGTCGCTCCAGTGGCGCGCCCAGCCGGTGAAGCGGGTGCCGGCGCCGTCGGGCGCGATCTCCCAGCCGCCGATCATGAACGGATCGCGCGGCGCGATGCGGCCGTCGGCGCCGCGCACCACCGCATCGGTGGTCACGAAGCGCACCCCCGGCACGACCTCGAGGAACAGGCCGTCGGTCGGCTGCACCTCGCCGTCGGGGCCGCGCATCGTCATCGCGCAGCGTCCGCCGGGGCGCAGGTCGACATCGTCGAGCGTGACGGTCCACGGCTTCGGGCACCACCATTCGGCCATCCGCTCGGTCATCACCCGCCAGACCGCGTCGGGCGGCGCGGCGATGCGGATCGAGATCGACAGTTCGCGGGGATCGTCGGACATGCTGTTTCTCCTTTGCGGGTCAGTCGCGATCGGGGGCGCCGAGCGGGAAGAAGGGGCGATAGGGCCGCGCATCCTCGACGCAGCGGCGGACCGACGGATGCGCGAGCAGCCGCGCGCGATAGGCGCGCAGATTGGCGTAGGCGGGCGCGATTTCGTGCACCCAGTCGGCATAGAAGAGCGAGGGTGCCGCCGCGCAATCGGCGAGGGTGAAGCCATGGGGAGTCGCCCAGCCGCCGCCGGCCAGCTCGGCATCGAGCCAGCGGTAGACGGTTTCGAGCGATTCCTTCGCCTTGTCGACGATGATCTGGAGATGATGTTCCGGCCCGCGCAGCGCGTCGGCCACCACCTCCTGCATCGGGGTCATCACATGATTGTCGAATATCCGGTCGAGTAGCCGGACGCGCAGCGCCGCGTCGCGGTCCGCCGGGATCAGGCGCGGTTCGGGGGCGAGTGCGTCGAGATGCTCGATGATGATCGACGCCTCGAACAGCGCGGTGTCGCCGTCGACGAGCAGCGGGAACTTGCCGACCGGCCAGTGCGCGCGCAACTCGTCGCCATGCTGCGGCGTGTCGGGGCCGATCACGCGGTAATCGAAGGGAAGCTCCTTCTCGTAGAGCGCGATCAGCGCCTTCCACGTGTAGGAGGAGAACGGGTGGCCGTAATAGATCAGCATCAGCGGGCCTCCGGACGCGCGAACAGCCATGCGAGCGGCAGTCCGACGAAAAAGATGTGGGGAAAGAGCGCGACCGCGCCCTTGAACAGGTCGGCGGGCGGAAAGGGCGTGCCGAAGCGCAGCGGCAGCACGATGCCGTTCATCACGCCATAGAGGATCAGGCCATAGACGAGGCCGACCCATCCCCACGGCCAGCGGCGCAGCCCCGCCCAATACCGCGCGAGCAGGACGAAGGCCGCGACCATCGCGCCCATGATCGCATAGTGGGTGACGAGGCCGAGCAGCGCGCCGCCGAGGCCCCAGTCGACCGCGGCGTCGCCGAACGGCCCCTTGGCGACCCCGCGCAGCATGCCGCCGACGGTGCCGCCCGCCGACAGGCTCCAGAGCGCGGCATAGACGATGTCGAGCGTGCCGCAGAGCAGCCAGGCGGACAGGGGCGAGGGTGAGAGGCGGCGCCGCGTCACCCCGGCTCCCCCCGCACCGCGGCCTCGATCGCCGCGACGTCGATCTTCTTCATCGTCATCATCGCCTCGAACGCGCGTTTCGCCGCCGCCTTGTCGTCGCCCATCACGGCATCGGTCAGGGCGCGCGGGGTGATCTGCCAGTTGACGCCCCATTTGTCCTTGCACCAACCGCACATGCTTTCCTGGCCGCCGTTGCCGACGATCGCGTTCCAGTAGCGGTCGGTTTCCTCCTGCGTCCCGGTATGGACCTGGAAGGAAAAGGCCTCGCTGTGCGGAAAGGCGGGGCCGCCGTTGAGGCCGACGCACGGGATGCCGAGCACGGTGAAATCGACGGTCAGCACGTCGCCCTCTCTGCCGCTCGGGTTGTCGCCGGGGGCGCGGTGGACCGCGCCGACGCGGCTGTCGGGGAAGGTGGCGGCATAGAAAGCCGCGGCTTCCTCGGCATCCTTATCGTACCACAGGCACAGCGTGACGGGATCGCGGGTCATCCTTCCTCTCCTTGCAGCGGGGTGCCGAGCGACCAGAGGTGGCCGAACGGGTCGCGCACCTGCGCATAACGGTCGCCCCAGAACATGTTTTCGGGCGCCATCACGCTTTCGGCGCCGGCGGCGACGGCGCGGGCGTACCAGGCGTCGGTGTCGTCGACCTGCAGGTGCAGCACGACGCTGGCCGGCGCGGGCGCTGGACCGCCCGTATATTCGGGGAAATCGTCGTGGATCATCAGCGAGGCGCCGTTGAGATGCAGGTGCGCGTGCATCAGCCGCACGCCGTCGTCGGCGGGGACGCGGACGACCTCGCTCGCACCGAATGCGGCGGTGTAGAAAGCAATCGCCTCGACCGCGCGCCTGTCGCGGATAGTCAGGTGCGGGGTCAGGCCGCCGGTCGGCGCCTCGTTGGCGGGGGTGGTCATGGCTTCTCTCCTCTTCCAACGCCCCTCCCTTTGGGGAGGGGCCTGTCCGTCAGCGCCGCGGCCCCACCAGCCCGAAGGCGGCGCCCTGCGGGTCGATGCCGTTCATCGCATATTCGCCGCCGGGGATTTCCATCGGGCCGTTGGTCACCGTGCCGCCGGCCGCCGCGACCGCCGCCGCGGCGCGGTCGATGTCGTCGACCCCGATGTAGAAGGTCCAGGTCGACGCCGGGGTTTCGGGCATCAGCGGCATTACCGCGCCGATGCCGACGTCGCCGACCTGAAGGAAGCGGTAGGCGCCCAGCGCCCCCATATCCATCGCGCCTTCCTGACCCCAGCCGAAATGCCTGCGGTAGAAGGCGATCGCGGCGTCGGGGTCGCTCGTCATCAGTTCGTTCCAGCGGACGTGCTGCGCCTCGGTGACCGAGAAGGCGTCGCTGTCCATGTCCTCCTGCCCCGCGGGCGGGATCGGGTTCATGACGTAGAAGGGCGCGCCCTGCGGGTCCGCCAGCATCGCGATGCGCCCGACGGGCAGGTCGGTCGGCGGCATGTGGACGCTGCCGCCGTCGGCCCCGATCGCCGCGACCGTGGCGTCGACATCGGGGGTATAGAGATAGCCGAGCCACGCCGGCCGCGCGCCGCCCGCCAGCATGTCGGCGTTCAGCGCCAGCACGCCGCCGGCCTGGTCGCCGTCGCTGCGGCCGATCATGCGATAATCGACGCCGCCGGCCGCGGGGTCGCCGTGCGCCGCAATCGTCCAGCCGACCACGGCGCCATAGAAGCGCGCCGCGCCGTCGGGATCTCTCGTCATCAGCTCGTACCAGATGAAGCTGCCCTTGGGATTCGTCATCGTCCTTCTCCTTGTGCGTCCCGGCGGTGGGGGGTGTCAGGCGTCGACGATCGGAACGAAGCCGCCATAGATCATGCGCGCGCCGTCGAAGCTCTGATCGTTCGGATCGTGCCGCATCCGCTCGTCGGCCATGACCTTTTCCCAGCCCGCGACGCGCGCCGCCTTGTCGGGCCATTCGATCCAGCTGAAGGCGGGAGTCTCGCCGGGCTTTGCATGCGTCGCGCGCCGATAGTCGGTGACCTTGCCGTCGGGCACGTCGTCGCCCCAGCATTCGAGGACGCGCGTCGCGCCATGATCGAGGAAGACAAGCGAGGCGCGGGCGGCGAGCGCGCGATAGGCCTCCTTGTTGGCGTCGGGTACCGCGAACACGAAGCCGTCGGTATAGCCCATCGATCCGCCGAGCCCTTCCTCGACGATCGGCGCGAAGCCGCCGACGATCATGCGCTGGCCGTCGCCGGGCATGTCGGTGCCCATCTCCGCCATGCGCGGATCAGTGCGAATCTTCTCGTTCGCGGCATCGCGCGTCGCGCGGTCGGGATATTCGAACCAGCTGAAGACGACCGTCTCCCCGTCCTTCGCCTGCACCGCGGTGCGGAAGTCGTTGAGCTTGCCGACGGGGATGTCGTCGCCCCAGCATTCGACGTGCCGACGCACGCCGAACTCCTTGAACAGCGGCACCGATCGGGCGGCAAGGTCGCGATATCTGTCCTGCTCGGCGGTCGGAACCGCAAGCACGAAGCCTTCGACATAGGTCATCGTCTCTCTCCTGCTCTGTCTTCCCCCTCCTTCTGAAGAGGAGGGGCTCATGCTTATCTTTCCGCCGGTCCCGCCTCTTCGCGGAAGGCGGCGAACTGCGCCTTGAGCGCGCGGTCGAAGGCGGGGCGTTCGAGGCAGCGGGCAAGATAGGCCTCGAGCTGCGGATGCTCGGCGACCGCACCCGATTCGATACCCTCGCGCAGCACCGTCGCCATCGCGATGTCGGCGACGCTGAAAACGCCCGCGAGATACGGCCGGTCGCCCAGCGCCTCGGCGAGCCTGCCGAAGCGGGCGCGGATGAAGTCCATCAGGCCGGGCCGGCGCAGCTTCGCCCACGGCTCGCCCGCCGCGAACAGGTCGACGGTCGACAGTTCGAACATCGCCGGTTCGACGCTGTTGTAGGCGGCGAACAGCCAGCTCGTCACGGTCGCGCGGCCCTGCGGGTCGCGCGGCAGCAGCCGCTCGTCCTTTTCCGCCAGATGCAGCAGGATGGCGCCGCTTTCGAACAGATGCACGTCGCCGTCGCGCAGCACCGGCACCTGCCCCCATGGCTGGTCGCGGAAATGTTCGGACGGACGGTCGACCGCGCTGATCAGCCGCTCGGCATAGTCGAGCCCGATTTCCTCGCACGCCCAGCGCGGACGCAGGTCGCGGACGAAACCGCGCGCGAAATCGGGCACCCAGTCGAAGGCGGTGATCTCGATTATGGCGGCGGGATTCACGGGCATGATGCCGCTCCTTTCGTCGCCTCAGGCGGCGGGTGGGGGTGCGTCGCCGTTCGCGACCGCCGGGTCCATCCAGAACGGTTCCCAGACATGGCCGTCGGGATCCAGAATGTCGCGGCCGTACATGAAGCCATGTTCCTGCACCGGGTTGACGTCGGCGGTGCCGCCGTGGGCGGCGGCGGCCGCGACCATCGCATCGACCGCCTCGCGGCTGTCGAGGGTCAGCGCGAGCATCGCCTCGCTCGATGCCGTCGGCGGGATCGGCCGGTCGGTGAAGCTGCGCCACTTGTCGTGCGTCAGGATCATCACGAAGATCGCGTCGGACCAGACCATGCAGGCGGCGGTCTCGTCGGTGAAGCGCGGCTCGTTGGCGAAGCCGAGCGCCTCGTAGAAGGCGATCGACCGGTCGAGGTCGCGGACCGGCAGGTTGACGAAAATCATCCTGGGGGTGGGCATCGGAAATTCCTCTCTCGTCGGAAGGTTTCGGGGGACGGTTTCGCGGCGGTCACGTCCGTCCGAATAGCATGCGGACGTAACGCGTCAGATGGGCGACGCTTTCCCTGGCAATCGCCGGATCGTTGGTGGTTTTCGCCAGAACGAAGCCGCCCTGCAGCACCGACTGGATATGGCGCGCGAGATCGATCGCGGTCATCCCGTCGGGCGCGCCATATTGCGCCATCGTCGCCTCGATGTCGGGGGAGAGCGCTTCGCAATAGGCGGCGATGCTCGCTTCGCAGGCGAGACGGATCGGCTCGCTGGTCGCATAGGCGTCCTGCACCATCGTGCCGATGAAACAGGTGAAGCCGTCGACCGGGCCGTGCAGCAGCGAAAAGCGGAAATCGATATGGCCGAGCAGCCGGTCGAGCGGGTCCTCCAGCTTCGTGTGCGGCAGCATGTCGAACATCGGCCGCGCGCGCTCGGTCCACGCTTCGGCGGCGGCGACCGCCAGCGCCTCCTTCGATTCGAAATGGTGGAAGAAGGCGCCCTTGGTCACCCCGGCGGCAGCGCAGATCTGGTCGACCGTGGTCGCGGCATAGCCGTGCCGCCGCACCTCCTGATGCGCGGCGGCGATCAGCTTCGCGCGCGCGCTGCCCCGCGGTGCGCGGCGGCGCGGCGTCGGAGGGGGGGAGGGGTGAGTCGGCGTCATGGAGATTTACATACCGACTGGTTGGTATGATGTCAAATTGGACGGCGATGACGGTCTTGGGACAGGATTTCGCGCAGAGGCGCAGAGATCGCAGAGAAAAGGGGAAGGCGGCAAAGCCGCCATTTTCTTCTTTCTTCTCCGCGCATCCGCGCTTCCGCGCCTCCGCGCGAACTAAAATCTCTGCGGACTCTGCGCCTCTGCGCGAAATTCCTTCCTTTTTGTCTCCGTCATTCCCACGCGATTCCTGTCCCCCGACAAAAAGGGACTCGACGCCCGGCGCCTCCCGCCTATGAAGGATGGGGAACAAATGGGGGCCGGCTGCAAGGGGGTATCATTGGTCGCGATCGTTTCGACCGTCGCCTATCTCGGGCTCGAGGCGCGCGGGGTCGAGGTGCAGTGCCAGATCGCGCCCGGGATGCCCGCCTTCGCGGTCGTCGGCCTGCCCGACAAGGCGGTCGCCGAAAGCCGCGAGCGGGTGCGCGCGGCGCTGTCGGCGATCGGCCTCGCGCTGCCGCCGAAGCGGATCACGGTCAACCTGTCGCCCGCCGACCTGCCCAAGGAAGGCTCGCACTACGACCTGCCGATCGCGCTCGCGCTGCTCGGCGCGATGGGGGTCGTCGATCCCGAAACGCTCGCCGCCTATGTCGTCGTCGGCGAACTCGGCCTCGACGGGCGCGTCGCGCCGTCGCCAGGCGTGCTGCTTGCCGCGCTGCACGCGGGCAGCGTCGAGCGCGGGCTCGTCTGCCCCGCCGCGCAGGGGTCGGAGGCGGCGTGGGCGGGGCATGTCGAGGTGCTCGCGGCGCCCGACCTCCTGTCGCTGCTCGGGCATTTCAAGGGCGCCGCGCTGCTGCCCGCGCCGGTGCCGGGCGAGGTCGCGGCGCCGGCGCGAACCGCCGATCTGGCGCAGGTGAAGGGGCAGGAAACAGCGAAGCGCGCGCTCGAAATCGCGGCGGCGGGCGGCCACAACCTGCTGATGGTCGGGCCGCCGGGGGCGGGCAAGTCGCTGATGGCCGCCTGCCTGCCCGGCATCCTGCCCGAACTGACCCCCGCCGAGGCGCTGGAAGTGTCGATGATCGCCTCGGTCGCGGGCGGGCTGGAGGGCGGGCGACTGGTCCGCGCGCGGCCGTTCCGCAGCCCGCATCATTCGGCGTCGATGCCGGCGTTGATCGGCGGCGGGCTGCGCGTGCGCCCGGGCGAGGTCAGCCTCGCGCATCTGGGGGTGCTGTTCCTCGACGAACTGCCCGAATTCCAGCGTGGGGTGCTCGACAGCCTGCGCCAGCCGCTCGAGACGGGCGAGGTCAGCGTCGCGCGCGCCAATGCGCACGTCACCTTTCCGGCGCGGGTGCAACTGATCGCCGCGATGAATCCCTGCCGCTGCGGCCATCTCGGCGATCCGGCGCTCGCGTGCAGCCGCGCGCCGCGCTGCGCCGCCGACTATCAGGCGAAGCTGTCGGGACCGCTGCTCGACCGCATCGACCTGCATGTCGAGGTGCGCGCGGTGAGCGCCGCCGACCTCGTCCTGCCGCCGCCCGCCGAGGGCAGCGCCGAAGTCGCGGCGCGCGTCGCGGCGGCGCGTGCGGTCCAGACGGCGCGCTATGCCGGGCACAAGGCGCGCACCAATGCCGAGATCGACGGCGAGCTGCTCGAAGCCGTCGCCACTCCCGACGAGCCGGGGCGCCATCTGCTCGCGCAGGCGGCCGAGGCGATGCGGCTGTCGGCGCGCGGCTATACGCGGATGCTGCGCGTGGCGCGGACGATCGCTGACCTTACCGGGGCAGAGACGATCGGCCGCACCCATATCGCCGAGGCGCTGAGTTATCGCCGGCAGGCGCCGCGGAACTGAGGGCGGGTTCCGCGCTTTTCGGCAGGCCCCTGGACCCCGGCTACCGCCGGGAAGCAGACAGGAGCAGACCCCGCTTTATGCGATTGCGGTCGGCCCCGATCCGCCTATCTTCGCCGGATCGGATGCGGGAGGAGGGTTCCATGTCCAAGCCAATCACCGGATCGTGCCTGTGCGGGGCGGTGGCGTTCGCGATCGAGGGAAAGATCGGCCCGGCCGGGCAGTGCCATTGCTCGAAATGCCGCAAGGTGTCGGGGACCGACGGCAATGCCGTCTTCTACACTGCGGTGGGTAGTTTCCGCTGGCTGCGCGGCGAGGCCGATGTCGCCCGCTTCGTGGTGCCGGAAAGCGACGGCTGGACGTCGAGCTTCTGCCGGACATGCGGGAGCCCCGCGCCGCATGCCGACCCCGGCGGCAAGATCTATTTCGTGCCGGTGGGCCTGCTCGACGACGATCCGGGGTTCCGGGGCTATGCGGCGCATATCTTCGTCGAATCGAAGGCGCCGTGGGTGCGGATCACCGACGACGCCCCGCAATATACCGAGGGTTTCGGCTCGCCGCTGGTGCGGGACGGAAAGCCGCGCCCCGATGGAACGGCCGGGCGCAGCGGCGCGTAGGGCGAAGCAGGAGAAAGACCATGCTCGACATGATCGACAGCGCGGACGATGTGATCGCGCTCAAGGTATCGGACCGGATCAGCGGCAGTGAACTCGACGCGATCATGGACCGCCTCGATGGCGCGATGGCGCGCCATGACAAGGTCCACGTCTTCGTCGAGACGCAGGCGATCGACGGTATCGAGATCGCGGGACTGGGCGCCTATATGAAGCGCGCGCTGCCGCTGTTCGGCAAGCTGGATCGCTTCGGCCGCGTCGCGGTGGTTGCCGATCAGGGCTGGATCCGCGCGGCGACGAAGATCGAGAGCGCGCTGTTGCCGCGCATCAGCTACCGCGTTTTCGAGCCCGGCGCGCGCGACGAAGCGCTCGCGTGGGTCGTCGGCGGCGCGTGACCGCGCGCGCCGTTACGCGGTGCGGGTCTCGACGATTTCCAGCGGCGGCGGCGCCTTGGCCGCGGCGCCGTGGCGGCGGTGCGACAGCTTGCCGTCGACCCGGCCGCCATTCTCGATCGTGATCGTTTCGTAGGTCACGTCGCCGGTGATCCGCGCGGTCGCGTGGACGATCAGCGTCTTCGCCTCGATCGAGCCGTCGACCAGCCCGGCGATCTTCGCGGTTTCGGCGGCCACCGCACCCTTGATCTCGCTTGCCTCGCCCTGGACGAGGTTGGCGCATTTCAGGTCGCCCTCGATCTTGCCGTCGACGTGCAGGTCGACGCTCGCCGATACATTGCCGGTGACGACGACATCCGAACCGAGGATCGAGAAGGTCGTATGGCGCGCGCCGGTCGCCATCCTAGCGGGCGCCCCGGCCGGGGGTGGCGGAAGCGAGGGCGCCGACTCGCTGTCGGGCGTCGTCTTTGACTTCAAGAACATCGGCTTTGGCCTCCAGGAACCGGCGCGGGTTGACCGCGACGCCGTTCAGACGGACTTCGAAATGCAGGTGGCTGCCGGTCGAACGCCCGGTCGAGCCCATCTTGGCGATCTGCTGCCCGGCGGCGACCTGCGCGCCCGCCCGCGTCGTGAAACCCGACAGGTGAGCATAGCGGGTCATGATCCCCTGGCCGTGATCGACCTCGATGACATTGCCATAGCCCGCGCGCTGGCCGACGTACACCACCTTGCCCGGCGCCGCGGCGAGGATCGGGGTGCCGAGCGGACCGGGGAAATCGAGCCCCGAATGCATCGCGCTCGCGCCGGTGAAGGGATCGCTGCGATAGCCGTAGCTCGACGAGAGCATCAGCACATGCGCGGGCTGGCCCGAGGGGATGGCGACGAGCGTGCGTTCGAGCACCTCCATGCGGAACAGCGCGCCTTCGAGCGCCGCGAAACTCTTGCCCAGCGCGCCCGCGGCGCCGATGCGGCCGCGGAAGGGGATGAAGGGACCGCCGCGGCCGGCCGCTGCGTTGCGGACCAGCGACGCGGGGTCGAGCCCCAGCTTCGCCACCGCGCCCTCGGCCTTTGCGGCGCGCGCGCCGACCGCGGCGAGCAGCCGCGCCGAAAAGACCTCCTGCCGCGCCTCGATGCGCGCGAGCGCCTGCGCCTCGGGTGGCAGGCGCGGATCGACTGCGCTCGTCTTGAGGGTATTTGTTTCGGGCGGCTTGTCCGCGGCGGCCCCGGTCTTGTCGTCATCGGCGGCGGCGGGCAGCGCCTCGGCGCCGAAATAGGTCTTTTGCCATTCCTCGAGCTGCGCCTGGCGCTCGTCGAGGTCGGCGGCGATTTCGCCGACACGGTCGCGATACTGGGCGATGCGCGCCTCGGCGGCAGTTGCGGCGGCCTGCTTGCGCGCGACCTCGGCCCGTTCGTCTGCGGAAAGAAGCTGGTTGACAAAGATCGCGACGGTGACCGCCGCCCAGGCGAACAGTACCGCCGCGGCGATCAGCGCGACACGCTTTTGCCAGACCGCGCTGACCCGCACGAACCGGACATGGCCGTGGGTGCGGATGAAGATTTCATGGTCCTGAAACAGCGCATTCCAGCGCTGGCGCCATGGGCGCAGGCCCGTCGATTGGGAAGACAAGTCACGACCCCGTCTTGTTGTTCTGCTTGGAGCCCTCCGCCCCCGACTGGAACGGCGCCTTACCAGCGACTCCCCGCCAGCGCGAATCCGCACGCCGCGAGTCGGGCTGAATCGAACCGATGGCACGATGAACGGTGGAAAACGGCCAAAATGGTTGTTTTCTGGCGAGGCGAGGGCGCGCGACTCGCCCGTATCGTTGACGGCTTGCTTACCATTTCGGACTAGGGGAAAAGCGTGACCGCCATGTCCGATCTTCCGCTCTCCCCCGCGACCGGCGCTGCGGCCGAAGACGCGCCCGCCGCCGATTCGCGGCCGCGTTCGGCGGTCAGCGCCGGGGTCGGCATCGTCGGTATCGCCGGACTATTCTCCTACCTGCTGATCGCGCGCCATGCGCCGCAGATCGCGACCGTGCTCGGCATTGACTGGGGTACGCGCGGCCCGATGGACGGTCCCAATTCGGCGATCGCCAGCGTGCTCGCCTGCGGCATCCCGATGGTGCTGTGGTCGCTGTTCGTCGACAAGGTGCATCGCAACCCCTCGACCGGCATCGACTGGTCGCAGCGCCGGCCGTGGCGCGAAACGGTCGATATCAGCCTGACCAAGATCGCCGGCCTGTGGGCGACCTGGGGGCTGATCGCGCTCTTCTATGCGACGATGCGCTATTATTGGGAGGGCAATTATGCCTTCGCGATGGACCTGTTGGAGCGGGTGGCGCCGTGGCTGCTGCTCGTCTCCGTGCCCTATATGTTGTGGCTCGACCGCCGCATGGTCGAACCGCGCGACGGCTGCTACCAGTTCGGCCGCTGGCTGATTGCTCCCGGCCAACCCGTCGATGGCCGCGCGATCGGCCACCATTTCCGCGCCTGGGCGGTGAAAGGCTTCTTCACCGCCTTCATGCTGTCGATCGTGCCGGGCAATTTCGCGGCGCTGGTCACCGTGCCGGTGAGCGAGGCGCTCGCCAATCCCTACATGATCGCGCTGTGGATGATCAATCTGCTCTATCTGGTCGACGTCCATGTCGCGACGGTCGGCTATATCCTGACACTGAAGCCGCTCGACTCGCACATCCGCACCGCCAACCCTTATGGTATGGCGTGGGTCGCGGCGCTCGTCTGCTATCCGCCCTTCATCCTGATGAACGGCGGCCCGCTCGACTATACGGTGAACGGGTCCGACTGGGGCTATTGGCTGGAGGGGCACGAGACGCTGATGATGCTGTGGGGCGTCGTGCTCGTCGCGCTGGTCGCGGTCTATGCCTGGGCGACGATGGCGTTCGGCATCCGCTTCTCGAACCTCACGCATCGCGGCGTCATCACCCACGGTCCCTATGCGCTGACCCGCCACCCCGCCTATGTGTCCAAGAATCTGAGCTGGTGGGTCGGCTCGCTGCCCTTTCTGGTCACCGCCGGCGGCTGGGTCGAGGGCGCGCGCAACATGGTCATCCTCGGGCTGGTCAGCGGTGTCTATTACTGGCGCGCCAAGACAGAGGAAAAGCATCTGCTCGCCGATCCCGCCTATGTCGCCTATTGGAACTGGGCTCAGCGGCACGCGCTGGTGCCGCGCCTGTTCACGCGGCTGACGGGTCGGGCGCGCCCGCTGATCCGGCTGGAGCCCGACCCGCGGGTGGGGCCGGTGGCGTAACAGCATTTTCGGTCGAGTGCCGACATTTCCATCGCCGTCATCCCGGATCAAGGCTGGGGTGACGAAGGGAAGCGAATGGCGATTCCGCTATCCCGAATGCGTGTCTTTCAGAAGCTCAACTCGCCATAAATCCTGGACAGGTCGCGGCCCCATGCGCCTTCGTAGCGGTCGAGCAGGTCGTGCGCGGGCGACTTGCCACTCTTGGCGATCTGCCGCAGCGGTTCGAGGAAGCCGACCTCGTTGTCGCCCATCGAATTGACCTCGTCGCGTGCCGCCAGCCCCTGCGCCGCGATGTCGAGAACGCGGTGCGCAAGGTCGCCGACGGTGCCGCCGCCCGGCGCCGCGGCGCACAGCCCCTCGCGCGGCACCGCGTCGCGCAGCGCCTGCTGGTCGGCGATGCTCCAGTCCTTGACGAGGTCCCACGCCGCGTCGAGCGCGCCCTGGTCGTAGAGTAGCCCGACCCACAGCGCGGGCAGCGCGCAGATGCGGTTCCACGGTCCCCCGTCGGCGCCGCGCATTTCGAGGAAGCTCTTGAGCCGCACCTCGGGAAAGGCGGTCGACAGATGGTCGGTCCAGTCGGAAAGGCGCGGCAACTCGCCGGGCAGCGCCGGAAGCCGGCCCTTCAGGAAATCGCGGAAGCTCTGTCCCGCCGCGTCGATGTAACGCCCGTCGCGGAACACGAAATACATCGGCACGTCGAGCATATAGTCGACATAGCGGTCGTAGCCGAAGCCGTCCTCGAACACGAAGGGCAGCATGCCGGTGCGCGCGGGGTCGGTGTCGGTCCAGATGTGGCTGCGATAGGACAGATAACCGTTGGGCCGGCCGTCGGTGAAGGGCGACGCCGCGAACAGCGCGGTCGCCAGCGGCTGGAGCGCGAGCGAGACGCGGAATTTCTGCACCATGTCGGCCTCGCTCGCATAGTCGAGGTTGGTCTGGATGGTGCAGGTGCGCAGCATCATGTCGAGCCCCATGCCGCCGACGCGCGGCATGTGGTCGAGCATGATCGCATAGCGTCCCTTCGGCATGCGCGGCAGTTCGTCGCGCGTCTTGTCGGGCCACATGCCGAGGCCGAGGAAACCGAGGCCGAGTTCGGCGCCGACCTCCTTCACCTGCTTCAGGTGGCGGCCGGTCTCGGCGCAGGTCTGGTGGAGATTCTCGAGCGGCGCGCCCGACAGTTCGAGCTGTCCCGCCGGTTCGAGACTGATCGCGCCGTCGCTGCCCGACAGGGCGATGACGTTCCCCCCTTCCTCGACCGGTTCCCAGCCATAGCGGGTCAGCGCGGTCAGCAGGTCGCGGATGCCGCCCGGCTCGTCATAGGAGGGCGCGCGATGATCGGCGGTGCGATAGACGAATTTCTCGTGCTCGGTGCCGATTCGCCAGCGGTCCTTCGGCTTCTCGCCCTTGATCATGGGCGCCGCGAGCTGGTCGCGGCTCTCGATGAGGGGATCGTTTCGATCTGAAACCGTACGCGTGCTCATCGCGCCGCTTTAGGCAGGCGCCGCGGCTTGCACCAGCAAAAAGGACGGGCCCCGCGCAAGGGGTAAAGGAGGGGACAGGTTGACCGCGAATTAACCTTTCGCTGCCACAAGCGCGGGCATGACCAGGGACCAGATTGCGTCGCGGGCCGGTGGGTGGCGGACCGCGAGCCCACCGCCGTGCGCCTCGTCGATGCGAGCCCGCGCGCGGCGCGTCTTCCGCCCGCTGCTGCTGGCCTGTTTCGCGTTGCTGATGGCGTTGCTGCTCGCCGCCGCGCCGGCGTATGCCCAAAGCTGCGCCCCCGCGACGAGCCAGGGGACCGCGCCCGCGGGGTGGGAGACCTATTGCTGGCTCGACCTCAGCCAATACAGCGACGCGACCGCGCGCAGCGCGGCGGGCCAGAATATGAGCTTCACGCTGACCGACGGTTCGGTCCTGCGCTTCAACCTGCGCGTGACGCCGACATCGGGCAGCGCCTTCTCCGCCGTCGCCGCGCCGTCGTGGACCGGCGCCGCGGTCGGCAACTCGGCCTTCCTCGGGATACCGGGCCGCCCGGTGCTCTATTCGACGGCATCGGGAACGCGCACCGTCACGATCGGCGGCATCGCGATCACCCCGCCCGCGGGGGCGGCCGCCTCCGCCTATTCCTTCGTCGTCGCCGACGCCGAATCGTCGAACGAGACGGAATCGCTGGTGTTCACGACCAACGGCGGCGCGTGGCAGCTGCTCGACCAGGTGCCGCCGACTAGCGGAACGACCTATCCGGCCCGATCGGGCATCGGCACCTCGACCGTCACCGTCACCGGCACCGCCGGGACGGTCGGCGCCTATATCGTCGGGTCGAACAGCCCGACGACCGTCACCGCCCAGATCACCTCGGGCGGGTTGCAGGGCATCATGCTTGCGGTGCGCTTCGCCTCGGTCCGGCTGTCGAAGCAGATCGCGGGGGCGCGGATCGACGCCAGCGACCAGTTCCTCTTCCGCATCCGCGCGGCGAGCGGCGGCGCGCTGCTGGGGCAGGGGACGACGAGCGGCAGCGGCAACGGCCCGTTCAACGCGATGCCGGTCAGCCTCGCTTCCAGCCTGTCGGTGACGCTGAGCGAGGAAATGGCGGCGGGCAGCGCCAGCGCGCTCTCCGCCTATCGCTCGACGATCAGCTGCACCAACGGCAACAGCGGATCGGCGACGCCGCTGCCCGTCGGGGTGGTCGCGACATCGTTCACCCTGCCGCCGCTGCAATTCGGCGATGCGATCGCCTGCACCTTCACCAACACCCCCTATCCGCACCTGCGCCTCCGCAAGGCGCTGGGCAGCGGAGGGCGGCGCTACAGCGGCGACCAGTTCACCGTCCGCATTCTCGATGGCGCGGTGGCGGTGGCGAGCGCGACCACCAGCGGCACCGGCACTACCGTCGGCGGCGGCGACACCGGCATGGTGCGGCTGACCCCCGGCACCGCCTATACGCTCGACGAGATCGCGGCGGGGACCGCCGACCTCGCGCGCTACGATGCGGTGCTTGGCTGCACCAACGCCGCCGCCGGCTCCTCGACCGTGCTGCCGGGTGCGGCGCCGGGAACGATCACGCCGCAGCTCGGCGACGTCGTCACCTGCATCGTCACCAACACGCGCGCGACCGGCGGCGTGCTGGTCATCACGAAAAGCTCGACGCCGATTTCGGACCCCGTCAACGGCACGACCAATCCCAAGCTGATCCCCGGCGCGATCGTCGAATATGCGATCACCGTGACCAGCATCGGGACGGGAAGCAACAGCAACCGGGCGAATGCGATCATGCTCGTCGATCCGCTGCCGCCGGGCGTCACCTTCCAGACCGGCTCGGTCAGTTTCAGCAATGGAACGCCGGCGAGCGGCCTGGGATTCAGCGCGTCGAATGTCGGCTATTCGAACCAGCCGGGCGGCGGCGCACCCTATAGCTACACGCCGACGGGGACCTATGACCCGGCGGTGCGGGGGCTGCGGATCGCGCCCTCGGGCAATATGAGCCACGCGACCAGCGCGACGAGCCGCCCCAGCTTCACCATCCGCTTTCGCGCCCGCGTCGACTGATCGTCACGCTTCGAGGGAGACCGCGCCCGCCGCTGTCCCCCAGTCGCCGTGCTGCGCCATCCACAGGGCGATCGCGGCGACGGCGGCGGTCTCGGCGCGCAGGATGCGCGGGCCGAGCGCGATGCGGCGGACGGCGGGGCAGGCGAGCAGCGCGGCGCGCTCGCGCTCGGTGAAGCCGCCCTCGGGGCCGGTCAGGATTGCGGCGGGCGCAGGCGCATCGACCGTTCCGAACGGCGAACCCCCCGCTTCGTCGGCGAACAGCAGCGCGCGGCTCTGTGGCCAGTCGCGCAGCAGCGCGGGCAGCTTCACCGGCTCGGCCAGCGTCGGCAGCGCGGTGCGGCCGCATTGCTCGCACGCTTCGACGATCTGCGCCTCCAGCCGCTCGCGCTTGACGCGCTCGACGATCGTGCGCTCGGTGATGACCGGCTGCAGCCGCGCGACGCCCAGTTCGGTCGCCTTCTCGATGATCCAGTCGAGCCGCGCCTTCTTGACCGGCGCGAAGCACAGCCAGAGGTCGGGCACCGCCTCGATCGCGCGCGTCCGGCGCTCGATGCGGACGGTCAGCGCGCGCTTGCCCGCATCGGCGACCGTGGCGAGCCACTCGCCGCTGCGATTGTCGAACAGCAGCAGCGGGTCTCCGGGCTTCAGCCGCATGACGTGCAGCAGATAATGCGCCGCCGCGCCGTCGACGACCGGTGCGGCGTCGGGGCCGAGCGGCGTGTCGACGAACAGGCGGGGCGTGCTGGCGGGCGGCCAGGCGGGAGTCGCGGGCATCGCGGGGCCATAGCATGGGCGGCGGCGGCGCGCACCCGCGCGCATCCGTGCGCGCGGACTGTCCCGTTGCGGGGCAGGAGGCGCGGTTTTCCGGGCCATGCGGGCGGCGCGGCTTAGCATTTTGGTAAGCAGTTTTCCGATAGAGGCAGGATACCCGCCGCGCATCTGTGGGGCGTACGCGGGTCGATCGAGGGATTTGAGACCATGGGTGGGACCGACATCCGACATATCGGGCGCCGTCTTGGGCGCCGCCTCCGGCAGGGCGCCGGACGCCTGATCCGCGACCAGCGCGGCAACGCGCTGATGCTGACCGCGGCCGCGATCGTGCCGGTGATCGGCATCGTCGGGTCGGCGGTCGACATCGGCCGCGCCTATATGACGCAGCTTCGCCTGCAACAGGCGTGCGACGCCGGCGTGCTCGCGGGGCGGCGCGCTATGGCGGCGGGCGTCTATGGCGACGACCACAAGGCCGAGGCGAACAAGATGTTCGCCTTCAACTTTCCGAACGGCATCTATGGCAGCGAGGCGGTGAACTTTTCCTCGCAGTCGACGAGCGCCGCCGATGTCGTCGGCACCGCCAGCGTCAAGCTGCCGACGGCGATCATGTACATTTTCGGCAAGGACAAGTTCGACCTCGGCGTGAACTGCACCGCCAAGCTCGAAATCTCGAACGTCGACGTGATGCTGGTTCTCGACGTCACCGGGTCGATGGCGCGCAAGGCCTCCTCTTCGGACGACGACACCAAGATCGAGGCGCTGCGCAAGGCGGCGGTCGATTTCTTCGACACGCTGACCAACGCCGACATCGGCGACGGGCGGCTGCGCTTCGGCGTCGTTCCCTACAGCTCGTCGGTCAATGTCGGCCAGATTCTGGTGACGAAGAATCCTGACTGGATAGCCGACACCGTATGGCTTCCTTCGCGCGAGCCGGTGACTAAGGAAGTCTGGGGCGACGCGCGGACGGTCGTGTCGGAGGACTATACTGCGACCAACCCTGTTGCCAACACGAACTGGCAAGGGGCCGAAAAATGGGAGGATGCGGGGAAGGCGGACAAGGCCCAGGCGGATTGTACGACCTGGGACGATAGCGATTTGCCCAGGATGGTCAGCGAATCGCTGAATCCCTCGAATCCGGTTGTTGACGGCAGCACGCGTATCACCGTTTCCGACTCGAAACGGACCTACGAATATTATTCCTACAAGGGGACGTGGAAGGCGGCCACCTGGAGCAAACCAGCGAGTTGCGAAGCCAAAAAGCTGCGCTGGACGTTTACGCGCACCTATCAGGTGACGAAGACGGAAACGCTGACCAAGGTCTTCGACGGTAAATATAACTATAAGGACCGCGGTTTCGACACGCGTCCCCTGAAGACCGGGTCGACGATCGAAGAAGACACCGGCTATCAGGGTGAACGGGTCACGATCGACTGGGCAGGCTGCATCATCGAGCGGGCGACGACGCAATTCGCATCGAACGCGTCCGCGCCGTCGAACGCCTATGACATGGACATCGATATGGTCCCGTCGGCGACCGATTCCGATACGCAGTGGAAGACATTCCTACCCGCCCTTACCTACGATCGCGAACGTGTATCCGAACGCAAGGGTGTGACGACCAATTACCAGAATTTCGTCGACAAGGGCGGCGATTATGCCGCCTGCCCGGTCGCGGCGATGAACCTGACGACGATGACCAAGGCGGATCACGACGACTTCGACAAATATATCAAGACGCTGCAACCCAAGGGCTATACCTATCACGACGCCGGCATGGCGTGGGGTGCGCGCCTGATCTCGCCGACCGGTCTGTTCGCGGCCGACAACGGACCCTATAACGGGCGGCCGGTCAGCCGGCATATCGTCTTCATGACCGACGGCGACATGATGACGCCGCGCGCCAACCTGTCGCACCAGGGACAGGAGCGGTCGATGCCGCGCATCGGCGCGACCAGCGACAATGATGCGATCGACCGGCACAACAACCGCTTCCGACAGCTGTGCGAAAGCGCGAAGCGCAAGGGCCTGACGATCTGGGTGATCTCGTTCGGCGTCGGCAGTAACAGCAACCTCAACAGCTGCGCCTCGACGGGGCAGGCGTTCGAGGCCGACAATGCGGCGCAGCTCAACGCGCAGTTCCAGGCGATCGCCCGCCAGATCTCGAAGCTCAGGCTGTCGCAATGAGCCGTCGCCGCGCCCTGATCCGCCGGCTTCGCAGAAACCGTCGCGGCGTCGCGCTGGTCGAATTCGCGCTCACCGCACCGCTGTTCCTGCTGATCCTGATGGGGATCTTCGATTTCTGCTGGCAGATGTACGCGCAGCAGGTCCTGCAGGGCGCCGTCGCCAAGGCGGGACGCGATTCGACGCTGGAGCTTTATTCGAGCGACCAATCGGCGCTCGACGCCCGCGTCAAGGAGCAGGTCCAGCAGGTGTTCGCGGGCGCCGATGTGAAATTCACGCGGCGCGCCTATGACGAGTTCAGCAAGCTCAACGTCCCCCGGCGCTATTATGATACGAACAAGAACGGCTATCTGGATGCCGAGGATTGCTTCGAGGATGGCGGCAAGGCCGGCAACGGCGGCGCCGACGACGTCGTCCTCTATACGGTGACGATGCGCTTCGACCGCGTGCTGCCGGTGTGGAAGATGCTGGGGCAGTCCCCCTATTCGACGCTGTCGGCGGTCACGATCCTGCGCAACCAGCCCTTTGCCAACGGCAGCGACATCACACCGGATAGCTGCCTGAAATGATGCTTCTTTCCCGCCCTCGCCGCCGCCTGGCGATCACCGCGCGGCGCCTGGCGCGCAACATTCGCGCCACGGTGCTGATCGAGATGGCCTTCGCCATTCCCTTTCTGGTGCTGGTGGGATTCGCCGGGCTGGAGATCGCGAACCTCGCGCTGACTCACACGCGGATCAGCCAGATCGGCCTCAACACCGCCGACAACGCCTCGCGCATCGCGGCGGGCAGCAATCTGTCGCTGCCGCCGATCCGCGAGATCGATATCAACGAGTTGTTCATCGGGGCGGAAAAGCAGGCCGACGCGCTCGATTTCAAGCGGCACGGGCGGATCATCCTGTCGAGCCTCGAACGCAACAAGGACGGCGGCCAGTGGATTCACTGGCAGCGCTGCTATGGCGATCTCGCGGTGTCCTCGGCCTATGGCGCGCAGGGCACCGGCAAGACCGGAACGAGTTTTCCGGGCATGGGGCTGAAAGGCAAGGAGGTCACGGCCGCAGCGGGGACGGCGGTGATGTTCGTCGAGATCAGCTACGACTATCAGCCGCTGCTCTATGGCAAGTGGCTGGGCGCGCGGCGAATCTCCACGACGGCGGCCTTCAATATCCGCGAGCCGCGCGATCTGGATGGGCCGAAGGACGGCGACGGCGTCTACAACCCCTCTCCGGCGGCCACCAAGTCCGCCTGCTGATCGGCGCGCGCCGCGCCCGGTCCGGCATTTATCTCGTCGGCGCGCTCTGCTATCCCCCCGGCACGCATGACCACCGCCCCTCCCCCCGACAGCCAGCTTCGCGGCTTCCTGGCGTTCCTGCCCGCGGGGTTGCGCCCCTATGCGCTGCTCGCGCGGTTCGACCGGCCGATCGGCTGGTGGCTGCTCTATTGGCCCTGCGCGTGGGGGATCGCGCTGGCGGGCGGCGCGCGCGATCACTGGCCGCTGTTCCTGTGGATGCTCGCCGGCGCGATCGCGATGCGCGGCGCGGGCTGCGTCTATAACGACATCGTCGACCGCGACCTCGACGCGAAGGTCGCGCGCACCGCGTCGCGCCCCGTCGCCAGCGGCGCGGTTTCGGTGCGCGGCGCGGCGCTGTGGATGCTCGCGCTGTCGCTCGTCGGGCTGGTCGTGCTGGTGCAACTGCCGCTGCGCGCGCAGGTCGTCGCGGTGGCGAGCCTGCTGCTCGTTGCCGCCTATCCGTTCATGAAGCGCATCACCTGGTGGCCGCAGGCGTGGCTGGGGCTGGTCTTTTCGTGGGGGGCGCTCGTCGGCTGGATCGCGGCCGGGGGCAGCGACGGCCTCGCGCTGCCGTTGCTCTATGCCGGATGCATCGCCTGGGTGATCGGTTACGACACCATCTATGCGCTCCAGGACATCGAGGACGATGCGCTGGTCGGCGTCAAGTCGAGCGCGCGCGCGCTGGGCGACCAGGTGCGCGGCGGCGTCGGCCTGTGCTATGCGACCGCGCTCGCGCTGTGGGCGGGGGCGCTGTGGGTCGTGCGGCCCGATCCGCTGGTCTTCGTCGCGCTGGTGCCGGTGGCGGTGCATCTGGCGGGACAGGTGGCGACGCTCGACCCCGCGAACGGCGCCGACGCGCTCGCCAAGTTCCGCAGCAACCGCTTCGCCGGACTGCTCGTCTTCGCCGCGATGCTGGTGGTGGGCAGCGCGCCCTGACCGATCGGTCTATTCGGCCGCGAGCAGTTCCTCGGCGCCGCCGAGGTCGACCGAGACGAGGCGGCTGACCCCGCGTTCGATCATCGTTACCCCGAACAGGCGGTGCATGCGCGCCATCGTCACCGCATTGTGGGTGACGATCAGGTAACGCGTGTCGGTCTCGCGGCTCATCCGGTCAAGCAGGTCGCAGAAGCGCTCGATATTCGCGTCGTCGAGCGGCGCGTCGACCTCGTCGAGAACGCAGATCGGCGCCGGGTTGGTGAGGAAAAGGCCGAAGATCAATGCCACGGCGGTCAGCGCCTGCTCGCCCCCCGACAGCAGCGTCAGCGTGCCGAGCCGCTTGCCCGGCGGCTGCGCCATGATCTCGAGTCCCGCCTCGAGCGGGTCGTCCGAATCGACGAGTTCGAGATGCGCCTGACCGCCGTTGAACAGGGTCGTGAACAGGCGCTGGAAATGCGCGTTCACCGCCTCGAACGCCGCGAGCAGGCGGACGCGGCCCTCGCGGTTGAGGTTGCCGATCGAGCCGCGCAGCCGGTTCACCGCCTGCTGCAGTTCCTCGATCTCGGCGACGCTCCGCTCGCGCTCGGCGTCGAGCTCGGCGAGTTCGTCGGCGGCGACGAGGTTGACCGGCCCCAGCCGCTCGCGGTCGGCGATCAGTCGGTCGTGCGCCGCCGACTCGGTGGCCGCGTCGCCGACCGCAGCGCTGTCGAAACCGGCCTTTTGCGGCAGCAGCGGCGGCGGGCATTCGAAACGCTCGCCCGACAGGCGGCCCATCTCGACGCGGCGCAGTTCGGCGTTTTCGGAGCGCGCGACCGCGCCGGCGCGCGTTTCGCGCGCCGCGGCGACGCGCTCGCGGATCGTCGTCAGCGCCGCCTCTGCCTCGCGCAGCGCTGCTTCGGCCGCCCGCTCGCGCGTCTCGGCCTCGTTGAGTTTCTCGCGCAGTTCGGCCTGCCGCGCCTCGGCAACGGCGCGGTCGGCGGCGAGCCGTTCGGGCAGGTCGGCGAGCTTTGCGGCCTCGGCGGCGAGCGCATCGGCGCGCTTGTCCATGTCGGTGACGCGCCGTGCGGCCTCGCCCGCTCGCGCCTTCCAGCTCCGAATCTCGGCGCCGACCACCGCCTGCCGCTCGCTCAGCGCGGCGAGGGTGCGCTCATGCGCGGCGAGCGTGCCTTGCGCGTCGGTCGCGGCGGTGCGGGCGCGATCGGCGGCCTGCTCCCCGGCATCGAGCGCCGCGCGCGCCAGCCGCTCATCGGGCAGCGCGCCGAGCGCGGCTTCCTGCGCAGCGAGCTGTTCGGCGGCGTCCTTCGCCGCACCGGCGATCTCGGCGCGCCGGCGTTCGAACAGCG
>NZ_BCUA01000055.1 GCF_001591045.1 Sphingopyxis granuli NBRC 100800 | reverse complement strand
TCGCGGTCGCGACGGCGCGCGAGCCGCTGTTCGCGCTGGGCTTCGTCGCCGCGGCCGCCGCGCTGCTCGTCGTGCTGGTCGGGCTCGGCTGGCTGGTACGGCGCGTCGCGAGCCGCCTCCCGCGACCGCACCGCCCGCTGCCGCGCCTCGCCCTCGCCAATCTCCACCGCCCCGGCGCCGCGACCGGCGCGCTCGTCGTCGCGCTCGGGCTCGGCCTCACCCTGTTCGTCGCGCTCGCGGCAATTCAGACGAGCATCACGGCGGAGATCGCGCGCACCGTGCCGCAGCGAGCGCCGAGCTTCTTCATCCTCGATATCCCGCGCGACGGCGCCGCCGATTTCCGATCGCTGGTGACGCGCGCCGATCCCGATGCCGCGATCAACATGATCCCGGCGCTACGCGGCAGCGTCACCGAGTTCCGGGGCCAGCGCGTCGACGAACTGGCCGAACTGCCGGAGGGCGCATGGGTGCTACGCGGCGACCGCGGCCTGACCTACAGCGCCACGTTACCCGCGGGCAGCACGCTCGTTGCCGGGCGTTGGTGGGACGCGGGCTATCGGGGCCCACCGCTCGTCAGCGTCGAGCAGGAGGTCGCGGCGTCGCTGGGGCTGCGGCTCGGCGACACGCTCGGCGTCAACGTGCTGGGGGTCGAGGTGCAGGCGAAGGTCGCCTCCTTCCGCACCGTCGATTGGGAGAATTTCGGGCTCAACTACGTCCTCGTCTTCTCGCCCGGCACCTTCGACGCGGCGCCGCACAACATGGTCGCGACCGTGGCCGTGGGACCGACGGCAGAGACCGAACTTTCGCGGAGCGTGCCGCGCGCCTTTCCCTCGGCCTCGCTGATCGCGGTGCGCGACGTCGTCAGCCAGGTCACGACCCTCCTCACCCAGATGAGCCAGGCGATCGCGGTCGCGGCAAGCATCGCGATCCTCGCGGGCATCGCGGTGCTGATCGGCGCGATCGCCGCCAGTCGCGAGCGGCGCGTCTACGACAGCGTGATCCTGAAGCTGCTCGGCGCGACGCGCGGACAGATACTGGGCGCGCAGGCGCTCGAATATGCGGCGCTGGCCGGCATCGTCGCTTTGCTCGCGCTGGGGCTCGGGCTCGCCGCGGCCGCCTATGTCGTCGTCGAGCTGTTCGATTTCACCTTCGCGCCCGATCCGCTGGTCGTCGGGCTGACCCTGCTCGGCGGCGCCGGCCTCGCCTTCCTGATCGGCATCGCGGGAAGCTGGCCCCTGCTCTCGGCCCGCCCCGCGCAGGCGCTGCGGAGTCTGTGACCGCTCCCTTCACGGGCGATACGAGCACCCAAGACGCTTGGCGTGGTCGAACAGCCGCTTGTCGAGGGTCCATAGCCGCACGCCCGATTCGCCGGCAACCGATGCCAGCAGATGAGCATCGACCATGCCCAATCCGGTAGCGAACAGGCGGTGATCGGAAATGAATGCGAGCAGGCGACTATGATCGACGACGGGCATCGGAGGAAGGTAGGCCAGCATCGCGATGAATCTCGCCCGCTCCGCAAGCGATCCCAGCGCCAATTCGGCGGTGACGAACGGATGCTGGCATACCTCCCCCTCGGACAGGGCAAGGGCAAGCGCTGCATTGGCGCGGCGCAGATGATCGATCCAGACCGACGTATCGACTAATATCATACAGAGGGTCGTTCGCGCGGCGGCGCGGCCGCATCGGGCATCGTTCCCCCCATCAGCGCCAGCGCCCGGCCGGCTTCGCGCTGAAGCAGCGCAGACACCGCCGCGCGTTCGAGCGCCTTGCGGTCGCGAATGCCACTGATCCGCGCGGCTTGGTCCCACAGGTCGTCATCCGCGACAGCGCGCCCAGCGCGGCTATGGTTTCTCACCCGTTCGAAGCGGACCCGTCCGCGTTGCTGGTCGATTTCGCGCGTTTCCCATCCGGCATCGATCCACGCCTTCGCCTGGCTATGATGGCCGCGAAACTGGTTAGCCCACCATGCACGGTGCTGGTGCGCGCTCGGAGGAAGCTTGAAGCGAAGAATCTTTTCGATTTCGGCGAAGGTCGCGTCCCAGCTATCATCCGGAACCGTCGCCAGAAAATCGGCAAGTGGCCGATATTTTCCCATGATCGTCACTCCATTTCGTAGCCAGAATAGTTCGAAACTATTTTTATGCCAAGAAAACTATTCTCCCGCTGAAACGGTCAGTTCAGCAGCCGCACCACGGCGGAGACGGCGGCAACGCCCAGCACGACCGCCACCATCGCCTGCCAGACATGCGGCGCCACGCGGCCGAAGTGGCGGCCGCCAAGCCGGTTGCCCAGCCACATCGGCAGGAACAGCAGCACGGCCAGCAGGAACAGCCGCCACGTCGCCAGCCCGACCCACATCGACGCGAGCGTCCCGGCGATGGCGGTCGCAAAGAAGATCAGCAGCATCGACGCCCGCGCGACGCGCGGTTCGAGGGGACGACGGTAATAGAAGGGAACGACCGGCGGCCCCGGCATCGCCGCAAAACCCGTCAATATCCCAGCGGCGAACCCGGTGCCCCCGATTGCGAGCCGACCCGGCTGGTGCCCCTCGGGCTGTTTGGGCAGCAGCACCGCGACGAAGGCGCCCACCGCGACGCTGGTGATGAGCAGCCGCGCGACATCGGGCGTCACGCCTTTCAGCGCCAGCATCCCCAGCGGCGTCGTGACCACCGCGATCAGCGCGATCGGAATCGCGCTTGCGCGGTCCGAATCGTGGATGATCGGCCCCAGCCCGACCGGACCGATCAGCAGTTGCAGCAGGATGCCCAGCGTCACCGCCTGCGCCGGCGCGATGATCAGGCCGAGCAGCGGCACGAGGATGATCGCCATGCCGAAGCCGGTGAGCCCGCGCACATAGGCGGCGCCGAACGTCATCGCCGCCGCCCCCGCGATCGTCAGCGGCGCGAGGCCGACCAGATCGTCGAGGCCCGTCAAGCGGGCCGCAGGTCCGGCGGCGTCGCCTCGTCCTTCAGCATCGCGATCGCCTCGGCAAGCGGCAGGATACGCTGGCCGTCCTGGCCGAGGGTGCGGACCGCGACCGTCCCTTCCTCGGCCTCGCGCTTGCCGACGACGAGGAGGTAAGGAACCTTCGCCAGGCTGTGTTCGCGCACCTTGTAATTGATCTTCTCGTTGCGCAGATCGGTCTCGACGCGGATGCCCGCGGCCGCAAGCTGCGCCGTGGCGCCCGTGGCATAATCGTCGGCGTCGCTGACGATCGTCGCGACCACGGCCTGCACGGGCGCGAGCCAGGTCGGGAAGCGACCCGCATAATGTTCGATCAATATGCCGATGAAGCGCTCGTAGCTGCCGAAGATCGCGCGGTGCAGCATGATCGGCCGGTGCCGCTCGCCGTCCTCGCCGATATAGCTGGCGTCGAGCCGCTCGGGCAGCACGCGGTCGGACTGGATCGTGCCGACCTGCCACGTCCGCCCGATCGCGTCGGTCAGGTGCCATTCGAGCTTGGGCGCGTAGAAAGCCCCCTCGCCCGGCAGTTCCCCCCAGCCATAGTCGTCGGTCGCGAGCCCCGCGCGCACCACCGCGTCGCGCAATTCGGCCTCTGCGACGTCCCAGATCTCATCGCTGCCGAAGCGATTGTCGGGCCGCAGCGCGAGCTTGATCGCATAGGAGAAACCGAAATCCTTGTAGATGCGGTCGGCGAGTTGGCAGAAGCTCTGCACCTCGTCGATGATCTGGTCCTCGCGGCAGAAGATATGCGCGTCGTCCTGCGTGAACTGGCGCACGCGCATCAGCCCGTGCAGCGCGCCGTGCGGTTCGTTGCGGTGGCAGCAGCCATTCTCGTAGATGCGCAGCGGCAGGTCGCGATAGGATTTGATCCCCTGGCGGAAGATCAGGACGTGCGCCGGACAGTTCATCGGCTTGAGCGCCATCCATTCGGCGGCGTCGGAGACGAGCGGGCCCTCGTCCTCGGTGTTCGGCACCTCGTCGGGGATGACGAACATATTCTCGCGATACTTGCCCCAATGGCCCGACTGCTCCCACTGGCGCGCGTCCATCACCTGCGGGGTCTTGACCTCCTTGTAGCCCGCGCCGTCGATCGCGCGGCGCATATAGGCCTCGAGCTCGCGCCAGACGATATAGCCCTTGGGGTGCCAGAAGACGCTGCCGTGCGCTTCCTGCTGGAGGTGGAACAGGTCCATCTCCTGCGCCAGCCGGCGATGGTCGCGCTTCGCGGCTTCCTCCAGCTTGTGGAGATGCGCGTCGAGCTGCTTCTTGCTCAGCCAGCCGGTGCCGTAGATGCGCGTCAGCTGTGCATTGCGCTGATCGCCGCGCCAATAGGCGCCCGCCACCCGCATCAGCTTGAACGCCTGCGGATCGACCTTGCCCGTGCTCGCGAGGTGCGGGCCGCGGCACATGTCGAGCCAGTCGTCGCCCGACCAATAGACGGTCAGATCCTCGCCCTCGGGCAGTTCCTTCGCCCATTCGGCCTTGAAGACCTCGCCGTCCTTTTCCCACTTGGCGATCAGGGCATCGCGGCTCCAGACCTCGCGGCGCAGCGGCTTGTCGGCGCGGATGATCTCGCGCATCTTCTCCTCGATTGCGGGCAGGTCGTCCATCGAGAAGGGTTCGCGGCTGTCGGGCGCCTTCACGTCATAGTAGAAGCCGTCGTCGGTCGCGGGACCGAAGGTGATCTGCGTCCCCGGCCACAGCGCCTGCACCGCCTCGGCCAGGATATGCGCATAGTCGTGGCGTACGAGTTCGAGCGCGTCGGCCTCGTCGCGGCTGGTGATGAGCGCGAGGCTGCTATCGACCTCCAGCGGGCGCATGATGTCGCGCACCTCGCCGTCGACACGCGCGGCAAGCGCGGCCTTCGCGAGCCCGGGGCCGATATCCGCCGCGATCTGCGCCGGGGTCGTGCCGCGCGCGACTTCTCGGGCAGAGCCATCGGGAAGGGTGACGCGGATCATCTCGGACATTGGGAAATCGGCCTTTCTGGCGAGGGAAACTGCGCCCCTTTGCCAGCATGCGATATGGGCGGCAAGGGGCGGATTCGCAATCGGGGTTGCAATGATACAGTGTATCATTATGGAGGCGGCACGCATCGCCACCGCGAAGGATTCGCCCCATGTGCATTCCCGTCCCCCGTTCCCGCGTCGCCGACCTTGCGGGAATCACCCTCTCGTTCGGTTGCCTCGTCCATTGCCTTTTGCTGCCGCTGCTCCTGCTGCTGGCGCCGGCGCTCGCGCCGTGGCTCGGCCTGCCCGAAAGCTTTCATGCCGCGGTGCTGCTGCTGGCGCTGCCCGCGGCGTGGATCGCGATGGCCGGCGGCTGGCGGCATCATCGCCGACGGCTGCCCGCGATACTGGCAGCGGCGGGCTTGTTGCTGCTGACGCTGGGGCTGGCGGCGCACGGGCAATGGATCGCGCTTGGCGATTCCGAGACCGCCGACAGGCTGTTCACCTCGCTCGGCGCGCTGAGTCTCGCGAGCGCGCACGGCCTCAACTGGCGGTTCCGCCATCGCCGCGGATAAATCGGCGGCTCCGGGGGGCAGCGGGGGCGGAGAGCTTGCAGGCCCCCTGCACGCGGGCTAGGGGCAGCGGGTCTCGATATTCGATCCGCCGCCGCCAGAACAGGAACCGCCCCGTCCATGGAGAGACAACAGCTCCCTCCCCTCCCCGTTGCCGGCACAGCCGCAGCGCCCGCCTGGCTCGATCGGCCGGGGCGACCGCGCCTCGCCTATCGCCATGTCGCTGGCGCGGGACCGACGATCGTCTTCCTGCCCGGCTATATGTCCGACATGGCGGGCGGCAAGGCAACGGCGCTGCTCGCCTGGGCGGCGGCGGAAGGGCGCGCCTGCCTGCTGCTCGATTATGCGGGATGCGGATTGTCCGAAGGTCAGTTCGCCGAACAGACGCTGCTCGACTGGCGCGGCGACGTGCTCGACCTGATCGACGCGAAGGTCGAAGGGCGCGTGCTGCTCGTCGGATCGTCGATGGGCGGCTGGCTGATGCTGCTGACGGCGCTCGCGCTGACGCAGCGCGACGGGCCGCAGCGCGTCGCGGGCCTCGTCGGCATCGCCGCGGCGCCCGATTTCACCGAATGGGGTTTCAGCGACGCCGAAAAGGCGATCATCCGCACAGAGGGCGCGCTGATCGAAGATACGCCCTACGGCGACCAGCCCTATGTAACGACGCGCGCCCTCTTCGAATCGGGCGAAGCGAACCGGCTGCTGGATGGCACGATCCCCCTTACCTGCCCGGTCCGTCTGCTCCACGGGCAGGAGGACGGCGACGTCCCGCCCGACATCAGCCTGCGCCTCGCCGCGGCGCTGGCGAGCGACGACGTGCAGGTGACGCTCGTCAAGGGCGGCGATCACCGGCTGTCGCGCGACGGCGACATAGCCCTGCTCATCGACACGGTCGCGCGGTTCGCGGCCCATCCAGCCTGAAGGACAACCATGGCCCGCAGCGACTTTCGTTTCCACGTCACCAAGCGCGTCCGCTATGCGGAGATCGATGCGCAGGCGGTGGTGTTCAACAGCCGCTATCTCGAATATTTCGACATCGGCGTCACCGAATATTGGCGCGCGGCGGGCGTCTATGACCGCTGGCCGGATCACAGCAGCCCCGAATTCCACGTCGCGCGCGCGGAGGTCGATTACAAGGCGCCGATCCTGCTCGACGAAGAGATCGACATCTGCGTCCGCGCCGAGCGCGCCGGGCGCAGTTCAATGACCTTCCTGTTCGAGCTGCACGGCAAGGGCAAGGACGAGCTGCGCGCCGCCGGGCGGATCGTCAATGTCCACGTCGCAGAGGCGCGCGGGGCGGCTTCGCCGGTGCCGGAGGCGTTCCTGGCGTTGTTCGAAGCGTTTGAAGGACGGGCGTTGCGCGCCTAGGGTCCTGATCCTAGACAGGTTTCATGGTTCAATATCTCCACACGATGATCCGGGTCACCGACCCCGACGCCACCATCGCCTTCTTCAAGCTGATCGGGCTCGAGGAAGTGCGCCGCTTCGACAGCGAGCAGGGCCGCTTCACGCTGATCTTCCTCGCCGCGCCGGGACAGGCGGGGATCGCCGAGGTCGAGCTGACGCACAACTGGCCGCCCGAGGACGGCAGCGCCCCCGAAACCTATACGGGCGGCCGCAATTTCGGCCATCTCGCCTATCGCGTCGACGACATCTATGCGACGTGCCAGCGGCTGATGGACGCCGGGGTGACGATCAACCGTCCGCCGCGCGACGGGCATATGGCGTTCGTGCGCTCGCCCGACGGCATTTCGGTCGAGCTGCTGCAGGACGGCCACCTGCCGCCGCAGGAACCCTGGGCGTCGATGCCGAACGTCGGAAGCTGGTAGGGTGTCCGGCTGGCCCGATCGCCGGTTGACCGGGCTGTTCGGGACGCGGCATCCGATCGTCCAGGCGCCGATGGCGGGCGCGACGTCGACCGACATGATCGTCGGCGCGATGGCCGGGGGCGCGCTCGGATCGCTGCCGTGCGGCATGCTGACCCCCGACGGCGTCGCCGCGGCGGTGGCGGCGATCCGCGAGCGGAGCGACGCGCCGCTCAACCTCAACTTCTTCTGCCACCGCCTGCCGCCCGCACCCGACACCGCGGCATGGCAGGCAGCACTGGCATCCTATTATGCCGAATATGGCATCGCCGACGCCGCCCCCCCGCCGCCGCTGCGCGCGCCGTTCGACGCCGCGATGGGCGAAGCGGCGGTCGCGGCGAAGCCCGCGGTCGCCAGCTTCCATTACGGCCTGCCCGACGAGGCGCTGCTCGCACCGCTGCGCGCCGCCGGCATCGCGATCGTGTCGAGCGCCACCACCGTTGCCGAGGCGCGACACCTAGCGGCGCGCGGCTGCGACGCGATCATCGCCATGGGTTATGAAGCGGGCGGCCATCGCGGCTGGTTCCTGGGCGAAGAACCGGACAGCCAGATCGGGACGATGGCGCTGGTGCCGCAGGTCGTCGACGCCGTCGCCTGCCCGGTCATCGCGGCGGGCGGCATCGCCGACGCGCGCGGGGTTGCCGCCGCGCTGATGCTCGGCGCGGCGGGGGTGCAGATCGGCACCGCCTATCTGTTCACCGAAGAGGCGCCGATCAGCGCCGCGCACCGCCGCGCGCTGAACGGGCCGGAGGCCGAAGCGACGTTGCTTACCAACCTGTTTTCGGGCGGCGTCGCGCGCGGCATGCGCAACCGGCTGGTCGCGGAACTGGGGCCGATGGTCGACGCCGCGCCGCCCTTCCCCCATGCGTCCGCCGCGCTCGCACCGCTGCGCAAGGCGAACGAAGCGCAGGGCGGCGGCGATTTCTCGCCGCTGTGGGCGGGACAGGCGGCACCGCTGAGCCGCGCCGGCACCGCCCGCGCCCTGACCGAGCGACTCGCCAGCGAAGCGCTCGCGCGGCTTGACGGAAGCGGATCGCACCCGCCACAATCGCGCTGACGCCAAGGCCGGCGGCCGCCCGCTCCGTCATCAGGGCAAGAGGCCGGACCGCGAAGGAGAAAAGAGCATGGCTGCGCTCGACATCGTCCGCATTCCCGTCCTCAGCGACAATTATGTCTGGCTGGTCCACGATCCCGAAAGCTTCGAGACGATGGTGGTCGACCCGTCGGTCGCCGATCCGGTGCTGGCCGAAGCCGACCGGCGCGGCTGGCCGATCACCGCGATCTGGAACACCCACTGGCACCCCGACCACACCGGCGGCAACGCCGATATCAAGGCGAAGACGGGCTGCGAGATCATCGCCCCCGCCGCCGAGCGCGAACGCATTCCGACCGCCGACCGACTGGTGAAGGACGGCGACCGGGTACGGCTGGGATCGCATGTCGCCGACGTCTGGGACGTGCCCGCGCATACGGCGGGCCATATCGCCTATCATTTCGCCGACGACGCCGCGATCTTCGTCGGCGACACGCTGTTCGCGATGGGGTGCGGCCGGCTGTTCGAGGGAACGGCCGAGCAGATGTTCGCCAACATGCAGCGGCTCGCGACGCTCGACGACGCGACGCGCGTCTATTGCGCGCACGAATATACGCTGTCGAACGCGCGCTTCGCGGTGACGGTCGATCCCGAAAACCGGGCGCTCGCGGACCGCCTTGTCGCGGTCGAGGCGGCGCGCGCCGCCGGCGAGCCGACGGTGCCGACGAGCATCGGCGCGGAACGCGCGACGAACCCCTTCCTGCGCGCGCCCACCGCCGCCGAGCTCGGGCGCATCCGCGCGCTCAAGGATGCCGCGTGATGCGACGGCTTCAGCGCGCATTCATTATCCCCGGCGCATCGTGCCGAATGCAAGGAGTCCGATCATGGCCAGGCTGAATCCGTTATGTGCGGCGGCGCTGATCGGCGCGATGCCGCTGATCGCGAGTTGCGCCCCCGCCGGCAGCGCCGATGCCGGCGCCGCGGCGCTGACCCCGAAACAGAGCCGGACGCTCGACAAATATCTGGCCGGCAAGGTCGCGGGCGAGCCGGTCCGGTGCCTGCCGCACTATGCGAGTGCCGATACGATCCGCGTGTCGGACGACATATTGCTCTATCGGCAGGGAAGTCGCATCGTCTATCGCAACGACCTGAAAGGCCGCTGCCCCGGCCTCGCGCGCGACAGCGACATCATGGTGGTGCGCCAGTTCGGCACCCAGACGTGCAGCGGCGATTTCTTCCACCTGGTCGACCGCGGCAGCGGCATCCGCGGACCGACGTGCGTCTTCGGCGATTTCATCCCCTATCGCAAACCGGTGGGGGACGAAGGCTGAGCCGAAAGGCCCGGCCGCAGGCGGGGTTCGGTTTGCGCCGAGCTCTCGGGTCGCAGCCCCGCCTGCTCCGATGAAAAGCCATGCTTTTCGTTAGACCATGACGACATGAGACGGACTCGTCATTGCGAGCGGCGAAACCGCGCGGCAATCCAGAGCATGCATAAACCGCCCTGGATTGCTTCGCTCCGCTCGCAATGACGAAGTGGGTCAACCCAAAGTCATCAGAGTCCGAAACACCGTGCCATAATGTGTCTCGTTCCGTCCGAAGGATATATACGCCAAACGAGTTCAGGGTAACGGAAGGAAGCCGAACCCGGATTCCCGCAGACCATGGACTCTTTCCGACCCGTCTGCGCGGGGACACGGCCTGCTTCGTTCAAAGACATTCACGCAGCAGGCATCACCCCCGATACAGCGCCGCGATCTTGTCGGCATAGACCTGCTTCAGCACGTGGCGGCGGATCTTCATCGACGGCGTCATCTGTTCATTCTCGATCGTGAAGGGTTCGTCGGCGAAGTCGAACTTGCGCACCTTCTCGATCACCGAGAGCTGGGCGTTGACCCGGTCGACCGCAGCGCGGATCGCGGCGCGGAATTTCTCGTGCTCGCGCAGCAGCTTCAGGTCCTTGGGTAGCCCTTCCGCCTCGGCCCATTCGTCCATCCACTCGGGATCGGGAACCAGCAGGCCGACCAGGTGCGGGCGCTTGTCGCCATAGACCATCGCCTGCAATATCTCGGGCTGGAGTGTCAGCATCCCCTCGACGCGCTGCGGCGAGACATTGTCGCCCTTGTCGTTGACGATCAGGTCCTTCTTGCGGTCGGTGATGACGATGCGGCCCGCCTCGTCGATATGACCGATGTCGCCGGTGTGCAGCCACGGCCCCTTGTCGGGCTCGGCCGGATCGGGGACCAGCACGCGCTCGGTCTCGGCCGGGTTGCGCCAATAGCCCTTCATGACCAGTTCGCCGCGCACGCAGATCTCGCCGTCGTCGGCGATCCGCACCTCGGTATTCATCAGCGGCGGGCCGACCGTGTCCATCTTCAGCCCCGCCGCGGGGCGGTTGCAGCTGATCACCGGCCCCGCCTCGGTCTGGCCATAGCCTTGCAGCAGGGTCAGGCCGATCGAATGGAAGAAGACACCGATTTCGGGGTTCAGCGGCGCGCCGCCCGACACCAGCGCCTTCATCCGGCCGCCGAAACGCTTCTGGATCTTCGGGCGGAACAGTTTGTTGAGCAGCAGGTCGACCGGACGGTCGAGCACGCCCATGCGCCGCTCATAATCCTTTTCGCCGACGCGCAGCGCCTGGCTCAGCATCCAGTTCGCCAGCTTGCCCTGCTTTTCGACCGCCTTGATCATCCGCGCGCGGATCACCTCGAACAGGCGCGGGACGACGACCATGATCGTCGGCCGCGTCTCCTCGATGTTCGAGACGAGCTTTTCGAGCCCCTCGCTGTAATAGATTTGCGCGCCGACCATGATCGGCAGGAACTGTCCGCCCGAATGCTCATAGGCATGGCTGAGCGGCAGGAAGGACAGAAACACCTCCTCGTCACCGATGCCGAAATCATTGACCAGCACTTCGGCCGCGCCCGCCGCATTGTGCAGGATCGCGCCATGATGCTGCATCACACCGCGCGGCGCGCCGCCGGTGCCGCTGGTGTAGATGAGGCAGGCGGTGTCGTCGCGCGTCATCGCCAGGCCCCGCGACTTCGCCTCGTCCAGATGCGCCTCGCCCCCCGTGACCAGCGGGTCCCAGTCGTGGATCGCGACATTGCCCTGCTGGCCGACGCGCAGGCTTTCCATGCTGATGACCAGCCGCACGTTCGAGCGCAGCACCGCGGGCATCAGCGTCCGCGCGAGTTTGGCGGTGGAGACGATCACCGCGCTGGCGCCGCTGTTGTCGAGGATATGCTGGTGGTCGCGCTCGGTATTGGTGGTGTAGGTCGGCACGGTGATGCACCCCGCCGCCATGATGGCGAGGTCGGCGATGCAGAATTCGGGGCGATTCTCGCTGACCAGCACAACGCGGTCGCCGTCGCGCAGCCCCAGCCGGCGCAGATTGTATGCCAGTGCGGCGACCTGGTTCGCGACCTGCCGCCACGACAGCGGCTGCCAAGCGCGATCGGCCTTGCGCCACAGGAAAGGCGTCTCGCCGCCCCGCTCGGCGCGGTCGAAGAACATCGCGACGAGACTGGGGAAATGGTCGAGATGGGGGTTTTCCAGCTTCATTCCTCTACTCTCCCAGAGAGGTTGGATCGTTTGTTATCGCCCGGAGCGGGAAAGGCCACGCATCACCCCTGCGGCGGCGAGCCGTCGACCGACGCCGATCCGGGGCCGCGCGGATCGGCGGCGCCGTGCCAGACGCCGTCGACGCGCTGCGCCGCGTTGAGTTTCGATCCCAATTCGGTCGGCGTGAAGGCATAGCCGAAGGGCTGCATCTTCGCGGCGATCGCCTTGCCCGCCGCATCGTCCTCGATCAGCACGCCCTGCTGGCCGAAGAACAGGTTCGGCAGCGCGATCGCATCCTCGGCCGACAGGCCCCAGTCAAGCACGCCGATCAGCGTCTTGGTCACGTGCATGATGATGCGCTTGCCCCCCGCCGATCCGACCGCGAGCACGACCTTGCCGTCGGGACCATAGACGATCGTCGGCGACATCGACGACAGCGGCCGCTTGCCCGCCTGCACCCGATTGGCTGCGGGCGCGCCGCCCTGCACCGGGCTGTGGTCGAAATCGGTCAGCTCGTTGTTGAGGAAATAGCCGTTGACGTTGAGGTGGCTGCCGAAAATGCTCTCGACCGTCGAGGTCATCGAGGCGACGTCGCCGGCGCGGTCGACGACGACGAAATGCGTCGTGCCATGTTCGGCGACCGGCCCCGAAGTGGTGCGCGGTTCGGCCCCCGGCGGGTTGCCCGCTTCATAACGGCCCGCCGCGCCGAAGGGCGAGATGAGTTGGCGCCGCCCGGCCAGATACGCCTTGTCGAGCAGCCCGGCGACGGGCACCGAAACGAAATCGCCGTCGCCCAGATATTTGGCGCGATCGGCATAGGCAAGCTGCATCGCCTCCGCCAGCAGGTGCCAGCTCATCGGGTTGTCCTTGCCCATCGCCTTCATGTCCCAACCTTCGAGCAGGCCGAGGATGCCGAAGACGGTGGTCGCCCCCGACGAGGGCGGCCCCATGCCGCAGACCTTGTAGACGCGGTAGGTGGTGCACACCGCCGGCCGGTCCTTCGCCCGATAGGCGGCGAGGTCCTTCGCGGAGATCTGCGCCGGGTTACGCTTCGATCCGGCGACCGCCGCGCTGATCGCGCGGGCATTGGCGCCGATATAGAAGGCATCGGGGCCGCGCGCCGCCATGTCGCGGAGCAGCGCGGCGTAGGCGGGGTTGCGGATCGTCGCGCCGACCGGTGCGGGCTTGCCGTCGATATAATAGATCGCGCGCGCGGCGGGGAAATCCTTCCACAGCTCCTCGAACCGGACCAGCCAGTTGTGGAGGACCGGTGTCACCTGATACCCCTCCTCCGCCAGCCTGATCGCGGGCTGGAACAGCGCCTTCCATTCGAGCTTGCCCCATTTCCCGTGCGCCATTTCCATCAGGCGGACGTTGCCCGGCACGCCGACCGACAGGCCGCCCGGCACCACCTCCATGAACGGGCGCGGCTTACCGTCGGCCCCCAGGAAGCGGTCGGGCTTCGCCGCCGCGGGCGCGGTTTCGCGGCCGTCGATCGTCGCGATGCTGTCGCTCGCGGCGTCGTGATAGACGAGCAGCCCGCCGCCGCCGACCCCGCTCGACTGCGGCTCGACGAGGGTCAGGACGAGCATCATCGCCATCGCCGCATCGGCGGCCGAACCGCCGTCGGCGAGGATCGCGCGCCCCGCCTCGGTCGCGCGCGGGTCGGCGGACGAGGTCACCCCCTGCGCGACGGCGAGGGAGGGAACGGCAAGGACGAAGAGGCTGAGCGCGGCAAGGAGTCGTTTGATCATGCGCGCGACATTGGCGCGGCCCTTGGGCCAGCGCAACCCCGACCTCTTCTTCCTTGGCACGGGTCTTCGCCTAGCCGCCCGCTCCCACCGCGTCGGCCACCCGCGCGAAGCCGTCGCGCGCGGCGAGCGTTTCCAGTCCGCGTGCGATGCGGCCGGCAAGGCCCGGCCCTTCATAGACCATCGCCGAATAGAGCTGGACGAGGCTGGCGCCCGCGCGGATGCGCTCCCACGCCTGTTCGGGCGACGCGATGCCGCCTGCGGCGATCAACGGCAGTCTGCCCCCGCTCGCGGTGCGGAAATCCCGGACGCGCCGAAGCGCCAGTTCGGCGAGCGGCGCGCCCGACAGCCCCCCCGCCTCGCCCGCGTGGCGCGACGCGAGCGGCGGGCGCGTGATCGTCGTATTCGACACGATCACCGCCGCGAGCCGCTTGTCGAGCGCCACCGCGACGATATCGTCGATGTCGGCGGGCTCGAGGTCGGGCGCGACCTTCAGAAAGACGGGTTTCACGGCCCCTGCAGGCTGCGCCGCGGCGACGCCGTCAAGCAGCGCCTCGAGCGCGCCCTTGTCCTGCAGGGCGCGCAGCCCCGGCGTGTTCGGCGAGCTGATGTTGACGGTCAGGTAATCGGCGAGCGGCGCCATCGCCGCGGTGCCCTTCGCATAGTCGGCGATGCGGTCGGCGCTGTCCTTGTTCGCGCCGATGTTGATGCCGAGCGGCACCGGCAGGCCGTGGCGGCGCAGGCAGGCGATCCGTCCGGCCGCCGCCGCCTGCCCGCCGTTGTTGAAGCCCATGCGGTTGATGATCGCGCCGTCCTCGACCAGCCGGAACAGGCGCGGGCGCGGATTGCCCGCTTGCGGCAGCGGGGTCAGCGTCCCGACCTCGACGAAGCCGAAACCGAAATGCGGCATCGCGTGCGCGACGCGCGCGTCCTTGTCGAAGCCGGGCGCGAGCCCGACCGGATTGGGGAAGGACAGACCCGCGAATTCGGTCGCGAGCGCCGGGCTGGTCAGCGCGCGCCGCGCGCGCGGCAGCGGCTGGAGCGCGGCGAGCGTCAGATTGTGCGCGGCCTCGCCATCGGTGGCGTGGACGATCGGGCGGGCCAGCGCATAGGCGGCATCGCAGGCGGAGGCGAAGAGCGACATGGCCCGCCATTGCGCCGCGCCGGCCGCTATGGCAAGCCCCACAGCGGATCGGGCAAATCCGCCGGACATAACAGGAGATTATCGTGTCGCACCGCCGCATCGCCGCCAGCCTGTCGACTTGCCTGATCGCGCTCGTTGTCGCGGGCTGCGCTCCCGTGACGGCCGAGCGGGCGCCCGCCGCCGCGTCGATCCCCGTCCCGCCCGCCGGCGCGGGGCTTGCCGATTTCTTCGAGCAATATGACGCCGCGCAGCTCTCGCTGAGCCCGCAGAGCAAGGCCTATCGCGGCATCCGCGACCAGGATTATGGCCGCTGGAACGATGTCGGCGACGAAGCCGAGGTCGCGAGCCACAAGCTCCAGCAGGCGACGGCGGAGGCGATGCGCGCCAGCTTCGACCCGCGGACGCTTTCGCCCGACGATGCGCTGTCGTTCGAACTGTTCAACGCGCAGGCGGAGCGGGCGGACCGGCTGTTCGCCTTTCGCGACCATGCCTATATCTTCGACCAGATGAACGGCGCGCAGAGCCGGCTCCCCGCCTTCCTCATCAATATCCACCGCGTCTCCGACGCCGTGGAGGCGCAGGCCTATGTCGACCGCATCCGCGGTCTCGGCCCCGTTCTCGACGCGCTGAGCGCCCAATCGGCCGCGCGCGCGCAAAAGGGCATCCAGCCGCCCAAATGGGTCTATGCCTATGTCATCTCCGACATCGAGAATCTGATGAAGCCCGACAATGCGGTGATCGAGGACATCGCAGCGAAGGTCGGCAAGCTCGATGCGCCCGATGCGGAGAAGGCGCGGCTGGTCGACGCCGCGCGGGCGGCGTGGACCGAAAGCGCCGGGCCGGCCTATGGCCGCCTGCTCGCCGAGATGAAGCGCCAGCAGGCGGACGCGCCGACCGCCGACGGCATCTGGCGCCTGCCCGACGGCGCCGCTTATTATCAGGCGCTGCTCGCCAATTACACGACCACCGACATGAGCGCTGCCGAGATCCACGACCTCGGCCTGCGCGAGGTCGCGCGCATCCACGGCGAGATGAAGGCGATCATGGCGAAGGTCGGCTTCAAAGGCACGCTGCCGCAGTTCTTCGAGCATCTGCGCACCAGCCCGCAATATTATCACACGACGCGCGAGGCCTATCTCGCCGACGTCGCGACGCGGGTCACGGCGATGGAGGCGCGGCTGCCCGCCTTCTTCAACACGCTGCCCAAGGCACATCTGCAGGTGAAGGCGGTCGAGGCGTTCCGCGAGAAATCGGCGGGCAAGGCCTTTTACCAGTCGCCGTCGCCTGACGGGTCGCGGCCGGGCACCTATTACGTCAATCTCTACGACCTGCGCGACATGTCGAAGACCGAACTCGAGGCGCTCGCCTATCATGAGGGGGTTCCCGGCCACCACCTCCAGCGCGCGGTGCAGACCGAACTCACCGGCCTGCCGCCCTTCCGCCGCTTCGGCGGCTTCACCGCCTATACCGAGGGCTGGGGCCTCTATTCGGAGGAGCTGGCGAAGGACATGGGTTTCTATACCGACCCCTACAGCGACTTCGGCCGGCTCGGCATGGAATTGTGGCGCGCGTGCCGGCTCGTCGTCGATACCGGCATCCACGACAAGCGCTGGAGCCGCGAGCAGGCGATCCGCTATCTCAAGGACAACACCCCCAACCCCGACGGCGACATCGAAAAGGCGATCGAGCGCTATATCGTCTATCCGGGTCAGGCGACCGCCTATCTGATCGGCAAGCTCAAGATCATGGAATTGCGCACCCGCGCGCAGGCGGCGCTGGGCGAGCGTTTCGACATCCGCGCCTTCCACGACGTGGTGCTGCAATCGGGGCCGGTGCCGCTCGACGTCATGGAACGGCGCATCGATGCGTGGATCGCGCACGAAAGCGCCTGACGCCTTTGATCATTGCGGCTTGACGCCCCGCCGCTTATGGAAAATTATACGTGCTGGAAACAAGGCGGCAATAAAGCCGCCGAGGGTCGTTCGTCATGTCAGACAATGCGTCCGCGGGCGCGGGGAGCAGCGCGCCGTTCGAGCTTCACTATTTTCCGCCCGATCCCGATCTGGCGGAGATGGTGTCGAGCTTTTACTGCGCGCGCATCAACATGCCGCGCTTCGACGAATATGAGCGCGCCGACCGGCCGCAGTTCCGTTTCCTGACCGTGGCCGACGGCGAATATGTCTTTGCCGACGGCCATCGCACATCGGTGTGCCGCGCCAACATCATCGGGCCGACGAGCGGCCGCGTGCGCGCGATCAGCAATGGCCCGACGCAGATCTTCGGCTTCGGCATGCTGCCGGCGGGCTGGGCGGCGCTGATGGGCGCTGACGCCGAAAAGCTGACCGATCGCGCGATCGACGCCGCCGACCTGTTCGGCGACTGGGTGAATGAGGTCGCGAGCCGCTTCCACGATGCGGCGAGCGACGCCGAACGGCTGGTCATCGGCAACAATTTCGTGCGCGAGGTGCTGAAGCGGGGCGAGCCGGCGCCGATGTGGTTCATCCGCACCGTCGACCGCTGGCTGACCGAGACGGCCTCCCCCCACGTTCCCGACCTGGTCGCGGCCACCGGCATGTCGATCCGCTCGGTCGAACGAATGACCAAGCATTTCTATGGCCTGTCGCCGCGCATGCTGGCGCGCAAATATCGCGCCGTCCGCGCCGCCGCGGCGCTGGCGCGCGGCGAGGATCTCGAATCGGCGCATCTCGGCGATGCCTTCTACGACCAGTCGCACCTGATCCGCGAGATCAAGCGCTTCGCCGGCGCGACCCCGGGACAGCTGGCGACACCGACGCTCTATACCGAGGCGACGACGCGCGGACGCAAGCAGCTCGCGGGCAAGGTCAGCCCGATCGTATCGGACACATAGGCAAGTCGGCGACGGCCGCATTTACCATCAAAATTTTTGATCGCGTCGATTTGGCGTTTTCATACAATCGCGAATCGCGGCGCGCGCATAATCGGACATTGCGACCCAGAAGAGCTCTTCCTTTTCACGAGGACTGAGACCTTCATCTCGGCACTCGTTCGGCTTCGGCCGGGCGGGTGCCTTTTTATTTGCGCCGCACAAAATCGCCTTGCTTGCACCCCGCGCTTGGCTCGCCTATATAAGTGGAGTAATTTACTCCAGTTAAGAATCATTCGCAATTCCAGCGAGGAAATCCGTGCGCCTGTCCAACCTTGCCGATTATGCCGTGGTGCTGATGAGCGCCGCCGCGCGCCAGTGCGGGTCGCAAGTCGGTTCCGGGCCGCTGCACGCCGCGCGGCTGGCCGAGCAGACGGGCATTCCGGGGCCGACGGCGCAGAAGCTGGTGAGCCTGCTCGCCCGCGCCGGACTGCTGGTCGCCTCGCGCGGCAGCGGCGGCGGCGTGCGGCTGGCACGGCCCGCCGCGGCGATCAACATCGCCGAGATCATCGAGGCGGTCGAAGGCCCGATCGCGCTGACCGCCTGCTGCGACGAAGGCCGCCACGACTGCGGTTTCGAGGGCAGCTGCCAGATTCAGCCGCACCTCGGCATCGTTAACGGCGCGGTGCGCGCGGCGCTCGCGGACATCAGCCTCGCGACCCTTACCGTTGCGCCTGCAAAGGCGGAGGTCGCCAGTGCGCTCGCTGCGGCGCCGCAGGATAAAAAGACAGCGACCCCGGCCTTCGCCGGGGCGACGAGTTAGAGACATGACCGATACACCCGAAACCCCCACGAAAGATATCGACGTCAAGGACCAGGCCGCTCGCGAAGCCGCGCTGCGCGTCGCCGATTACGAGCATGGCTGGTCCTCGCCGATCGAACAGGAATTCGCGCCCAAGGGGCTGAGCGAAGACACGGTGCGCTTCATCAGCGCCAAGAAGAGCGAGCCCGCATGGATGCTCGACTGGCGCCTGAAGGCCTATCGCCACTGGCTGACGATGACGCCGCCCGACTGGGCGAAGCTCAACGTCCCGCCGATCGACTATCAGGACGCGTACTATTATGCGGCGCCCAAGGCGAAGCCGAAGGTGTCGAGCCTCGACGAGGTCGATCCCGAGATTCTGAAAGTCTACGAAAAGCTCGGCATCCCGATCGAGGAGCAGAAGGTGCTCGCCGGGGTCGAGGGCGCGCGCAAGGTCGCGGTCGACGCCGTGTTCGACAGCGTTTCGGTCGCGACGACCTTCCGCGAAGAGCTCAAGAAGGCCGGCGTCATCTTCCTGTCGATCAGCGAGGCGATCCGCGAGCATCCCGACCTCGTGAAGAAGTGGCTCGGCCGCGTCGTGCCGATGCACGACAATTATTTCGCGGCGCTCAACTGCGCGGTCTTCTCGGACGGTACCTTCGTCTATGTGCCAGAGGGCGTGCGCTGCCCGATGGAGCTGTCGACCTATTTCCGCATCAATGCCGAAAATACCGGGCAGTTCGAACGGACGCTGATCGTCGCCGACAAGGGCGCCTATGTCAGCTATCTCGAAGGCTGCACCGCGCCGATGCGCGACGAGAACCAGCTTCACGCCGCGGTGGTCGAACTGGTCGCGCTCGACGATGCCGAGATCAAATATTCGACCGTCCAGAACTGGTATCCCGGCGATGCCGAAGGCAAGGGCGGCATCTATAATTTCGTGACCAAGCGCGCGCTGTGCCAGGGCGCGCGGTCGAAGACGTCGTGGACGCAGGTCGAGACCGGCAGCGCGATCACGTGGAAATATCCGAGCTGCGTCCTCAACGGCGACGACAGCGTCGGCGAATTCTATTCGGTCGCGGTGACTAACAATTATCAGCAGGCCGACACCGGCACCAAGATGATCCACAACGGCAAACGCACCCGCTCGACCATCGTCAGCAAGGGGATCAGTGCCGGCAAGTCGAACGGCACCTACCGCGGCCTCGTCCGCGTCGCGCCGAACGCCGAGGGGGTGCGCAACTTCACCCAGTGCGACAGCCTGCTGCTGGGCGACCAGTGCGGCGCGCACACCGTGCCCTATATCGAGGTCCGCAACCCGAGCGCGCAGGTCGAGCATGAAGCGACGACGAGCAAGATCAGCGACGACCAGCTTTTCTACGCGATGCAGCGCGGGCTTTCGCAGGAAGAGGCGGTGGCGCTGATCGTCAACGGCTTCGCGAAAGAAGTGCTGCAGCAGCTGCCGATGGAGTTCGCGGTCGAGGCGCAGAAGCTGCTGGGGATCTCGCTGGAGGGAAGTGTGGGATGACAGCTTTCCCGAACGAAATCGAAACTCGCGGCGACGCAATACGCTTGCTCGGCACCTTCGATGGTCGAGAACAGCTTGAAATAGGCGAGTGGGACATAGATGATTTTATGTCGATCCCACACGCTGATCCGGTGATCGATCGATGTCGTCGTCGCGTTAGAGACGAACTCATCAATCTACTTTCTTCACGAGACGAGGCGGTACGGCAACGCATCACGCCGTTGGTCTCCGAAATCATCGCTGAATTGGAAAACAATGCTTCGAATCAATAATCTCCACGCCACCGTCGCAGACAAGCCGATCCTGAAGGGGCTGTCGCTCACCATCGATGCGGGTGAGATTCATGCGATCATGGGGCCGAACGGCGCGGGCAAGTCGACGCTATCCTATGTGCTCGGCGGTCGGCCGGGATATGAGGTCACCGAGGGATCGGCCACCTTCACGCCTTCGCTTCAGGCAGGGGCGATCGACCTGCTCGCCCTCGACCCGCACGAGCGCGCCGCCGCCGGCCTGTTCCTCGGCTTCCAGTATCCGGTCGAAATCCCCGGCGTGTCGAACGTCCAGTTCCTGCGCGAAAGCCTGAACGCCCAGCGCAAGGCGCGCGGACAGGAACCGCTCTCGGGCGGCGAGTTCCTGAAGATCGCGCGCGAGAAGGCGGGGCTGCTGGGGCTCGACATGGACATGCTCAAGCGGCCGGTGAACGTCGGCTTTTCGGGCGGCGAGAAGAAGCGCAACGAGATGGTGCAGATGGGCATCCTCGATCCGACGCTCGCGATCCTCGACGAGACCGACAGCGGCCTCGACATCGACGCGCTGCGCGTCGTCGGCGAGGGGATCAATGCGATCATGCGCAAACCCGACAAGGCGGTCCTGCTCATCACCCATTACCAGCGTCTGCTCGATTATGTGCAGCCCGATTTCGTCCACGTCCTCGCGGCCGGGCGCATCGTCAAGTCGGGTGGGCCGGAACTGGCGCGCGAGCTGGAAGAACATGGCTATGCCGAGGTGGTGGCGTGACCCTATACGCGTACCCTTCCCTCCATTGTCATGCCGGACTTGATCCGGCATCCCGCTTTTCCGACGTGGGAAGCGGGACCCCGGATCAAGTCCGGGGTGACGAAATGCGGGAGGTAGAGGCGTGACGACCGCCATCCTCCCCACCCGTCGCGACGAAGCGTGGCGCTATGCCGACATCGAAGCGGTCGCCGCGGCATGGCCCCTGCCCGCGCCCGAGAGCATCATCGTGCCCGCGGGTGGCAACTTCGCACGCGCCATCGTGCAGGATACCGGCGCGATCCGGCAGATCGAGCTGGTGCTCGGCAAGGGCGCGGCCGCGTCGCTGCATGTCCTCAACATCGGCGGCGCCTATGGCCGCATCGAACTGAACGTCACGCTGCACGAGGGCGCCGACTTCACGCTCGGCGCGGCGCAGATCGGCGGCGGTGAGCAGACGCTGGAGATCGTCACTACCGTCACCCATGCCGAACCCGGCGCGCGCTCGCGGCAGATGGTGCGGTCGGTGCTCGGCGGCACCGCGACGGGCACCTATCTTGGCAAGGTCGCGGTCGCACGCGGCGCGCAGCAGACCGACAGCGAACAGGACGTGAAGGCGATGCTGCTCGACCGCAGCGCCACCGCCAACGCCAAGCCCGAGCTCGAAATCTTCGCCGACGACGTGCAATGCGCGCACGGCTGCGCGATCGGCGAGCTCGACGCGCAGGCGCTGTTTTACCTCCAGTCGCGCGGGCTTCCGCCCGCCGGCGCGAAGAAGATATTGCTCCAGGCCTTCGTCGCCGGCGTGTTCGACGGCGCCGAGGACGAGGCGCGGTTGCAGGAGCTGGCGCTGGCGAAGCTGGGAGAATTGGTGTGACCAACCTCTCTTCTCCGTTCGCATCGAGCGAAGTCGAGATGCCTCTCGGCAGCGCACGCACGCCCGGTGTCTCGACTTCGCTCGACACGAACGGCATTCGGGATCAGTTTCCCGGCCTTACCCCCGGCTGGCATTATCTCGACAGCGCCGCCACCGCGCAGAAGCCGCAGGCGGTGATCGACGCCTGCACGCTGGCGATGGGGCGGGACTATGCGACCGTCCACCGCGGTGTCTATGCGCGCTCGGCCGACATGACGCTCGCCTATGAGGCGGCACGGCGGCGGATTGCGGCGTTCATCGGCGCGACCGAGGACCAGATCGCCTTCGTGCGCGGTGCGACCGAGGCGATCAACCTCGTCGCCTATGCGCATCCGAAGAAGGGCCGCGTGCTGCTGTCGCTGCTCGAGCATCACAGCAATATCGTGCCGTGGCAGCTCGCGGGCTGGCAGATCGATGTCTGCCCGCTGACCGCCGACGGCCGGATCGACCTCGACGCGGCCGAACGCATGTTGACGCCCGATCATACCATGGTCGCCTTCGCGCATGTGTCGAACGTGCTCGGCAGCCCGCTCGACGTCGCGCGCGCAGCGGAGCTTGCGCACCGCGTCGGCGCCGAGTTGCTGGTCGACGGCTGCCAGGCGGTGCCGCGGCTGCCGGTCGACGTCGCGGCATTGGGCTGCGACTATTATGTCTTCTCGGGCCACAAGCTCTATGGCCCGACCGGCATCGGCGTGCTGTGGAGCGACAGGCTCGACACGCTGCCGCCGTGGCAGGGTGGCGGGTCGATGATCGACCGCGTGACGTTCGAGAAGACGAGCTACGCCCCCGCCCCCACCCGCTTCGAGGCGGGAACGCCGGCGATCGTCGAAGCGCTGGGGCTCGCGGCGGCGGTCGACTATGTCGATGCGATCGGCCTCGACGCGATCCACGCGCACGAATGCGCGCTGGTCGGGTCGCTGCGCGAACAGCTTGCGCGGCGCAACAGCGTCACGCTGTTCGGTCCCGACACCAGCGCCGGGATCGTCAGCTTCGCGATGGCGGGTGTCCATCCGCACGACATCGGCACGATCCTCGACGAAAGCTCGGTCGCGATCCGTGCCGGGCATCACTGCGCCCAGCCGCTGATGGAGCATCTGGGCGTGGCCGCGACCGCCCGCGCGAGTTTCGGGCTTTACAGCAACGACGACGATGTGGCGGCGCTGATCGACGGCCTCGCCCGCGTCGAAAGGATTTTCGGATGACCGACGAACGCACGATCCGTATCGAGGAAGTCGAAAGCGTCGATGCGCCGCCCAGGGCGCGCGTCGCCGATGCCGAGGCGGCGCCGGAAACGATGGGCGCGAAGCTCGAACGCAAGCGCGACTATCTGGATGGCTTCCTGTCCGCCAAACCGGCCGCGGCCGACCCGAACGCAGTCGGCGGCGACCTGTACGAAGCCGTCGTCGCCGCGCTCAAGGACATTTACGACCCCGAAATCCCGGTGAACATCTACGACCTCGGGCTGATCTACAATGTCGAGATCGACGAGGGGCATGTGGCGATCACCATGACGCTGACGACCCCGCATTGCCCGGTCGCCGAATCGATGCCGGGCGAGGTCGAACTGCGCGTCGGCGCCGTGCCCGGCGTCGGCGATGCCGAGGTCAACCTCGTCTGGGACCCGCCCTGGTCGCCCGAGGCGATGAGCGACGAGGCGAGGCTGGAACTGGGGATGCTATGACCCCTCTCGCAAGCGCGAGGGGGTTGGGGGTGGGCCGCGGGCCGAATCATCCCTATATAGAATGAACCACCCCCGGCCCCTCCCCAGGCGGGAGGGGGGAGATGACGATGACGGACACGAAAACCAGAACCCGCCCCGCCGCGGTAACGCTGACCCCCGGTGCCGAGGCGCGCGTCGCGGCGCTGATGAAAAGCGCCCCCGCGGGCGCGATCGGCGTCAAGCTGTCGACGCCGCGCCGCGGCTGCTCGGGCCTCGCCTACTCGGTCGACTATGTGACCGAAGAGGACCGGTTCGACGAAAAGATCGAGACGCCTGGCGGCACCTTCTACATCGACGGCGCCTCGGTGCTCTACCTGATCGGCAGCGTCATGGACTGGGTCGAGGATGATTTCGCCGCGGGCTTCGTCTTCCAGAACCCCAACGCCAAGGGAAGCTGCGGCTGCGGCGAGAGCTTCACCGTTTAAAGCGTGACGATATCGAATGGACTCGTCATTGCGAGCGGCGAAGCCGCGCAGCAATCCAGAGTGTGCGTAGGCCGCCCTGGATTGCTTCGCTCCGCTCGCAATGACGAAGCGGGTCAATCCAATATCATCATGCTTTAAGAAACAAGCGCCCCGAATCGGGATCCCAATCCGTTCGTTTCGAACGGAAAGAAAGGTCGGATCGAGAGCATCCGCGCCCACCCCTCAACGGCAGACCGACCAGCCCGCGGTGCGCACCGCCATGTCGAGGTGGAAATGGTTGGCGTGCGCCGCGTCGTGGTCGGGCGACAGCACGGTGCTGAACAGGCCGCATGAGCCGTCGCGCACCGCGTGCAGGAACTCGCTTCGCCGGTCGCCGTCGTCCCAGTCGTTGATCAGCGCGATGCGCGTTCCGTCGGCAAGGACGAAGGCCGAAATGTCGATTGCATTGGCGGTCGAATGCTCGCTCTGCGCCGCGCGCCCGGCGATGGTGCGGCAGTTGTAGCTGCCCAGATTCTCCAGCTCGACGACCTTCTGCCCGAAATATCGCTGCGCGAGCGGCTGCACGACGTCGCGGGTCCACAGGCTCATCGCCGCGGTCACCGCGCAGCCGGGGGCGGCGTTGGCCGGGCGGAGCGAGGGAACGAGGCGGTCGCCGGTGAGCACCATGCGCTGGCTGGTACGGCAGGCGCCCTCGCCGACGACAGGCCGCCGCTGATACCCCGCCCCCGCCCGCTCGAACGCCGCGAAGCAGCCGGCATCGTCGCCGACGAGGCCGATCAGCTTGCGATGCGTCGCCCAGCCCTGCGGATGCGCAAGCTCGAACCGCGCGCCCGGCCAATGTTCGGGATGATCGCGCATCCATGTCATCGCGCGGATCGCGGCGACGGTCACCAGCAGGGCGGCGACGAACCACAGCAGATAGGGCCGGAAACTCTTCACCGCCCCCACGTGGCGGATCGCGCCCCGCCCGGCAAGGTCAGAGCGGCGTCAGCGTCACCGTCAACCCATCCTTCGGCCGCGGGATCGGCCACATCTGCCAGTCGGGCGCATAGCCGTCCGCGATCTCGATGCGATGCGTCGTCAGCACGTGGTGAAAGAAAATCTTCGCCTGCATGTGCGCGAAATGCAGCCCCAGGCACATGTGCGCGCCGCCGCCGAAGGGCACCCATGCATATTTGTGCCGCCCCTTCGCCGCGTCGGGGGCAAAGCGCATCGGGTCGAACCGTTCGGGATCGGGCCAATATTCGTCCATCATGTGCGTATAGCTGGGGCTGACGCCGACGTTGGTGCCGGCGGGAATGCGATAGCCGCCGAATTCGAAATCGCGCAGCGCGCGGCGCGGGATCACCGGAACCGGCGGGATCATCCGCAGCGCCTCCTTGAACGCCCATTCGGTGAGTTCGAGTTCGCCCAGGCTGTTGTGCCCGACACCCTCGCCCGCGGGCGCGACGCGCAGCATCTCCTCGCGCAGCCGGTCCTGCCATTCGGGATGCTGCCCCAGCAGCCAGACGAGCGACGTCACCGAACTGGTGATCGTGTCGTGCGCCGCCATCATCAGGAAATTCATATGGTCGACGATCGCCTCGACCGACAGATATTCGCCCTCTTCGTCCTTCGCCTGGCAAATCTGGGTGAAGATGTCGTCGCCGGTCGAGGCGCGGCGTTCGGGGACCATCTTCGTGAAATATTCGACCAGGAATTTCCGCCCGGCGACCCCGCGCCCCATCGCGGTGAACGGCAGGGGCACGCGGACAACGCCGATCGACGCCTGCACCATGTCGACGAACGCCTTGTTGATTCGTTCCGCCTCCGGACCCCAGGGGATGCCCAGAAAGCTGGTCGCCGCAAGGTCGAGCGTCAGCTGCTTGATCGCGGGATAGAAGGCGAAGCGCGTCCCGCTCCAGCGCGCGACACGGTCCCTGATCCCCTCGTTGAGCGCATCGGCATAGAGGCGCATCGGCTCGGGCTTGAAGGCGACCGACAGCGTACGGCGGTCGGCGCGATGCTTGTCGAAATCCATCAGCATCAGCCCGCGCGGGAACAGCAGGTTGAGCACCGGCCCCCAACCCTGTTCTGACGAGAACAGCTTGTCGCGGTCGAACAGCACCAGCTCGTTCGCTTCCGGCCCGACGAGCGATACCCCGCGACCGCCGAAGCTGCGGGCGCGATAGACCTTGCCGTGGCGGTCGACCATGCGGTTGGTGAAGCCGACGGGATCGCGAAGCTGCGCCAGCGTCGTGCCGAGCAGAGGAATCCCGTCGTCGCCCGGGATATGATCGAGCGCGCTTTCGGGGCCGCGCGGCAACCAGTGCGCGGTGTCGGGACCGAAGCGGCGTTCGGACCACATGCTATTCGCGGGGGCATTCATTGTCGCATCATCCTTGCTGATTCACCCGATCGCACCGACGCTATCGCCCTATTGACACCGATGCAAGCAAGTGCCGGACGCGACAATGCGACCTGTCGGCCTCCCCCTCCCGCAAGCAGGAAGCGAGAGCCGGCGTCGTGTCGCGCATCCATTCTCCATTCACCGCGAATTCAACTCGACTCGGGCAGTTTGTCCGACGGAAAACGGACCGCCTCGCTGGTCCGGAAAGGACAAGATCATGCGCAAGACGATCCGTCGCCCCCTCTCCCTCGCGCTTGGCGTGGTCGCGACGACCGCGCTCGGCGGCTGCTATTACGGCGACGTCTATGGCAGCAGCTATGCCTCCGCCGGGGCCTGCCCCGACGCCTATTACGACTACGACCCCTACAGCTATGACGACGGTTACGGCTATGGCTGCTACGATCCGGCCGATTACGGCGGCGGCTTCGTCCAGATCGGCTTCGGTGGCGGCTGGTACGACGATTATTATTATCCCGGCTACGGGATGTGGATGTACGACAATTACCGCAACCGCTATCCGCTACGCGGCCAATATCTGAACTATTGGGGCGGTCGGCGCGCGTGGTGGAAGCACCGCGGCGATCGCGGCGGCGGTCAGTGGCAGGGCAGTACCCGCCCCGGCAACCCGCCCGTCCGCCCGGGACGCCCCGGCGGCTGGCAAGGCCATGACGGCGACCGGCCGCAAGGCACCCGGCCCGGCCGCGGAACGCCTCCGGCGGCCGGCCATAACCCCACCCGTCCCGACAATGGCACCGCCCAGCCCCCGCGCCGTCCCGGCGGTTGGCAGGGTCGCGATGGCGACCGACCTCAGGGCACTCGACCCGGTGGCTGGCAGGGTGGTCGCGACGGCGATCGATCGCAAGGTACGCGCCCGGGCCGTGGCACGCCTCCGGCGGCGGGCAACCGCCCCGGCGGCAACGGGGCGGTCCGCCCGCC
>NZ_BCUA01000054.1 GCF_001591045.1 Sphingopyxis granuli NBRC 100800 | reverse complement strand
AGCGTCCCTGTCTCAAGGGTATAAACGCCAAACAAGTTCAGGGTCCTCTCTGGGGATGACACATGACGTGTCTCCGCGCAGACGGGATCCGGAGCGGCGTGACACCGGCCTTGGTCCCTGCGTCACCGATCCGACGCATCCGACTGGCCGGTCCTTTTTTAACTTTTTCACAACTTCCGCTTAATCCGTCGCCGCGCTCGCCGTTAAGACAGGCACAGACGGTTCCGTCGCTTTTTCGGCGGCACAGGATGGAGGCGAAGATGTCGGGTGACAGCAAGATCGGGCTGCAGGTCGGCGGCGTTGTCCGCATCGGCACCGCGCGCAGGATCGGCGGCAGCGCGCCTGCTGCGACGCAGGCACCGGCGCCCGTCCGTCCCGCGGCCGAATCGCTTCCCGTCACGCGTCTCGCCGGGCTCGCCCGCGACCTCGCGGGGCAGGACGCGCCGGTCGACGCCGAACGCGTCGCCGCGCTGCGCAGCGCGATCGCCGACGGCCGCTACACGGTCGATCCCGGCGCCATCGCGGGCGCGATACTCGATTTCCACCAGCGCCAGGATACGTCATGCTGATGCAGATGGACGAGATGCAGGCGCGGCTCAACGCGCTGGTCGAAGCGCTCGACGGACAGGACCCCGGCACGATCATCGCCGCGTCGGAGGCGCTGGCGACCGCGGTCATCCTGTTCCGCAACAGCACGATCCCGGCGGGCGCCGAACAACGCGCGCGCCTGCTGATCACCCGGACGCTCGGCCAGCTCGAAGCGGCGGCGATCCGCGTTAACATCCTGAAGAACTGGACGCGTCAGAGGATTGACAGAAACCATGCGATCCGTGGCATGGCGGCGCAGGGCGCGGCCCTAACCTATTGATAACCATATAATACACGGCCATTTATAAAAATGGCACGATGATTGCTTCAGGTTTCGCGAACCAGCGGAACCGACAGCATGACGTCTATCAATCCCTCCCTGCCCTCGACCGGAAGCCCGCTTCCCGTCATGGATGCGATGCACAGCGCCTCGGCGCGCACGGGGGTCGATTTCGACTATCTGGTCGACGTCGCACGCGTCGAAAGCCGCTTCAACCCGACCGCCCGGGCATCGACCTCGTCGGCGCGCGGGCTGTTCCAGTTCACCAAGCAGACGTGGCTCGCGACGCTACGCCGGCACGGCGCCGGGCACGGGCTCGACTGGGCGGCGGGCGCGATCGGCCAGGACGGCGCTGGGCGCTTCTTCGTCGCCGATCCCGCGCTCCGCCAACAGATATTCGACCTGCGCGACGATCCCGCCGCGGCATCGAGCATGGCGGCGGCGCTGACCGCCGACAATCGCACCGCCATCGAAGGACGGCTCGGCCGCAGCGCCGAGCCCGTCGACCTCTACCTCGCCCATTTCCTCGGCAGCGCGGGCGCGGTGCGCTTCCTCGCCGCGTGGGAGGCGAACCCCGATCAGCCCGGCGCGACGATGCTGCCCGAGGCGGCCGCCGCGAACCGCTCGGTCTTCTATGCCGGCGACGGCAGCATGCGCAGCCTCGGCGAGATACGCGAACGCTTCCGCGCCAAGCTCGACGAGGACGGCGGCCCCGCCGCGCTTCCCGCCGGGCCCGCCGCCGCACCGGGCTGGCAATTGCATATGGCCCGCTCGGCGGGCGTCGAAGGCGGCCGGGCGCCGCTGCCCATGATGGATATCGAACCGATGCCCCAGAAACTGTCGATGGACTTCGCCGCGCGCACCTATCGGCGCCTCGCCTCGCTGGGAGGCGCGGCATGATCGCCGGTTTCGACCTGCGCCAGGCGGGCCGCATGGCCGGCGCCGCCGCGCTGCCGGTGGCGATGCTGGTGCTCGTCGCGCTGATGGTGATCCCGGTCTCGCCGACGATCCTCGACATCAGCTTCATCGGCAACATCATGATCAGCCTCGCGATCCTGATGGTCGCGCTGTCGGCGTCGAAGCCGCTCGATTTCTCATCCTTCCCGACGGTGCTGCTGCTCGCGACGCTGTTCCGCCTCGCGCTCAACGTCGCTTCGACGCGCGTCGTGCTCGTCCACGGGCACGAGGGGACGGCCGCCGCCGGCCACGTCATCGAGGCCTTCGGCCGGGTGCTGATCGGCGGCGACTATGTCGTCGGCCTGTTCGTCTTCGTCGTGCTGATGATCATCAACCTCGTCGTCATCACCAAGGGCGCGGGGCGCGTGTCCGAAGTGTCGGCGCGCTTCACCCTCGACGCGCTGCCCGGCAAGCAGATGGCGATCGACGCCGACCTCAACGCCGGGCTGCTGACCCCCGACGAAGCCAAGGCGCGCCGGCAGGAGGTCGCGACCGAGGCCGATTTCTACGGCTCGATGGACGGCGCCTCGAAGTTCGTGAAGGGCGACGCGGTCGCCGGCCTGCTGATCCTGTTCGTCAACATCGTCGGCGGGCTGATTCTGGGCATGTCGAGCCACGGGCTCAGCTTTTCGGAAGCCGGCGCCACCTATGTCACGCTGGCGATCGGCGACGCGCTGGTCGCGCAGATTCCGGCGCTGCTGCTCTCGATCGCCGCCGCCGCGATCGTCACCCGCGTCGCGTCGCCGCACGACCTGTCGGGCCAGATCGGCAGCCAGTTCGCCTCGCCGCACGTCTGGATGGCGGTCGGCGGCATCCTGTTCATCCTCGGCCTCGTCCCCGCGATGCCGCAGATGCTGATCCTGCCCGCGTCGGCGCTGGCCTTCGCGATCGGCTGGCAGATGCGCCGCACCGCCGCAGAGGCAGAGGCCGCGCCGCCCCCCGCGGCGCCCGCACCCGACCCGCACCACATCGAATGGGCCGACGTCAGCGACATCGGGCCGTGCCAGCTCGAGATCGGCTATGCGCTCGTCGCGCTGGTCGACGACCGCAAGGGCGCGCCGCTGATGGGCCGGATCACCGGCATCCGCCGCCAGCTGTCGCGCGAACTGGGTTTCGTCGTTCCAGCGGTGAAGGTCACGGACGACCTGTCGCTGCCCGGCAACGCCTATCGCATCTCGATCGCCGGGGTGATCGTCGGCGAGGACGAGGTGTTCCCGCATGAGATGCTCGCGCTCGATTCGGGCGACCTCGTCACCAAGGTCACCGGACGGCCATGCAAGGACCCGACCTTCGGGCTCGACGCGCTGTGGATTCCCAAGGCGTCGCAGAACGACGCGATCGCGGCGGGATACACCGTCGTCGATCCGGCAACCGTCGTCGCCACGCATCTCAACAACAGCATCATCGCATCGGCGGCCGAGCTGTTCGGCATCGACGACGCGCAGGCGCTGATCGACCATCTGAAGGCGCATTATCCGCAGCTGGCGCAGAATCTCTGTCCGCAGGGCTATGCGCTGCCGCGCGTCGCGGCGCTGTGCAAGGCGCTGCTCGTCGAGCGCGTGCCGCTGCGCGATTTCCGCAAGATCGCCGAGGCGATGGTCGCGCTCGCCGGCCAGCAGCTCGGCGACGTCGAGCTGGTCGAGGCGGTGCGCCAGCGCATCGGCGCGCTGATCATCCAGACGATCGTGCCATCGCGCATGCCCCTGCCCGTCGTCACTTTCAGCCCCGACGTCGAGATGCTGCTCAACCAGTCGGTGCGTGCCAACCCCGGCGCCGAATGGCCGTTCGAGCACGGCATGGCGATGAAGATCATCGAGCAGATCGGGCAGGCGGTCGAACCGCTGCTGCTGTCGACGCGCAGCTTCGCGCTCGTCGCCTCGCCGCTGTGCCGGTCGGCGCTGTCGCGGCTGGTGCGCGCGACCTTCCCCGACGTCGCCGTCATTTCCTACCTCGAAATCCCGGCGAACAAGGCGACCGAGATCGTCGCGACGATCGGCGCCGAAGTACCGCGCCTGACCGGCGATTCCGCAGGAGCGATGGAGGAGCATCAGCATGAGGATTGAGCCCGCCGCCCACTTCGCCGGGTCGGCGCAGCCGCTGCGTCCGCACGCCTACCTGGGCAGCGTCGAGGCGCTGGTCGAGGAATATGCGCCGCTGGTGCGCAAGATCGCCTGGCAGGTCTTTTCGCGCGTGGCGCGGACGAACGAGCTGGAGGACCTGATCCAGACCGGGCTGATCGCGCTGATCGAGGCGAGCCGGCACTATGAGGAGCGCGGCTATGCCTTTGCCACCTATGCGACGACGCGGATCCGCGGCGCGATGATCGACCAGCTGCGGCGCGAGGCCGATGTCGGCCGGTCGGCGATGGTCGCGAACAAGCGGCTGCGCGCGATGCGCGCGGCGCTCGAACAGCAATATATGCGCGCGCCGACGACCGCCGAAATGGCGGCGGCGTTCGACATGACGGCAGAGGAATATTTCATGTTCGAACAGAATGCGGCGCAGCGCCGCTCCGCCTCGCTCGACGAGATGATGGAGGCTGGGAGCGTCCTGATCGCCGACGACGCGCTGGCGACGGGCGAGCTGTGCGAGCGAAGCGACCTGCTCGCCGCGCTGCGCGACTGCATCGCCGCGCTGAACGAGCGCGAGCAGATGGTGCTGCAGCTCTATTTCTTCGAGGAGCTGAACCTGCAGGAAATCGGCCGGACGCTCGACGTCAGCGCCGCGCGCGTCTGCCAGATCAAGCGCGACGCGATGGCGAAGATCGAAGCGATGATGCGCGCGCGCACCGAATGAGCGGCGTGCGGCGCGCGCGTCACATCGCGATGGTCCGGCGCGTCTGCCGGATGAGCGCGATCTCCTCGAAATAGCTCGCCATCCGCTCGATGCCTTTCTCGGTCAGCCGGACGAGCGACCGGCGGCGGTCGCGATCGTCGATCGAACGGTGCGCGAGACCGAGCCGTTCGAGCGCCGCGATCATCCGCAGTCCCGACGACAGCGGCACCCCGGCGCCGGTGGCGAGGTCACTGGCGCTCAGATTGCGTCCGCTCGTCTGCGCGACCATCAGGTCGAGCATCATATCCCACGTCGGCCCCGAAAGCGGCTCGTCGCCGAAATGCCCCTTGCGCAGCCGCCGGATCTGGATGTGAAAGGCGAGCTGATCGAGCAGCCGGGCGTTCGCCGCGGCGGCCGTCGGCGCGTCGGGACCGCCATCCGCCTCAGGGCCGCGTGCGGCGAGAAGCGCATGGATCTGGTCGATGCGCGAGCGCAGCTCGGCAATGTCATGGTTCGAAAATTGCTGCATGCGATGCCATCCACCCTCTGGGATTCATCCCGTCAGGCCGCAACCTCGCTCCGTCTGGACGAACCCGATGCATAAAGGATCAGAAGCAGGATCGGGTAGGATATGTAGATCGAAAGCAGCGAATAGGGCCGCGCCAATATCTCCGGAAACATCATCTTCTGGATATGGCCGAAAATGGCGATCAACTGCCATCCGGTGATCCAGTAGGGCCAGAAACGCTGCGTCTTCAGGGCGATGAACCAGAAGCTCAACAGAACCAGCATGTCGATGAAGAAGATATTATATTCGATGCTCGTCCAGGTCGGGGCGGGCGCGACGAGACTGGTGAGGACCGAGGCGATCAATGCCGTATAGGCTGCCCCGCGTTCAAGGGGACCGCCGCGTCGAACCGCGACGGCCACCGTGATGAGCAGAACGGCATAATAGAGCGCCACGGACCCCATGGGACCTCGTCAACCCTGCGCCGGACTCACGACGCCCGGGCGAGCGGCAGCGCCACGACGTCGGCATCCGCCGCGCCGCCGGCGCCCTCGTCGACCAGCGTCGCGCTGGCGGGCTTCACCCCGGCACCGAACATGCGGGTGCCGAGGCCGACCTGCTTCTGCGTCACGGTCAGCGCCTGGTGGGCATCGATCAGCAGCTGGCGAACCTCCCCCGCGGCGGCGAGCGCGTTGGCGATCTTCGCCACCGCTTCCTGGCCGACGATCGCCGACATGTTGGTTTCGCGGCGCGCCGCAGGCAGCGTCGCGGCGAGCTGGGCGATGCGGATCATCGTTTCGTCGATCGCGTCTTCGGCCCGGTGCAGCTCGGCGGCTATCTTCTGCGCTGCGGAAAGGCGTTCGTTCAGCATGATCTTTGGTCCTTGAAAGAGAATGCCGACGGACCCCCCCGCAGCATTCGGTTCGACATCAGGTCAGAACCCGACCAAGGCCGACAAGGATCGAATAGAGGGCGGAAAAGGCCAATATGGTCGCCAAGGCGATCAGGATCGGCCAGATGATCCTTTCCATCAACCCATGCCGGTTGGCCGGCTGGGACGCGGTGGGAAACGGCGTGCCGATATCGAATATCCGCCAAAGCCGACTGCGCCCCGGTCCCGCATCGGCGGGGGGCGGACCATCGCCTAGGTCGTCCAATTGATATGTCAAAGGCTGATAGGGAGTAACCTGACCGAAGACACCGTTACGCGCCAGGATAGTCGCTGCCTCTACCCTGTTGGAAACATTGAGTTTTCTTAGAGATCGTCGAACCCGTTCATCGACGGTGTGCGGCGATACGTTCATCAGCCGCGCAATTTCCTTGGAATTTTTGTGCTCGAAAACGTGCCGCAACGTTTCGATTTGCGCGGCAGAAAGGAGGCTGATGTAATTGTCGGGGTCGCCCTGCACGGCGCCGTGCATAGAGCATCGGGTCCCGAAATCAAGTTTGGCGGGCCGCGACTCGCGGATGTAACCGTTACATGGTCCGACACGCGCCGCCATATCAACCGATGGCACGCCGCGACAGTGAAATCATTTTGCATGGGACTGCCGAACATCGTCTCCCACCCGCCTGCAGGAGGGGCAGCGAGGCTCGCGAACTCGTTCGCTAGTGCATGATGATGTGAGTTGGAATCGTCATTGCGAGCGGAGCGAAGCAATCCAGGGTGGTTTACACCGCTCTGGATTGCTTCGCTCCGCTCGCAATGACGAGGTGAATCAGTCAATGTCATCAGACTCTGGCCGCAGCGGGCTGGGCAACCGCAACGTTGCCGGCCCACCCCCCGATCCCTCCCGCAAGCGGGCACGGAAGATCGAATATAGTTCGAAATGCCCCCGCTCACACCGCCGCCATTCCGATTCCGCCGCTTATTTCACCATATGTTGAATTAATGCGCGGATCACGCTATCGGAACCATGCGGCCAGCGAGAAGGTTCCCGATCGATGCATGGAGCAGCAACGACAGGCGCGGCGTCGCGCCGCGGGCGCCGGCCCGCCGACCGCGGCGACACCGAACGGACGATCCGGCGCGCCGCGCTGCGGCGTTTCGCCGACCTCGGCTTCGACGCCGCCGCGCTGCGCGACATCGCGGCCGACGCGGGCGTCGATCCCGCGATGATCGCCTATCGCTTCGGGTCGAAGCTCAGCCTGTGGAAGGCGGTGGTCGAAGCGGTCGGCGCGGGAAAGATCGACATGCTGCGCCGCACCGCGGCGGCCAAGGCGAGCGCGGCCGCTTCGCCCCTCGCCGCGTCGATGGAGGCGCTCGTCGACCTCTATTGCGCCAACGAGACCGTCCCGCGCTTCCTGCTGCGCGACGCCGGCCACGATCCGGAACGCGCCGCCTGGGTGTTCGACCATGTCTCGCGCCCGCTGCTCGATCATTTCCTGCCGCTGATCCGGCGCGCGAACGAGACCGGGCGGATCGCCACCCCGGTCCCCGAGATGTTCCTCCTCAGCTTCGCCTATGGCGTCGCGGTCAGCGTCGTACGGCGCGAGATGCTCGCCGGCTTCGCGCCGCAACTGGCCAACGACAATGATTTCCGCGCCGCGCTCTACGCGACGCTGATCGAGCCGCGGCTGCGCCATGGCTGAGCCCGCCGCCCCGCCAGCGCCGCCCGCCGGCGGCTATGTCTTCAAGCCGCACGAGCGCCCGCTGATGCCGGGATCGCCCGCGTCGCCCGACCATCCGCTGCGCCGCCAGATCTTCTATCTGCTGATCGGCCTCTATCTCGCGATCGTCGGCGGCTTCCAGAACGGGCTGCTGATCGCCAACCTGACCGCGATGCAGGGGCACCTCGACCTGACCCCGGTCGACGCCGGCTGGGTGACGGTCGCCTACAACATGACCAACGCGTGCATGAGCATCCTGCTCTACAAGTCGCGCCAGCAGTTCGGCATCCAGCGTTTCGTGCGCGCGGTGATGATCGCGCTGCTGATCGCCAATTTCGTGCAGCTGTTCGACGCGGGCTATCGCATGGAACTCGTGGCGCGCGGCGTGTCGGGGATCGCGGCGAGCGGGCTGTCGACGCTCGCCGCCTTCTACATGATGCAGGGCCTGCCGCAGAAGCTGCGCATCGCGGGCTTCCTGCTCGCGATCGGGCTGACGCAGGTCGCGGTGCCGCTGGCGCGCGCGATGTCGCCGCTGCTGCTCGCCGACGGCGACATCGCCAACCTGTTCGTCTTTCAGTTCGCGCTGTCGCTCGTCGCCGTCGGGCTCGTCAACATCCTCCATCTGCCGCCCGGCGAGACGATGCGCTCGTTCGAGAAGCTCGACCTCGTCACCTTTCCGATGCTCGCGGTCGGGGTCGGGCTGCTGTGCGCCTTCCTTGTCCAGGGTCGCATCCAGTGGTGGTCGACGCCGTGGCTGGGCGGCGCACTTGCGGCGGCGGTGGTGCTGATCGGCTTCGCCTTCCTGATCGAGCATTACCGCGCCAATCCGATGCTGCAGACGCGCTGGATGGGAAGCCGCGATCTCGTCAAATTCGCGCTCACCGGGGCGCTGGTGCGCGTCCTGACCTCCGAGCAGAATTTCGGCGCCACCGGCCTTCTCTCGACGGTGGGGCTGGTGAACGACCAGCTCGTCACCTATTATGTCGTGCTCACCGCCGCGACGCTGCTCGGCGCCCTGCTCGCGATCGCGCGGCTCGATCCCACCGACCTGCGCCGCCCGACGCTCGTCTCGCTCGGCGTGATCGCGGTCGGCGCCTGGCTCGACACCCATTCGGGACTGCGCACCGGCCCCGTGAATCTTTATTTCTCGCAGGCCGCGATCGCCTTCGCGGCGGTCTATTTCATGGGACCGATGCTGATGGAGGGGCTGCTGCGCGCGCTGACCAAGGGACCGTCCTATCTCGTCAGCTTCGTCGGCGTGTTCAGCCTGTCGCAGACGCTGGGCGGGCTCGCCGGGGTGGCGGCGCTGTCGGCCTTCCACACGCTGCGCACCAAGGCGCACCTGATGACGTTGGGCCAGACGCTGGCGACGACCAACCCCGACCTTGCGCGCGGAATCGAGACGATCGCCGCCGGCCTGACCGGCAGCATTTCCGACCCGGCGCTGCGCAGCGCGACCGCCGCGTCGCAGGTGGTGCGCGAGGCGGCGCGCGAGGCGACCATCCTCGCCTTCAACGACGTGTTCTTCGTGATCGGATCGCTGGCCGGGATCGCGTTCCTGATCATGCTCGCGCGCTGGGTTTACGATCGGCGGCGCGGCCACAATCCGCTCGCCGCCGAGCTCGAGGCATTGCAGAAGATGAGGGCTGCCAACCTATGACCGACGACCCCAAGACGCCCGCGCCGGCGGAGGCGCCCACCGCACCGCCGGAAGAGGGCTGGAAACCCGAGCAGTCGCGCGGCCGCATCCTGCTGTTCGGCAGCCTCGTGCTGGTCGGCGCGCTCGCCATTCTCTACGCCTGGGGTCTGCCGCCCTTCCGCCCGGCCAGCCAGACCACAGACAACGCCTATGTCCGCGGCCAGACGACGATCATCGCGCCGCAGGTCGGCGGCTATGTCACCGAGGTGCTGGTGCAGGATTTCGAGCGGGTGAAGGCGGGCCAGCTGCTCGTCCGCATCGACGACCGCATCTATCGCGAGCGCGTCGCGCAGGGCGCCGCGAGCGTCGCCGCGCAATCGGCGAACCTCGACAACAGCGCGCAGAGCCTGCGCTCGGCCGAGGCGCAGGTGCGGCTTCAGGACGCCGCGACGGCGAGCGCGCGTGCGCAGCTCGCCCGCGCGCAGGCCGACATGCGGCGCGTGAACGAGCTGGTCGACGCCGGATCGGTGTCGCTGCGCGAGCGCGACCAGACGCTCGCCGCGCTCCGCCAGGTCGAGGCGGCCGTCCGCCAGGCCGAGGCGCAGCGCGCGATCGCCGCCGAGCAGCTGCGCTCGGTCGGCGTCGGGCGCGGCGGGCTGGAGGCGGGAGTCGCCAATGCGAAGGCGCAGCGCGAGCTCGCCGACATCGACCTGCAGAACAGCGCCATCCGCGCCCCGCGCGACGGGCGCCTCAGCGAGGTGAGCGTGCGCGTCGGCCAGCTCGTCAGCCCGGGCACCCAGCTGATGTATCTGGTTCCCGAGCGTCACTGGGTCGTCGCCAATTTCAAGGAGGCGCAGACCGCCAACATCCGCATCGGCCAGTCCGCGACGCTGCGCATCGACGCGCTCGGTGGCGCGAAGCTGAAAGGGCATGTCGAGCGCATCGCCCCCGCCGCGGGCAGCGAGTTCAGCATCATCAAGCCCGACACCGGATCGGGCAATTTCGTCAAGGTGCCGCAGCGCATCGCGGTGCGCATCCGCATCGACGACGGCCAGGCGCTGAGCCAGCGGCTCGGCCCCGGCATGTCGGTCGTCGCGACCGTGCATACGGGGCGACCGTGACGATGCGCCCCGTCCCGCGCGCGGCGCTGGCCCTGCCGCTGCTGCTCGCCGCCTGCGCGCCGCCGATCACGCCGCGCCCCGAAGCAAGCACGGTCGCGCCGCCCGCCGACTGGCGCACCGACCTTCCCGCGAGCGGCGCGATCGACCGGCAATGGTGGGACCGCTTCGGCGACCCGCAGCTCGCCGTGCTGGTCGAGCGCGCGCGCGCGAACAACAGCGACCTCGCGATCGCCGCGGCGCGCGTCGCCGAGGCGCGCGCGCAGGAAAGGGTCGCGCGATCGCTGCTGCTGCCGTCGCTGAGCGCCAGCGCGCCGGGCGCCGAATCGCGCAGCCTCAATCCCTTCGGCGTCGCGACCGAGGGCTTTGCCGCGCAGCCCGTCTTCCAGGCCGCCTATGAAGTCGATCTGTTCGGCCGCAACGCCGCGCAGGTCGAGGCGGCGCGCGCCAACGCCGCGGCGGTCGCGGCGGCGCACGAGGCGGCGACGCTGTCGGTGAGCGCGGCGGCGGCAAGCGGCTATATCGCCCTGCTCGCGCTCGACGCGCGGCGCGAGCTGCTGCAACAGACGCTGGCATCGCGCGGCGAGGCGCTGCGCATCGCGCGCGACCGTGCCGAGGCGGGCTATACCTCGCAGCTCGAACTGCGGCAGGCCGAGGCCGAGTATCGCGCGACCGAGCAACAGGTCCCGGCGATCGAGGCGGCGATCGCGCGGCAGGAGAACGCCCTGTCGCTGCTCGCCGGCGAGACCCCGCACGCGATCGCACGCGGCGCGGGCTTCGGATCGCTGACGACGCCCACCGTCCCCGCGATGCTGCCGTCGCAACTCGTCCGCCGCCGGCCCGACATCGCGCAGGCCGAATATGCGCTCGCCGCGACCGACGCCAGCCTGCGCGCCGCGCGCGCGCAATTCCTGCCGCAGCTTCGCCTGTCGGCGTCGGCCGGCGCGGTGATCTCGTCGGCGCTGTCCGATCCGGTGGGCATCTGGTCGGTCGGCGGCAGCATCCTCGCCCCGCTGTTCCAGGGCGGGCGGCTGCACGGTCAGTTCGACGCCGCGACCGCGCAGCGCGATCAGGCCGCCTTCGCCTATCGCCGCACGGTGCTCACCGCCTTTCGCGAGGTCGAGGACCAGCTCGCGGTGATCGACCGGCTCGGCGTGCAGGAACAGGCGCTGGTCGCGCAACGGACCGCGGTCGCCGACGCGCTGCGCCACGCCACCAACCGCTATCGCGCCGGCTATTCGCCCTACCTCGAACAGATCGACGCGCAGCGCGCGCTGCTGTCGGTCGATCTCGCGCTGATCCAGCTGCGCGCCGACCGCCTCACCGCCTATGTCGCGCTCTATCAGGCACTCGGCGGCGGCGCTGAACGCTAGATTGCCGTATTTGCAATCTTCACCACCTACCCCGCCTGTGCTGAGCTTGTCGAAGCACCGCCCTTCTCGCGGCGCTGAAAGAAGGAGCGGCCCTTCGACAAGCTCAGGGCAAACGGCGCATATTTGTGGTGTGGCCCTTCAGCCCTCACAAATCGGGAAGCGTCTGGCGCGCGAAGCCCCAGCCCTTGAGCTCGGCGCTCGCCGCGCGTTCGAGCAGCGCATCGGCGTCGGCGATCGTCCAGTGGCGCGGGCTGTCGATGTCCGCCAGCGCATCCCAGCCGATCGGCGCCGCGACCGGCGCGCCTTCGCGGGCGCGGGCCGACCAGGGCATGATCGCGGTGCTGCCGCGCTGGTTGCGCAGCCAGTCGATGAAGATCTTGCCCTTGCGCTTCGCCTTGCTCATCGTCGCGGTGAAACGGTCGGGCTCGGCGAGGCTGAGCGCTTCGGCGAAGCGCTTCGCGAAATCCTTGTGCGCGTCCCAGTCCGGTCCCGGGTCGAGCGGCACGACGACATGCACCCCCTTGCCGCCCGACAGCATCGCGAAGCTGATCAGGCCGATATCGGAAAGCTGGCGATGGAGGTCGGCCGCCGCCTTGCGGACGTCGCCGAAATCGAGCCCTTCGTCGGGGTCGAGATCGAAGACCATCCGGTCGGGCGCCTCGAGCGTGTCGACATGGCTGCCCCAGCCGTGGAATTCGATCGTCCCCATCTGGACGCAGGCGAGGATGCCGCCGGCGTCCTCGACATAGAGATAATCCTCGACCCCGCCGTCCTTCTCGCGGATCGGGACATGGTGGACCTGCGGGCCGAACGATCCCGAATCATGCTTCTGGAAAAAGCATTGCTTGGCGCGTCCTTGCGGGCAGCGGACGAGGCTGACCGGGCGGCGCGCCATGTGCGGCAGCATGATCGGCGCGACCGCGGCATAATAGTCGGCGAGGTCGCCCTTGGTCGCCTTCGATTCGGGAAAGATGACGCGGTCGCGGTTGCTGATCCGCACGTCGGCGGTCGGGCGGGGCGCCGCCTGCTTCGTCTCCGGAGTCACGTCCTTCGCCTCCTTGTCCTCGCGCAGGCCGACGAAGCTCGCGTGGCGCACCGATCCGCCGGCGGTATATTCGGCGAAGGCGATTTCGGCGACGAGGTCGGGGGTCAGCCAGCGGACGTCGCGCGCCGCCGCGCGTTCGACCGCCAGCGGCGGGGTCTTGCGCGCACGGCTCGCGAACTTGCGCGCCAGCATCGCCATCGTCGCAGCGTCGAAGCCGGTGCCGACATTGCCCTTGTAGACCAGCGCATCGCCCTCGCGCTGCGCGAGGAGCAACGAGGCGAAGGGGCGCGCCTTCGCCGAAGACGGCTTCCAGCCGACGATGATGAATTCCTGGCGGCGGGTGCATTTGACCTTGACCCAGTTGCGCGTCCGGCGGCCGGCATAGGGAGCGTCGGCGCGCTTCGAGATGATGCCTTCCTGCCCCGCGCCGCACATCGCCGTATACAGGCGTTCGCCCGCGCCGATGACATGGTCGGCGACCGCGATCGGCGGCGCGGCGGCGCGCAGCAGCGCTTCGAGCCGTTCCTTGCGTTCGAGATTGCCCAGCTTCGCCAGCGACTTGCCATCCTCTTCGAGCAGGTCGAAGGCGAAGAAGTTCAGCGCCGTATCGGCATCCTGCGCGCCATGGCCGCGCTTGATCACCGCCTGCAGCGACGAGAAATCGGGATTGCCCGCACCGTCATAGGCGACGATCTCTCCGTCGATCAGGCACGGCGGCAGGTCGAGCGCGGCGAACTGCGCGGCGAGCGGCGCGAACTTGTCGGTCCAGTCGAGGCCGTTTCGCGTATGGATGCGCACCGCGCTTCCCGCCGCCGCGACGAGCGCGCGATAGCCGTCATATTTGATCTCGTGGAACCAGTTGTTGCCGCCCGGCACCGCATCGACGAGCGTCGCGAGCTGGGGCTTGCGAAAGGCGGGCGGCTTGCCCCCGCCGGCGCGGCGCTTCGTGACCGCCGCATTATGCTTCGCCGCGGCCTTCATCTTCTGCGTGAAGGCGGCGCCCTTCGCACCGCGCAGCGACTGCGCGCCACCCGCGTCGCCCGCGATCTCGGCCATGGTGCGGCCGGTGAGGACGCTCGTCAGATGGCGCCCGACCAGATCGTCGCTGCCGCCGGCATGGGCGTCGTCGATCTTGCGCAGCAGCCAGTTCTCGCGCTTTTCGCCCGCGCGCGGCTTCATGCGGACGAGTAGCCATTCGCCCTTCATCCGTTCGCCGTCGAGCGTGAAGTGCAGATGGCCGCGATCGATGTCCTTCGCGCTCTTGCCCGCGACCGGCGCCCAGGTGCCGCGGTCCCACAGCATCACCGTGCCGCCGCCATATTCACCCTTGGGGATCGCGCCCTCGAAATCGGCGTAGGCAAGCGGATGATCCTCGGTGCGCACCGCGAGCCGCTTGTCGGCGGGATCGGCGCTCGGCCCCTTCGTCACCGCCCAGCTCTTGAGCACACCGTCGGCCTCGAGGCGGAAGTCATAATGAAGGCGCGTCGCGTCGTGCTTCTGGACGATGAAGCGCCCGCCTTCCGCCTTCGCCGCCTTTCCCTTCGCCACCTGCCCCGCCGGCTCGGGGGTGGCGGCGAAGTCGCGCTTGGCCTTGTACTGCGCGAGCGGGTCGGCGCGCCGCGCCATGTCAGGCGCGCTTCTTCGCCGGCGCGCGGGGCGTCGAAGCCTTGCGCGCCGGGGCCTTCGTCCTTGCCGCCGGCGACGACTTGCGCCCGTCAACCGACGCCTTGAGCGCCGCCATCAGGTCGATGACGTTCGATCCCTCGCGCGCGGCGGCGGGCTCCTCGACATCCTCCAGCACCTTGCGGCCCTTCGCCTTGGCCTTCTTGGCGATCAGCCGCTTCAGCGCGTCGACATAATGGTTGTGATAGTCGCTCGCGTCGAACCGGCCGCTCTTCCTGTCGATCAGCGTCTCGGCCAGGTCGAGCAGGTCGGCGTCAGGCTTCGCGGCGCCGACGTCGCGGAAATAATTCGCCGCCCGATTGACCTCGTCGGCGTAGCGCAGCACTTCGAGGACGAGGCCCTTGCCGCACGGGCGCAATGCGACGAGCTGCTCCTCGCCGCGCAGCGCGAGCTGGCCGAGGCCGACCTTGCGCGTGCGGCGCAGCGCCTCGCGCAGGACGATATAGGCCTCCTCCGCCAGTTCGTCGGCGGGAACCACATAATAGGGCTTCTCGTAATAGAGGATGTCGATCTCGCCCGCGTCGACGAACTGGACGAGCTCCAGCGTCCGCTTGCTTTCGAGCTTGACCGCCTCGATCTCCTCTTCGTCCAGCAGGACGTAGCTGCCTTTCGACAACTCATAGCCCTTGACGATATCGTCCTTGTCGATCGGCCCGATACCGGGGACGACCTTCTCATATTTGACCGGCTTGCCGCTCGGCTCGTGAATCTGGCGAAAGCTGACGCTCGCCCCCGACCGGGTCGCCGGATAGATTTCGACGGGGATCGACACCAGCGCGAGCCGGATCTGCCCCTTCCAATAGGCGCGGGCGGGCATAGCATCCTCCCATGAGCGTGACCCATGGGCAATGCGCGAGGGCGCGGTGCGGTTCCCTTTCGGCCGGGCGGTGCCCGATGCCGCCCGCTCCTAGCGGCACGTCCCGAAGCCGGCGCCGCGTAGCGCGCGGCCGGGCGTCGCGCCCGTCGGCTCGCCGCCTTGCAACGCCGCGACGCCGTTCACGAACACGTCGCGCACCCCGACCGCATATTGGTGCGGCGCCTCGAAGGTCGCGCGGTCGGCGACGGTCTTCGGGTCGAAGACGACGACGTCGGCATAATAGCCGGGCCTGAGCGCGCCGCGCTCCTTCAGCCCCAGGTTGGTCGCGGGCAGCGTCGTCAGGCGATACACCGCCTGTTCGAGCGGGATCAGTTTCTCGTCGCGCACATAGCGGCCGAGCAGCCGCGCGAAATTGCCGTAGGTGCGCGGGTGCGCGCCCGATTTCAGGAACACGCCCTCGGTCGATTGCGACGCGGCGTCCGAGCCGAAGCTCATCCACGGCAGCCGGATCTGCTGGCGGACATTGTCCTCGGACATCAGGAAATAGACGGTGCCGACGCGCGAACCGTCCTCGACCACCAGGTCCATCGCGGTATCCTCGGGCGAGGTGCCGCGCATCGCCGCGACCTCGGCGAGCGTCTTGCCGGTGAGCGGCTTGAGCGCCGGATTCTTGAAGCCGGTGAGAATCATCTTGTCGGCCCCGGCGCCGAAATAGAGATTCTCCCAGTCATCGCCCGGCGCGCGCATCTCCGCGGCGACGCGCGCACGGACCTGCGGGTCCTTCAGCCGTTCGATCCACGCCTCGACCCCGCCCGCCTGCACCCAGGTCGGCATCGCGGCGTCGAGCCCGGTCGCGCCGGCGGTATAGGTGTACATGTCGGCGGTGATCCGCAGCCCCGCCGCGCGCGCCGCCTCGATCTTCGCGACGACGGGGGCCAGCTTGTCCCAATTGGCGCGCCCGCCCATCTTGAGATGATAGATTTCGGCCGCCGCGCCCGACCGGCGCGCGATCTCGATCAGCTCGTCGACCGCTTCCTCGACCCGGTCGCCCTCGGAGCGCATGTGGCTGATGTACATGCCGCCGCAAGCGGCCGCCGCCTGCATCAGCGCGACCAGTTCGTCGGTCTCGGCATAGGAACCGGGCGCATAGATCAGCGAGCTGCCGACGCCCAGCGCGCCCTCGTCCATCGCCTGGCGCACCAGCGCCTGCATCCGCTCCAGCTGTTCGGGGGTCGGATCGACGTCGCCTTCGCCCAGTTCGTGGACGCGCACCGTCGCGGCGCCGACGAAGCTCGCGACATTGGGCGCGATGCCGCGCTTTTCGAGATAGGCGAAATAATCGCCCAGCGTCGTCCATTCGATCGGAAAGCGGATGTCGCCCTGGCGTTCGGTCTCCTGCGCCTTCATCGTCGCGTTGAGCGGTCCCATCGACCAGCCCTCGCCCATCACCTCCAGCGTCACGCCCTGCCGGATGTCGCTCTGGCTGCGCGGATCGGCGATCAGCGATTCGGTCGCCCAGCTCAGCATGTTGATGAAGCCCGGCGCGACCGCCATGCCGTCCGCCCGGACCTCGCGCGCGCCGCGCCCCTCGACCGTGCCGACCGCGACGATGCGGTCGCCGCGGATCGCGACGTCGCCGACCAGCGGCGCGCCGCCCGACCCGTCATAGATGGTGCCGCCGCGAATCACGACGTCATAGGCGGCGGGGGCCGCCCCGCCCGCCTGCACGGGGGAAAGGAAGGACGCGCCGAACAGCGCCGCCGCCATGCCGAAATACCTGCCCCTCGCCATCATCGCCAACCCCTTCCCCGTCCGTATCGACCGGCGGCCATTGTGCCGCAAGCACGGACGGGATCAAGGCCCCCGTCACGGTCAAATAAGCGATTGCGCGGCGCCGCTTCTTCGGATCAACTGTGCCGGACGATCGGGACCGGACGATCGGAGGAGGGGCGATGGAGGCGTTGAACCGCGACGACTGGCAGGCCGTCCAGCGCCTCTTCGAGCAACTGGTCGACCTTCCGCCCGACATGCAGGCACAGCGCCTCGCGAAGGCGCCGCAATCCGCGGGGATCGTCGAAACGACGCGCCGCCTGCTGCTCGCCGCGCGCGGCGACGGCATATTGGACGGCGCGCCGCCATCGCTGGCGCCCCCGTCGCCGGCGGGCGAGTCGGCGCCCGCAAGCTTCGGCTCGCTCGCCCCCGGGCAGGCGATCGGCGGCTTCACCGTCGAACGGCCGATCGGGCGCGGCGGGTTGGGCGAGGTCTATCTCGCCTATCGCACGGGGGCCGATTTCGACCAGCGCGTCGCGCTGAAGCTGCTGCGCGTCGACGCCGCCGAGCGTGCCGAGAGCTTCGCGCGCGAGCGGCGGCTGCTCGCGCGGCTCGATCATCCGGGAATCGCGCGGCTGATCGACGCCGGGGTTGCTCCCGACGGGCGGCCCTATATCGCGATGGATTATGTCGACGGCCAGCCGATCGACGCCTGGTGCACCGCACATGGCGCCGACCTCGACACGCGGCTCGACCTGTTCCGCACCGTCTGCGACGCGCTCGCCTATGCGCACGGCAACCTTGTCGTCCACCGCGACATCAAGCCGTCGAACATCCTGATCGACGCGGGCGGCAAGCCGCGCCTGCTCGACTTCGGGATCGGCAAGCTGCTCGACGACAGCGCGGCGCTGCCCGCGACGACGCAGGCGATGCTCACCCCCGACTATGCCGCGCCCGAACAGCTGGGCGGCGAGGAAGCGACGGTCGCGACCGACGTCTACGCGCTCGGCGTCCTCCTCTACGAACTGGTCAGCGGGCGGAGTCCCTGGCGCGGCGGCAAGGCGTCGGTGCCGATGATGATCCGCCGCGTCCTCTATGAGGACCCCGAACTGCCGAGCCGCGCCGCGGATCGTGGCGAGGCGCCAGTGCCGGCACGGCGGATCGCGGGCGACCTCGACGCGATCGTCCTGAAGGCGATGCGGCGCGACCCGGCGCAGCGCTATCGCAGCGTCAGCGCGCTGGCCGAGGACATCGCACGCCACCAGCAATATCTGCCCGTCCATGCGCGCGACGGATCGACGCGCTACATGCTCGGTCGCTTCCTGCGCCGCTATCGCTGGGGGGTCGCGGCGACCGCTGCGGTGCTCGCGGCGCTGCTCGTCGGCGCGGGCGGCATCGCATGGCAGGCGCGCGAGACCGCGCTCGAGCGCGACCTCGCGGTCGCCGAGGCGCGGCGGTCGGAGGCGATCAACCGGATGCTGACGGTGATGGTGCGCGACACCGCCGAGGATGCGAACAGCGAGAATGTCACCGTCAAGCAGATGCTCGATCAGACCGCGACCCGCCTCGCCGCCTCGCTCGACACCAGTTCCAAATCGGCCGACCTGATCGTCACATTGTTCGACCTCTATGTGAATCTGGAGGATACGGCGGGTGCCGACGCGCTGATCCAGAAGGCGCTGGCGCGCGGCGTCGGACGCGGCGACCCGGTGGCGACCGCGCAGCTTCGCATGCGCGCCGCCGCCGCCGCAGGGGGTCTCGGCCGGACCGAGGAGATCGGCCCCAACATCGACGCCGCCGAGCCGGTGTTCCGCGCCGACCCCGCGCATTTCCGCCGCGAACTGGTCGAGATCGCACTCGCGCGCGCGCAGTTGTGGCGGCGCACCGGGCGGCTGGAGGAAGCGATCGCGCTGCTGATCCGGACGCTGCCCGATGCCGACATCGTCTATGCCGAGAACCACCGCGACCTGCTGACCACCTACAACAACCTGCTGGTCTATATGGCCGAGGCGAACCAGCTCGATGCGATGCCCGCGATCTTCGACCGCGCCGAGGCGGTGATCCGCCGCACCGGGCAGGAGGCGAGCATGCAGGGGCTGACCATCGCCCAGTTGAAGGCCGTGCGCCTGCTCAAGCTCGACCAGCCGGCCGCCGCCGAGCGGATCGTCACGCGGGTGGCGGCGCAGCGGCGCGCGACCTTCGGGCGTTCGGCGGGGCTCGCGGTCGATCTGCTCCAGCTCGGCCGCGCCAGGCTGGCGCTCGGCAAATATGCCGACGCGAAAGCGGTTCTCGCCGAGGCGCGCCCGATGGCGGCGCAATATCTGAGTCCGCGCGCGGCGCCGACGCTGATCATCGCCGCGGGGCTGATCGAGGCGCAGGCCGAATCGGGCGATATCGCGGGCGCGCGCCGGACGATCGCCGAGACGCAGCCGTTGATCGACGCCTTGCCCAAACCCGGCCTGCCGCAGGCGATCTTCGCCCGCGCGAAGGCGGTGACGCTGCTCAGGCAGGGCAGGCTCGCCGAGGCGCGACAGGAAACCGACCGCGCCGCAGCGCTGTTCGAGGCCGAGGGCGCGGCGGGCGCCTCCTACCTCAAATCCTTCCCCGCGCTGCGGGCACGGCTGGGGACGAGCTTATCCCATGCGTAGCGTGCGCACGCCGAAGTGGAAGTATATCTCCAACCTGCACCCCGAATATGTCTACACGACGCACATCGACCAATATGTGCGAAACATTGACGATTCGGGACGCTATTTCCCGTCGTGGCGTCGTTCGACCGATCCCGCCGCTCAGCAGATCGTCAACAGCTATTACCGGCGTCCGGCGGAGGAACTCTATGACCTCGAGGCCGACCCCGCCGAACGCAACAATCTGGCGGCGGATTCGCGCTACAAAACAGTCCTGCGGTCGCTTCGCCGGAAGCTGAAGGTCTGGCGAACGAAGCAGGGCGACACGCGTCCCGTCGAAGGGACGCCGCACTTCCAGGAAGGGCCGATCGACGGCAAGGTCGACTGAGCCGCTGAACGACGATCATCGGCGCGCCAGGTCCTTTCGCTCAGGGCAGGATCAGGCCGCCGCCATCTCGTGGTGGATCCACGCGCGCGCCTGCACCCACCAGCGGCGGATCGTGCGGTCGGAGACGCCGAGGACCAGCGCGGTCTCCTTCTCGTCCATCCCCGCGAAGAAGCGGCAGTCGACGACCTGCGCGAGGTTGGCGTCGAGCCGTTTCAGTTCTTCGAGCGCCTCGCCGAGCCGGACGACCTGTTCGTCCGCCGGAACCGCGGCGGCGAGCGAGTCGAGGCTCTGGGTGAAGCTGTAGGTCGGCGCATTGCGTTTCGAGGCGAGCCGCGCGCGCGCCGCGTCGATCAATATGTGCCGCATCGCGGTCGCCGCGCAGGCTAGGAAATGCGACCGGCTGTCCCAGCCGTCGGCCTTGCGCAACTTGACATAGGCTTCGTTGATCAGCGCCGTGGTCTGGAGCGTCTGCGGCTGTCCGGCGCGATAATGCTCGCGCCGCGCGATGGCGCGCAATTCGCCGTAAAGCCCCGCGATCAGCGCGTCCGGGCCCTCCGCCCCATTTTTTTCGGCCGGCGTGTCCGCTTCCTCGGAAATTTCCCGTCTCGCTCTCTGTCAGGCGTCCGCCGTTCTTCGCAGGTCGGCGGATGCAAGGCAAGCGCGGCAAGGCAAGCGCGCCGCGCGCGAAACGGGAAGAGGCGCCGGGGCAGGCGTCCGCCCGCCGGGTCGAGACATCCACCGTGGGGGCCGATGGCCTTCGTCCGATAGGAGGGAAGAGAATATGCGTAAATTGAACCTGCTGATCGCCGCAGCCGCTCCGGCCATCGTCATCGCGATGCTGACGGCCGCCCCGGCGCGCGCCGACGTCACCCCCGAATGCAATGTCAATGCAGGCCCAGACGGCATAGCCGGCAACGCCGATGACGTGAGCGGCAGCACCGAATGCGGCGAAGTCAGCGTCGCGAGCGGCCTCGTCAGCACCGCCGTGGGCAGCAACAGCTCGGCAACCGGCGAAGAAAGCACTGCGCTGGGTCAGGCGACCGAAGCAAGCGGCGAGCGCAGCACGGCGGTCGGTCGCAACGCCCGCGCCACTTCCGCAAGCAGCACCGCGCTGGGCCAATCGAGTCGCGCGACCGGGGACAACAGCACCGCCGTCGGCCAATTGGCGAACGCTGATTCGACCAACGCCACTGCGATCGGCAAGAGTTCCAACGCAACCGCCGCCTTCACGACCGCAGTGGGGCAGAACTCCGGCGCCACCAGCAGCGGCGCCACCGCACTCGGCGTATCGACCCAGGCCTTCGGCTTCAACAGCTCCGCGCTCGGCAATACCAGCAAGGCGACCGCCGATTACACTACGGCGGCAGGCGCGTTCAGCGAGGCCACGGCCGAATATGCGAGCGCGTTCGGAATGCTCGCCAATGCGTCGGCGGAAGGCGCCACGGCGCTAGGCCAGAATGCGCAGGCATCCGCCGAGCGCAGCGTGGCGATCGGTGCGGGGTCGATCGCGGACCGCACGAACAGCGTCTCGTTCGGCACGGCGATTTACCAGCGCCAGCTCACCAATGTCGCCGCGGGCACGCAGGCGACCGACGCGGTGAACAAGGCGCAGCTCGACGCCGTGGCGGCGGGCGCCGTCAATCCCTATGTCGCGATCAATTCGGTGGGGGCAGGCGCGAGCGCCACGGGGATCAGCGCGATCGCGATCGGCCGCACTGCCGGGGCCACGGGGATCGACTCGGTCGCCCTCGGAGACGCCGCCAACGCCGCGGGTTACGCGGTCGCGGCAGGAGGCAGTTCCATCGCCAGCAAGGCCGGCGCCTCTGCATTCGGCTATCTGAGCGAAGCCTCCGGCTCTGCCAGCACGGCGGTAGGCGTCAACAGCAAGGCGGCGGGCGACGACGCGACAGCCGTCGGGAGAATGAGCGAGGCCGCGACCTTTTATACGACGGCGCTGGGCTCACTGGCCAAGGCAACGGTCACCAGCGCCACGGCGGTCGGCTATGGCGCGGAAGCCGCGGCCGCGGGCAGTGTCGCGCTCGGCACCGGATCGATCGCCGATCGCGCGAGCAGCGTCTCCGTCGGTTCGGCGGCCCTGCAACGTCAGCTCGTCAACGTCGCGGCGGGCACGCAGGCGACCGACGCCGTGAACAAGGCGCAGCTCGACGTCGTGGACGCGAAAGCGACCGCCGCGCAGACCACGGCCAACGCCGCGCTTGCCGCCGCGACGGCGGGCGCGGGCAGCGCGGTCGCGGCGCAGGCGACCGCCGACGCCGCCGTCGCCAGTGCGGCGGCTGCGCAGACGACCGCTGATATCGCCCGCAGCGAAGCGGCCGCGGCGCAAGGGACAGCGAACTCGGCACTCGCCAACGCCGCGACGGCGCAGGGCACCGCCGACACGGCGCTCGCCGGCGCGGCGACCGCCCAGTCCAGCGCCAGCGCCGCGCAAGCGACCGCAAACATCGCCGTGCTACGCGGCGACACCGCCGGGGCCGGCCTCGCCTCCGCGCTCGGCGGCGGCGCGGCCTACAATGCCGCGACGGGCACGGTCAGCGCGCCGAGCTATTCGGTCGGCGGCACCGCCTATCACGACGTCGGTTCGGCGATCGGGGCGCTCGACGGCAATATCAGCGCGCTGAACGGCCGGATCGACGCGCTGAGCATCGGCAACGACCGCCGCTTCCGCGAGGCGACGGGCGGTATCGTCACCGCGATGGCGATGGGCGGGACGATGATCGTCCCCGACAGCAATGTCTCGGTCTCGTTCAACCTCGCCACCTATCAGGGCGAACAGGGTTTCTCGGGCGCCGCCGTCGTGCGCCTGACTCCGCGCGTCTACGTCAGCGGCGGCTTTGCCGGATCGACGGTGAAGGGCACCACCGGCGGCCGGGTCGGGATCGCCTTCGGTTTCTGACCATCGTCCCTTCCCGGCCTACTGGCCGGGAAGGGCTCCGCGCCCGATCAGGCCAGCAGGGCGTGCACCTCGCGCCGCAGTTCGGGCAGCAGCTCCTGCTCGAACCAGCCGTGGGTCTTGAGCCAGCGATTGTTGTGCCACGACGGGTGCGGCAGCGGGACGATGCGCGGCGATGCGCCGGCGGCGCCGATCTCGCGCCAGGCGTGCACGGTTTGGGTGACGCCGCGCCGGGCCCATTCGGCACCCAGATGCCAGCGCAGCGCATGACCGCCGATGACGAGCAGCAGCTTCAGGTCGGGCAGCCGCGCGAACAGCCGGTGCTGCCAGATCTCGCGGCACTCGCGCCGCGGCGGCAGGTCGCCTCCGGCGCCGACGCCGGGAAAGCAGAAGCCCATCGGCAGGATCGCGACGCGCGAGGCGTCATAGAATTGCGCCTCGTCGATCCCCATCCATTCGCGCAGGCGCACCCCCGACGGGTCGTCGAACGGCCGGCCGCTGGTGTGCGCTCTTATGCCCGGGGCCTGGCTCGCGATGCAGATGCGCGCGCTTTCCGACAATTGCAGGATCGGGCGCGGCTCGTGGCCCAGCGGCGGCCCGTAGCGCGGCGCGTCGCGGCAGATGCGGCAGGCGCGAACGGCCTCGACGAGGCTTTCGAACGGCTCGTCCGCCTTCACCCCGTCCATTGCCGCCTTCTCTCCCCTTTGCCGATCGCCGAGTCGCGCGCCTGCGCCGCCCGCGCTATACGCCTTTTTCCGGCGCGGGGGCGGGATAGACGATCGAACTGTCGGACCGCGGGATCGCCCCGTGCGTCAGCCGCGCGGGCTCCGGGCCGCGCTCCATGATGTGCGCGACGGCGGCGCCCGACACGATCAGATAGTCGGCGACGATGCGGCGGTGGCAGCGCCACCAGACGGCTTCCGAGCACATGATCGCGCAGCGGCGCTCGCGGCCGACGTCGATCAGATGCGCCAATCCCTCTCGAAACGTGGCGCCGAGCGCATAGTCGGCATAATTGTGGAAGCTGGCGTTGGTCCAGAAGCCGTTGAGCGCCCGCGGCACCTCGCGCTCGCGTTTGCGCAGGCCGCCGAGCGCCGCGATGCGCTCCCACGACAGGCCGCGCGCCGCGAGCGCATCGGGCAGGACGTCCTCGTTGAACTGCGGGTTCGACCGCGATCGCGGCATCCGCCGGATATCGACGAGGTGACGGACGCCGGCGTCCGCGAGCAGCACGGCGAATTCGTCGAACGAGCGGCTGGAATGACCGATGGTGAAGAAGGGGACGGCCTCAGCCATCTATACGTTCGAGCGCGCCGCCCTTGTGCGCCGCGACATGATCGGTCTTGTCGCTCTTGATCTCATATTGCGGATCGTCCTTCGACGCGCGGTGGGTGTGGCCCTTGTAGTCGAAGTCGGCGGTGTGCACCTTGATGATCTTTCCCGAGACATGGCCCGCCTCCGAATTCCAGCGAACATGATCGCCGATCCTGAACCGCTTCGTCATCGCCTGCTCTCCTTTTCGCTTCGCCCCTTTCCATAGAGTCGCGGGCCCGCGTCAAGGTTCCGTCGCCCCCGCACGCCCCTTCCCCGCCGGAAGGAGCGTGCGGGAGCACGGCGTCAGAAGCGGGCGCGCAAGCCCGCGGAAACGGCGCGGCGCTCGACCGGGTAATAGATCGCCGACGCGGCGTCGGCGGCGATCACCGCGCTGACGTCGCCGATCGCCTTCTTGCCGGCGATGTTGCGGACGTCGACGAAGGCGTCGATCCCGTCGGTAATACGCGCACCGCCGGTCAGGCCGACCAGCGCATAGCCCGGCGTGCGCACCCGGTTGGCATAATCGGCCCACGGTCCCTGCGGCACCCATTCGAGCGTCGGCGCGACGTGCAGCGCCTCGCCGCCGATGCGGACCTCCGCCCGATAGACATGCCTCGGCACCACCGGCAGGCGATTGTCGCCGAACTGCGCGTCGCCCCGGAAGCGGAAGTCGCTGTAGGCATAGGTCTGGCGCAGCCGCAGCCAGGGTGCGAGGGTCAGCTCCAGCCCGGCCTCCACCCCCCGATGCAGCGTGCGGTCGGCGTTGAAGGTCGCGGCGGGGATGCTGCTGTTCACCGTATATTGCAGCATCTCGCCGGTGATCGCCGCGCGATACCAGGCGACGTCCCAGCGCACCGGACCCATCGTTCCGCGCGTGCCGATCTCCGCCGTCCAGGCGCGCTGCGGCCGGATGTCGGCGATCAGCGCGCTGGCGGGCGGCATGCCGATCGACTGGAACACCTCCCCGAAACCGGGAAATTCGGCCGAGCGGCTGTAGTTGGCAAAGATCTGGACATGCTCCGCCGGTTCGACCAGCACGCCGAACTTGGGCGAAAAGGCGTCGAAGGCGACGCGCCCGTCGGCGGCCGGGGTCGCCGAAAAGCCGACGCGCCGCTTGCGCATGCCATCGGCATAGACGCCCCCCGCGATCAGCGTCACCGGCGGCACCGGCCGCACGCGCAGTTCGCCATAGAGGCTCGCAGTCCGCGCCTCCTGATCGGCGTCGAGGGTCAGCGCGCCGCGCCGGCCGGCGACGTTGACGAACTGCCGCGCGTGGGTGCTGCCACGGCGAATCTCGCCCCCCAGCGTCACCTCGACCGGCCCCGCGGCATAGTCGAGCCGCGCGAACCCGCCGACGTCGGTCGATTTCTGGTCGATCAGCTGAAAGATCGGGTGAAAGAGCGATTTCGCGTTGACGAAACCCCCGACCTCGAGCGTCGCGGCGCCGAGGTCGAAGCGGGTGCGGTTCTGCAAGCGCAGCGAATCGATGTCGCGTCGCTGATCGCCCGCGACGCTGCCCGCATTGGCGCCGCGCGGGGCGGTCAGCGCCTGCGCCTCGGTCAGCGCGCCCGGCAATTGCTGGCGGATGCGGTTGACGCTCGCATAGAAGCGCGTCGCGACCCCGTCGCCGAGCGTTAGCCCGACATTGCCGTGGAAGCGCAGGCTGCGGCGCCGCGCATGGTCGCGGTCGCCGTCCGACGTGTCGGCGCTGACCGCGCCCCAGGCGTCGACCGGCCCGCTGGCGACGCCCGCCGAAACCAGGCCGCGCAGCAGGCCGAAGCTGCCGGCGTCGCCGCGCAGATAGACGCCCTGGGCGGTGCGCCCGGTCGGCGTCACGCCGTTGATCGCGCCGCCCAGCGTTCCCGAACCGAAGCGCAGCGCATTGGCACCGCGATAGACTTCGAGATGGTCGAAGAAGATCGGCTCCAGCTCCTGAAAATCGCCATTGTCGTCGGCGAGGTTGATCGGCACCCCGTCCTGCAACAGCGTGACGCCGCGCATGTGGAAGCCGCGCGAGAGGCCTGAGCCACGGATCGCCAAGCGCACCTCCTGCCCATAGCGCGGCTGGAGGTAGACGCCGGGCGAGAAGGCGAGCGTATCGCGCAGCGACACGATCGTCTTGTCGGCATAATCCTGATGCGTGACGACGTCGGTCCCGCCGGGGGTCTGCGCCGCGCGCTGCTGCGCGGCGTCGGCGAGCGTCGGCGCGGTGACGATGATCGTCGCCTCCTCGGCGTGAGCAGCCGGGGAAAACGGCACGGGGGAAAACGACAGGGCGAGGGCGAGCGCCGGCAGGGGCGCCGCGCGGGTAACGGAACGGGTCATGGAAAATCCTTCGCTGAAAATCAGGCAAGGCCGGCGCGCGCGGAAGCGCGGCCGGCGATCGGTCTGAATCAGGCGAAGGCGGGCGGGCCGGTGCTGGGAGGAAGCGGCGAGGCGATGCCCGGCGCGAAGCCGAGCGAGGGGATCGCCAGCGGCGTGGGGGCGGCCGGTGCCGGCGCCGCGGGCAGTGCCGGGGCATCGGGCACGATCGGCGCCACCGCGAGCGCGCCCCACGGGCAATGCTGCTGCCCCTCGCCATCGGGATGATCGCCCGCGGTCTGGACCGGGATGGTCATCGTCCCGCCGGGGTTCGACGGGTCCGAACAGACGCGGACGGTGATCGAACCCCCGGCATCGGGCCCGATCATCCAGCCCGGCGCGACCAGCACCCGCGCGAGCAGCGCGAGAAGCACCGGTAGCAGCAGCCAGCCCGGTCGGCGGAAGGCGGAAAGATCGGCCACGCCGCGCTCCTAGTCCCGGCGGACGGTTCGGGCAAGCGCGCAGGCCCCGCAAAAGCCGATTGCCAAAATATGCCGAGGCGCTATGGGCGGGCGCCGCAAGGGCAACCTTGCATTGATCGCGCCGGTGCCCCGATGGGGCTTAAAAGGGAACGCGGTAAGGGGGTCCGGCCGGGCCTTCGAAACCGGGGCTGTCCCTGCAACTGTAAGCGGCGAGCGCGATGCACCGA
>NZ_BCUA01000053.1 GCF_001591045.1 Sphingopyxis granuli NBRC 100800 | reverse complement strand
CGCATCATTTGCGACGAACCGCGAAGATGGTTTACGGGCTGTTAACCCTTTCGTCGATAATTTGACGGCATGGCGATCCCGACAGTCTTGAAGCCCCGAATGCTCGTTGCGGCCACCGCGGCTTTTGCGCTGTCGGCCTGCTTCGGCGCTCCCGACGTGATGAAGCGGTCCGATGCGAAGCGTCCCGGCGCGACGACGGTCCAGCGCCCGCAGGTCACCGGCGCCCCGTCCTTCACCAGCACCGACGCGCAGCAATGCGCCTTCGACCTCAAGCAGGCGGGGGTGCGCTTCACGCCGCTGCCGAACCAGGATCATGGCGGCGGGTGCAGTTCGATCGATTCGGTGAAACTGCTCGACATCGGCACTCCGGTGACGAACCTCGGGCCGATGACCTGTCCGCTCGCGCGCAATTTCGCGGCTTGGGCGCAATATGCGGTGCGCCCCGCGGCGCGGAAATATTTCGGGACCGAGGTCGTGAAGATCGAGACCTATGGCACCTACAGCTGCCGCAACATCTATGGCGGCCGGTCGGGGCGGCTGTCGCAGCACGCCTATTCGAACGCGATTGACGTCGCGGGCTTCGTGCTTGCCGACGGGCGGCGGATCATGCTCGACGGCGGGTGGAAGGGCGACAGGCCGTCGCAGGACTTTCTGCGCGCGCTGCACAAATCGGCGTGCCGGCGCTTCGGGACGGTGCTCAGCCCCGACTATAACGCCGCCCATTACAATCATTTCCACCTCGACATGAGCGGCAACGGTTTCTGCCGCTGACTTGGCAAGCGCGGCGTGGGCGGCTAGCTGCGGCGGCATGGCAAAAGACAAGCAACCCCATCGCTCGCGTTTCCACAAGGCCAAGGACGACGCGCAATTCGCCCAGCAGGCGACCACCACGCCGCAGACCGCCAGCGCCGCCTATCGGCTGGCCTTTCAGGACACCGATTTCCTGCTGCGCGAGGATCTGCGCCCGGTCCGTTTCCAGCTCGAACTGCTCAAGCCCGAACTGCTGCTCGACGAGGCGGGGATCGAGTCGACCCTCGTCATCTATGGTTCGGCGCGCATTCCCGAACCCGGTCAGGCCGATGCGCTCGAAACCGCGGCGACCGACGACGCCCAGCGCAACATCGCGCGCCGGCTGAAGGCGAAGGCCAAATATTACGACGAGGCGCGCCAGCTTGCGCGGCTTGCGAGCCAGACGCCGTGCGACGACCGGGGATGCCGGCATTTCGTCGTCTGCTCGGGGGGCGGTCCCTCGATCATGGAGGCGGCGAACCGCGGCGCGGCGGACGAGGGGCGCGAGTCGATCGGGCTCAACATCGTGCTGCCGCACGAGCAGGCCCCCAACCGCTACGTCACCCCGTCGCTGAGCTTCCAGTTCCACTATTTCGCGCTGCGCAAGATGCACTTCCTGCTCCGCGCGCGCGCGGTCGCGGTGTTCCCCGGCGGCTTCGGCACCTTCGACGAGATGTTCGAACTGCTGACGCTGATCCAGACGGGCAAGATCAAGCCGATTCCCGTGCTGTTGTTCGGCAAGAGCTTTTGGAACCGGGTCGTCGATTTCGAGGCGCTGGTGGAGGAAGGCGTGATCAGCGCCCGCGACCTCGACCTCTTCGCCTTCGTCGAGACGGCGGACGAGGCGTGGGGCATCATCCGGGATTTCTACGCGAACGACGATCATCATTGACCGGACCGTCGCTTCGGCGAAAGCCGGAGTTGCGAGCAGCCCGGACAGATGGAAATCGCCGGACCGGCGTTATTCCGACTGCGCCTCCAGATAGAGGATCAGCGCCTTGCGTTCGGCGGCGTCGGGGATGCCGGCAAACGCCATGCGGGTGCCGGGGAGATTCTTCATCGGCGCGGCCAGATAGGCGTCGAGCGCGGCTTCGTCCCAGACGCCGCCTCTGGCCTTCATCGCGCCCGAATAGGAGAAGCCGGGGTGCGAGGCGACCGCGCGGCCGACGATGCCGTGCAGGTTCGGGCCGACCCCGTTGCGCCCATCCTTGTCGATCGTGTGGCAGGCGACGCAGCGCTTGAACAGCGGCTCGCCCATCGCCGTGGTCGGTTCTACCGCAGCCGCAGGCTCCGCCGATTCTGCCGGTGTCGCGGATTCCGCCGCCGGATCGTCCGTAGCGGCGGGCTGGTCCGACTGTCCGCAGCCGGCGAGCGCGAAGGCGACCGCCAGCAAGGCGGGCGCGCGGCGCATCACTTTTTCGCTTCGGCCGGGGCAGGTGCGGCCGCATCGGCGGGCGCGGCAGCTGCGTCATCTGCCGCGGGCGCGGCGCCCTCTGCCGGGGCTTCGCCTTCGGCGGCGGCGTCTTCAGCCGGCGCGGCTTCGGGCGCGGGCAACGGCAGGTTGGAGCCCATGCTGTTCATGTAGACGATCAGGTTGGCGCGATCCTCGGGGTTCGACAGGCCGGCGAACGACATCTTCGTGCCCGGGGCATATTTGCGCGGGCTCGTCACCCACTTGTCCATGCCTTCGAAATCCCAGTTGCCCGGGACGCTCTTCAGCGCATCCGAATAGGCGAAGCCGGGAACGTGGCCGTGCGGCTTGCCCAGCGCGCCCCATAGGTTCGGGCCGATGCCGTTGGCGCCGCCCGAGTTGATCGTGTGGCAGGCGGCGCACTTCGCGAACACCGCCTCGCCCTTTGCCGGATCGGCGGCGGCGAGCAGGTTGGCGAGCGGCACGGCCGATTCGGCGGCGCCCCCGCCACCTTCGGCATCCTCGATCGGATAGCCGGGCTTTTCGGGGTTGTGGCTCGCAAACAGCATCCCGATCCCGATCGACAGGCCGAGAGCGCAAATACCGGCGAACAATACCCAGCCGGCAATAGTGTTGTTGCGATTGTCCATGCTTGCAGCCCCGTTCGCTGGCGCCCTTGATCAACAGGCGCATGATATGATTGGCCGCTCCCTTACTGGTGCGCGCGCGGCGGCGCAAGGGGATGAAATCGGCGACGCCGCCATTGCGCCGCCGCGGACGGCCCGCTATGCGCCGCGGCGCAGCTGGGGAAGGCAGATATGGGCAGCTATTCGGCGTCGGCGCAGCGACTGGTGGACGAGATGAAGGCGGCGGCGCTGGCCGAGCCCGCGCGCGGCCTAGCGTTTCAGGGCGCCCCCGGCGCGAACAGCGACCTCGCGGCGCGCGAATATGATCCCGATGCGCTGCCCTTGCCCTGCTATGCGTTCGAGGATGCGATCGACGCGGTGCGCGAAGGGCGCGTCGATCGTGCGATCATCCCGATCGAGAACAGCCTGCACGGCCGCGTCGCCGACATCCATTTCCTGCTGCCCGAATCCGGCCTGTCGATCGTCGGCGAGCATTTCCTGCGCATCCGCTACGGGCTGATGAGCCGCGACCTCGGCCCGGTGACGCGCGCGATGAGCCACGAGCAGGCGCTGGGTCAGTGCCGCAAATGGCTGCGCGCGAACCGGATCGACCCGGTGGCGCACAGCGACACCGCCGGGGCCGCCGCCTGGGTCGCTGACAGCGACGAGGTCGGGCTCGCCGCGCTCGCACCGCCGCATGCCGCCGACCTGTACGGCCTGACGCTTCACGCGACGGGACTCGAGGACGCCGATCACAATATGACGCGCTTCGTCGTCCTCGCGCGCACGCCGCGCGATACGCAGCCGCAGGGTGTGCCGCTGATGACGACCTTCGTCTTCGAGGTGAAGAATATCCCCGCCGCGCTCTACAAGGCGCTCGGCGGCTTCGCGACCAACGGCGTCAACATGACCAAGCTCGAAAGCTATCAACTCGGCGGCAGCTTCGCGGCGACCAAATTCTATGCCGACATCGTCGGGGCGCCGGGCGAGGAAGCCGTCGACCGCGCGCTGGAGGAGCTCGATTTCCAGACCAAGTCGGTGAGCCTGCTCGGTACCTATCCGATGGCGCGCGTGCGCGGATAGCGCGGCACTGGAACCGGCCGGCGCCTAACCGCCGCGATGGCGGAGCATCCGTGCGGTCGTGAAGCTCTGGATGATGAACAGCGTCACCAGGATGCTCGCGACGAACAGGCCGAACAGGTCGAACGCCGAAAAACCGGTGCCCGCCACCATGTCGGGGCCGACGAGCGGCATCGCCGCGGTCATCGCCATCAGCATCAGCCGCAGCTCGGTAGGGCCGCCCGCGAGATAGGAGAGGCGGAATTCGCCGATGATCTTTGCCGCCAGAAAGGTGTGGATCGACAGCATGAAATAGCCGGTGACGGCGAGCAGCGCGACTTCGAAGCGCATGTGCGGGCCAAGCCCCAAGGCACCGATCATCAGGAAGGTCGCCATCGCGTCGACGCTGTGATCAACGAAATAGCCGTAGGCGGGACGCTCGATCCGCCGCCAGCGCGCGAGGCTGCCGTCGAGCGAGTCGCCGAACCAGTTGACGATATAGCCGGCGAGCGACAGGCCGAGCCATTCATTGTCGAGCCAGCTCAGCATGTAACCCGCGGCGACCATCAGCGCGCCGACGAAACCGAGCAGGGTGAGCTGATCGGGCGTCACCCAAGCGGGCAGGCGCGCGCACAGCCAGTTCAGAAGGCGGCGCTCGCTGCGCGCCAGGATATTGTGCTGGATACGCGTCGGGGCCTTCATCTCGGCGCTCGGGATACCGGACATGTCTGCCTTTCGTTTCTGGCTGTCACATCTGCGTCAGCCAGACGTCACCGAACCGCCATAGAACGAAAGGCCGCGCGGCGAAAGGGCACTGGAGCCGGCCGCCGCTTCAGTCGCGATGGGCCGTTAATCGCGCCAGGGACCGATCTCCCCGACCTCGCCGATGGTGCGGAAACGCGCGGCGCCGTCGATCCACGCGACTTCCCACATCGGCGCGGGGCGTGCCCATTCGCCGATCACGAACAGCGGCAATCGGTTCGTCGTGACGAAGGCGAGGTCGTCGGGGGTCGGGCCAGGGACGATGGTTTCGGGTCGCTGGTGCAGCCGCACGACTGCGAGCGTGCCCGCGGGCGGGGCGGGGAGCGACTGGCGTACCGAAAAGCCGAAGCTGCCCGCGACGGCGGGAAAGCCCTTGTCATCGCGCGCGAGCAGCAGAATCTTGTCGCCGGTGCCGAGCGGGCCGCCGACCGGCCGGCCCACCGCCTTGCGGCCGACGACGGCCGCGAACTCGCGCAGATCGCTTTCGGCGACGGGTGCCGGCGCGGCGGTTTCGGCGGGGGGAGGGGCCGCGAGCGGATCGAGGGCGAAGGCGGTGAGCAGAAGGGCGATGCCGATCAATGCGCGTCGCCCCAGCTCTTGCCGACTCCGATCTCGACGTCGATCGGGACCGACAGCTTCAGTATCGGCTCGGCAGCGCCCATCATCACGCGGCGGATCACCGCGCCCGCGGCTTCGGCCTTGGCCTCGGGGGCTTCGAAGACCAGTTCGTCGTGGACCTGCAGCAGCATCGTCACGTCGGACAGTCCGGCATCGGCGAGCGCCCCGGGCATGCGCGCCATCGCGCGCTTGATCAGGTCGGCGCTGGTGCCCTGGATCGGTGCGTTGATTGCAGCGCGCTCGCTGCCCTGCCGCTCGTTCTGGTTCGCGGCCTTGATGCGCGGGAACCAGGTTTTGCGGCCGAACAGCGTCTCGGTATAGCCATGTTCGCGCGCGCCCTCCAGCGTGGCCTGGATATAGTCGCTGATGCCGGGAAAGCGCTCGAAATAGCGGCTGATCAACGCTTGCGCCTCGTCGGGCGTTATTTCCAGCCGCCCCGCGAGGCCCCAGCGCGAAATGCCGTAGAGGATCGCGAAGTTGATCGTCTTGGCCTTGGCGCGCGTATCGCGGTTGACCTCGCCGAACAGCTCGATCGCGGTCGCGGCGTGAATGTCCTGCCCTTGCGCAAAGGCCTGTTTCAGTTCGGGCACATCGGCCATGTGTGCCGCGAGCCGCAGCTCGATCTGGCTATAGTCCGCCGCCATCAGGACATGGTCCGGCGCGGCGATGAAGGCGTCGCGAATCTGCCGACCGACCTCGGTACGGATCGGGATGTTCTGAAGGTTCGGGTCGGTCGACGACAGCCGCCCGGTCTGCGCGCCGACGAGGCTGTAGCTGGTGTGGACGCGGCCGGTCTTCGCGTTGATCTGTTGCTGCAGCGCGTCGGTATAGGTGGATTTCAGCTTGGCGAGCTGGCGCCATTCGAGAACCTTCCGCGCGATCGGCACGCCGTCGCGCTCGAGCCGTTCCAGCTCGTTCTGATCGGTCGACCAGTCGCCCGACTTGCCCTTGCGCCCGCCCTTCAGGCCCAGCTTGTCGAACAAAATCTCGCCGAGCTGCTTGGGGCTGCCGATCACGAACGGCTGGCCCGCGAGCGCATGAATCTCGCCTTCCGTGCGCAGCATGGCGTTCGCGAACTCGCCCGACAGCCGCGCCAGATAGTCGCGGTCGACCATGATCCCCGCGCGCTCCATCGCCTCGACGGTCGCGACGAGCGGGCGATCGACCATCTCGTAAACGCGCGTCCCGCCTTCGAGCGGCAGGCGCAGCTTGAGCAGCTTCCACAGCCGCCACGCGACCTCGGCATCCTCGGCCGCATATTCGGTCGCCCGCGCCAGCTGCACCTCGGCGAAGCTGATCTGCGACTTGCCGGTTCCGCACATCTCCTTGAAGGTCAGGCAGGTGTGATCGAGGTGAAGCTTGGCCAGTTCGTCGAGCCCGTGGCCATGCTTGCCCGCGTCGAGCGCGAAGCTCATCACCAGCGTGTCGTCATAGGGCGCGATGCGCACGCCGTGCTGCGCGAGCACGCCGATGTCATATTTGAGGTTGTGGCCGACCTTGAGCACCGCCTCGTCGGTGAACAGCGAATGGAGGCGGCCGAGTGCATCGGCGACCGGTACCTGTTCGGGTTTTTCGGCGAACATGTCGGTGCCGCCGTGGCCGAGCGGGATGTAGCAGGCCTTGCCCGGACCGGTCGACAGGCTGACCCCGACGAGCGTCCCGGTGACGCTGTCGAGGCTCGCGGTCTCGGTATCGACCGCGACGACATGCGCGGCGCGCGCCGCGTCGATCCAGCGGTCGAGCGCCTCGATCGTCGTCACCGTCTCGTAGAGCGAGCGATCGATCGGCGGCATCGGCGGCAGCGTCGGGGTCGAAGGCGCGGCGGTGGCAGCGCCCGCGTCCACCGCGCGCGGCAGCGTCGGCGGACCGCCCGGCGTCGTCCCGGTGTCGAGCTTCGCCGACAGCGAACGGAAGCCATGCTCGTCGAGGAAGAGCTTCAACGGCTCGGGCGGGATGGCACCCAGCCGGAAATCCTCCATCGGCTCGGGCAGCGGACAGTCGCGCTTGAGGTCGACCAGAATGCGCGACAGCCGCGCCATCTCCGCATGTTCGATCAGATTGTCGCGCAGCTTCGACGGCTTCATCGTCGCGGCGCCCGCCAGCGCCGCCTCCAGGTCGCCATATTCGACGATCAGCTTGGTCGCGGTCTTGGGTCCGACCCCGCGCACGCCGGGGACGTTGTCGACGCTGTCGCCCATCAGCGCCAGCACGTCGCCGACCAGTTCGGGACCGACGCCGAATTTTTCCTGCACCGCGTCGAGACCGAGCCGGACGTTCTTCATCGTGTCGAGCATGTCGACCTCCGGCGCGCCATTGCCCTCGCGGACGAGCTGCATCAGGTCCTTGTCGCTGCTGACGATGGTGACGTCCCACCCCTCGCGCACCGCGGCCTCGGTATAGCTGGCGATCAGGTCGTCGGCCTCGAAACCCTCCATCTCGATGCACGGCAGCGAGAAGGCGCGCGTCGCGTCGCGGATCAGCGGGAATTGCGGAACCAGGTCGGCGGGCGGATCGGGCCGGTTCGCCTTGTACTGGTCATAGATTTCGTTGCGGAACGACTGGCTCGAATGGTCGAGGATGACGGCGAGGTGCGTCGGGCCGTCGGCGGCGTGCAGATCCTTCGCGAGCTTCCACAACATGGTGGTGTAGCCATAGACCGCGCCGACCGGCACGCCCCGGGGGTTCGTCAGCGGCGGCAGGCGGTGATAGGCGCGAAAGATGTAGCTGGAACCGTCGACCAGATAGAGGTGATTCTTCTCGGACATGGCGGCGGTGTAGCAGGGCGGACCCGGCCTAGCGATAGGCGATCCGGCTCCGCCACGCCGGCCTTGTCAGGGCCAGCTTTCGGTGTCGTGATCGGGATGCTGGCGGTTGCTCGCGGCGATGGCTTCGGCGATACCCGACATCGTCTGCTCGGTGGTGCCTTCCTCGCGCAGCGTGACGAGCGTCTCGAACCAGGGCATCCGCGCCTCGATGCCGAACTGCATTTTTGGCGGAAAGCGCGCGGGCTCGTCGAGCGATCCGGTCGTGACGCTCAGATGCCGGCTTTCCGGATAGTCATAATAGAGCGGCGTCCCGCAGTCGCGGCAATAGCCGCGCTCGACCTGGTCGGAACTGTTGAAGATCGCAGGCGTGCCGCGCGTCCAGCGCAGCGCATCCTTCGGCACGCCGACCAGCGCCGCGAAGAAATGCCCCGTCGCCTTCTGGCACATGCGGCAATGGCAGATGTGCGACGTGTCGAGCATCGCCGACGCATGATAGCGCACCGCGCCGCACTGGCAGCCACCCGATGCTTCGGTTTCGATGCGGGTCGGGGTCATCCTCTTCGTCTCCTCATGCGGACGGGATGGTCCCCTTTCCGATCACTCCCACTCTATTGTAAACAAGACATTTTTATCTTTTATATTCAATGGCTTATTTTCCTGCTAATTGGTAATACCATGAAAAATACCATGCTCAGAAAAGGCTTAACAATATTTTGAAAAATTGCCTACTGAGCGCTGCCGCACAGCTCCATAGGCCGCTTTCCTGGCTTTGCTTCCAGATGTATGCTCTTCTGCTCCTGCAGCTAATGGATCACCGCAAACAGGTTACTCGCCTGGGGATTCCCTTTCGACCCGAGCATCCGTATGAGACTCATGCTCGATTATTATTATTATAGAAGCCCCCATGAATAAATCGCTCATCATTTTCGGCATCGTCAACATAACCTCGGACAGTTTCTCCGATGGAGGCCGGTATCTGGCGCCAGACGCAGCCATTGCGCAGGCGCGTAAGCTGATGGCCGAGGGGGCAGATGTGATCGACCTCGGTCCGGCATCCAGCAATCCCGACGCCGCGCCTGTTTCGTCCGACACAGAAATCGCGCGTATCGCGCCGGTGCTGGACGCGCTCAAGGCAGATGGCATTCCCGTCTCGCTCGACAGTTATCAACCCGCGACGCAAGCCTATGCCTTGTCGCGTGGTGTGGCCTATCTCAATGATATTCGCGGTTTTCCAGACGCTGCGTTCTATCCGCAATTGGCGAAATCATCTGCCAAACTCGTCGTTATGCATTCGGTGCAAGACGGGCAGGCAGATCGGCGCGAGGCACCCGCTGGCGACATCATGGATCACATTGCGGCGTTCTTTGACGCGCGCATCGCGGCGCTGACGGGTGCCGGTATCAAACGCAACCGCCTTGTCCTTGATCCCGGCATGGGGTTTTTTCTGGGGGCTGCTCCCGAAACCTCGCTCTCGGTGCTGGCGCGGTTCGATGAATTGCGGCTGCGCTTCGATTTGCCGGTGCTTCTGTCTGTTTCGCGCAAATCCTTTCTGCGCGCGCTCACAGGCCGTGGTCCGGGGGATGTCGGGGCCGCGACACTCGCTGCAGAGCTTGCCGCCGCCGCAGGTGGAGCTGACTTCATCCGCACACACGAGCCGCGCCCCTTGCGCGACGGGCTGGCGGTATTGGCGGCGCTGAAAGAAACCGCAAGAATTCGTTAACTGCACATTCGGGATATTTCTCTATATTCGCGGTTCAGCAGGCATGTCCCCTTTGAGGGCGACCCGACGACAGGATAATCGACCTTATGGTGCGCAAATATTTCGGCACAGACGGTATTCGTGGCAAAGCCAACGAAGGCGCGATGACGGCGGAAACCGCCTTGCGCGTCGGCATGGCGGCTGGCCGTGTCTTTCGTCGCGGTGACCACCGCCATCGTGTCGTGATCGGCAAGGATACGCGCCTGTCGGGCTATATGCTTGAACCCGCGCTCACAGCCGGTTTCACCTCGATGGGCATGGACGTATTCCTTTTTGGCCCGCTGCCGACAACGTATAGGAAGAATAAACGCCCTTTTCACCCAAGTCCAACAGCTTTGGACCGCAGTTGACTCTTTCGACACCCCTGCGATGCAACCCAATCCGGCTGACGGGGAGCCAGCAACGCTGAAAATTTACCCTCCTCTTTCCCACTAGCGGCTCCTTTTCCGACAACCAGCACGGCGGATCCCTGCCGCGGCGCTGTGAACGCAGCATTTTGATTGGTATCGTTGGCCTTCAGGCTCGTCAGTCAAACAGACCCAGGAGCAGCTCAGCCGGTGGCGCCCGGCTTTCGGGTAACGCCCTGGTCCCGCTGGTTTCGGCTTTGTGCTTCAGGTGATCAAGGATCTGCTTGATCACTATAGGGTCTTCAATGCAGGCGATGACTTTCATGGCGCCGCCGCAGCCGCTGCAGGTCTCGATGTCGATATTGAAAACACGCTTGAGCCGTTGCGCCCATGTCATCGACGCTCGCCGTTGTGCTGGTGTTGCCGGTTCATCAGCCACCCTGACCTTGTTGCCCCTGCCCCGTTTTGCCGGCGTGACCAACGCCCGGTGCCGACTGTTGGGTGCGAACACCCCGTGGAAGCGGGTTAGGTTGACTCTGGGCTTCGGTACCAGGGCGGCCAGCCTTGCAATGAAATCCAATGGTTCGAAAATGACGTGCGTGGTGCCGTCCCGGTACGGCGTCTTGAGCTGGTAGCGCACGTTGCCGCCTCGTGTTAACGACAGCCGCTTCTCGGATACCGCCGGGCGGCTGATGTACCGGCACAGCCGTTCGAGCTTCTTGCGTTCATCGGCCCTGGCCGCCACGCCGGCGTGCAGGCTGGACCCGGCTACCTTGCCAATCCCGTCACCGAACGGATCACCACTGGTCGGCAGAGTTTGCAAAGTGAACACCTTTCGCCCCGCCTGTGAACCGACAGCGATACGGTAAGTGATCGAGTGCCCCAGCAGGGGTGTCATCGGGTCGTCATCCACCGCATCCGAGGCCAGATAGCTGTTTTCGACATCCCGTTCCAGCAGGCCTTGCCGTTCCAGATAGCGACCCACCCGGTGGGCGATGGTGTGCGTCAGCTGGGTGAGCTCTGGGCTGGTCGGCGCCTTGACCCAGCGGAAACGCGCTGAGCCGTGGGATTGCTCGACATACACACCGTCGAGAAACAGCATGTGGAAGTGAACATTCAGATTGAGCGCCGATCCAAAACGCTGGATCAGGGTGACCGCGCCCGTCTTGGCCACTTGGTGGGTATGGCCCGCTTTCTTGACCAGGTGCGTGGCAATGACGCGGTAAACGATGCCCAGCACCCACCCCATGATCTCGGGCCGGCTGGCAAACAGGAAACGCAGCTGAAACGGGAAGCTCAACACCCACTGACGCATGGGTTGTTCAGGCAGTACTTCATCAACCAGCAAGGCGGCACTTTCGGCCATCCGCCGCGCCCCACAGCTCGGGCAGAAACCGCGACGCTTACAGCTGAAAGCGACCAGGTGCTCGGCGTGGCAAGACTCGCAGCGAACCCGTAGAAAGCCATGCTCCAGCCGCCCGCATTGGAGAAATTCTTCAAATTCCCGTTGCACATAGCCCGGCAATTCCTTTCCCTGCTCTGCCATAAGCGCAGCGAATGCCGGGTAATACTCGTCAACGATCTGATAGAGAAGGGTTTGCTCGGGTCGGTGGCTCTGGTAACGACCAGTATCCCGATCCCGGCTGGCCGTCCTGGCCGCCACATGAGGCATGTTCCGCGTCCTTGCAATACTGTGTTTACATACAGTCTATCGCTTAGCGGAAAGTTCTTTTACCCTCAGCCGAAATGCCTGCCGTTGCTAGACATTGCCAGCCAGTGCCCGTCACTCCCACTCGATTGTAAACAAGCACACAAAACCCTTTAGTGACAACAATTTGCAAGAACTATCAGGCTCAGTGCCATGAAAAATACCATGACCAGATCATGAGGTTGAACACGGCTTGCGCCGGCAGCGTTCACGCTCCTGGTCGGCGATCTCGCCCGGCTGCAATGCTAGCTCAGCATCGGTCATGCGCTCCAGCACGTCGCGTAGGCGGATGGTGCAAGGAATGGGCGGCAGCTCGAACTCATAGCCGCCGGCGATCATTTCGGCCGCAATCTCCTCGGTGATGAAAAACGGCTCGTCGTCTTGGTTCGGCTTCTTCATGCCCTTTCCTCCTGGCGCTCATCCTGGCCGACAGCGGCCAGGGCATCGGCTTCCGTCAATGCGTCCTCCACGAACGCGCCGTGCTGCTTCGCTTCGGCCTGGCTGACCTCGGCCCATATCCGTTTCACCTGGGCCGCACTGTACCCGGCCAGCTCGGCGGTCTTGTTGATGCTGTAGCCGGACTTGCGCAGCGCGACAACTTGGGCGCGGCGCTTCGGATCAGCACGGCGGCCCTTGTACCGCCCGGCCTGGCGGGCCAACTCAATGCCTTGGCGCTGGCGTTCGCGCCTGTCCTCGTAGTCGTCGCGGGCCATCTGCAAGGCCAGGCGAAAAAGCATGATCTGCACGGCTTCCAGCACGATCTTGGCGACGCCCTGGGCCTCGGCCGCCAGGTCGGATAGATCGACCACGCCAGGGACGGCCAGGCGTGCGCCTTTGGCCTGTATCGAGGCCACCAGGCGCTCGGCCTCGGGCAAAGGTAGGCGGCTGATGCGGTCGATCTTCTCGGCAATGACCACCTCGCCGGGCTGTAGGTCGCCGATCATGCGCAGCAGCTCAGGCCGGTCGGCGCGTGCGCCGGATGCCTTCTCACGGTAGATGCCGGCGACGTAGTAGCCGGCGGCCTTCGCGGCCGTAGTGATCGCCTCTTGGCGTTCCAAGTCCTGCGCGTCGGTGCTGACGCGCAGATAGACCCGCGCCACCATCGGCGCGGCTACTGGCTTCGTCCTGCGCATACTTGCGGGCTCCTTTGGGCATACTCAAATGCACCCATCTTAAACTGGCAGGCCAATTTATCACATATCGATCTAAATGCGCCTAGCTCATTTTTACAGCTTAAATGAGCTATTGAGCACACTCCATATTTCGACTATTATTGAAACATGGAAACGATAAATGCTGTAGCCGCCCTGGCGGCCATCGCTCAAGAATCGCGCCTCGCGGTGTTCCGGCTTCTCGTCCAGGCCGGCCCCGCCGGCATGGCCGCCGGAAAAATCAGCGAAGCGGCCGGCATCCCGCCGTCTTCGCTATCCTTCCACCTGAAAGAGCTGGCACACGCCGGCATGGTCACGTCGCGGCAAGAAGGCCGATTTGTGATCTACGAGGCGAACTTTTCGACGGCCACTAACCTGGTGGCCTTTCTCACGGAAAACTGCTGCGGCGGCCAGGTGTGCAACCTGTCTTGCACCACGGAAGCCGGGAAGGTGTTGGCATGAGACTTCGCCATCTTTCCGACCCCGATTCTTTGCCCGCTTTGGACAAATCCTTTGCCATCGAGCGCCCGGCGCTCGGGCTGGCACCCGACGCCCCGCCGGTGCGTATCCTGCTGCTGTATGGCTCGCTGCGCGCCCGCTCGTTCTCACGGCTGGCCGTCGAGGAAGCGGCCCGGCTGCTGCAATTCTTTGGCGCAGAAACACGCATCTTCGACCCGTCCGATTTGCCGTTGCCCGATCAAGTGCAAAGCGACGATCACCCGGCCGTCAAGGAGCTGCGCGCCCTGTCCGAGTGGTCAGAGGGACAAGTCTGGTGCAGCCCGGAACGCCACGGTCAGATTACCAGTGTCATGAAGGCGCAGATTGACCATCTGCCGCTTGAAATGGCCGGCATCCGGCCGACCCAAGGCCGCACCCTGGCCGTGATGCAGGTATCCGGCGGCTCGCAGAGCTTCAACGCCGTGAACACCTTGCGTCTGCTCGGCCGCTGGATGCGAATGTTCACCATTCCGAACCAGTCGAGTATCGCCAAAGCGTTCCAAGAGTTCGACGCGGCGGGCCGCATGAAGCCCTCGCCGTACTACGACCGAATAGCCGATGTGATGGAAGAACTGGTGCGCTTCACGGCGCTGGTACGGCCGCACCGTGAAGCACTGACAGACCGCTATTCCGAACGGAAAGCGGCCGGCCACGTCATCGACGAGGCCACCGATCTTTCATCCATCGCCATTGCTCCCCAGCCACTACCAGAAAGCGAAACATCATGACCGAAAGAATCTATAACGTCCTCATCCTCTGCACCGGCAATTCGGCGCGCAGCATCATGGCCGAAGCTCTCATCAACACGATGGGGCAAGGGCGCTTCCGCGCCTACAGCGCCGGCAGTCACCCAACCGGCAAGGTCAATCCCTTCGCCGTCGAAAAGGTGGAGTCGGTGAATTACCCGACCGAGAATCTGCGCAGCAAGAGCTGGGACGAGTACGCCACGCCCGACGCACCGAAGATGGACTTCATCATCACCGTCTGCGACAACGCCGCCGGCGAAATGTGTCCGGTGTGGCCTGGTCAGCCGATCTCGGCGCATTGGGGATTTGAAGACCCGGCCGCCGTCGAAGGCACTGACGCCGAGAAGCGCCGGGCCTTCGAACAAACCTTCCGGCACATGATGAACCGCGTCCGCCTGTTCGTGAATCTGCCTCTCAAAATGCTTGACCAGACGGCCATCAAGCGCGAGCTGGCGAACATCGGCAAGACCGAGCAGGAAGCATGAGCGCCGGCGCACAGGCCATCGCCGCGAAGCCGCGCCAGGCCCCGATGAGCGGCTTCGAGCGTTACCTGACGCTGTGGGTGGCCCTGTGCATCGTCGCCGGTGTTGCGCTCGGCCAGGGCCTTCCTGACGTGTTCCAGGCCATAGGCCGCATGGAAGTGGCCCAGGTCAATTTGCCGGTGGGCCTGCTGATTTGGGTAATGATCGTCCCGATGCTGGTCAAGATCGACTTCGGGGCGCTGCACCAGGTCAAAGAGCATTGGCGCGGCATCGGCGTCACGCTGTTCGTGAATTGGGCCGTCAAGCCATTCTCGATGGCCCTGCTGGGGTGGCTGTTCATCCGACAAGTGTTCGCTCCGTTCCTGCCGGCCGATCAACTGGACAGCTACATCGCGGGCTTGATCTTGCTGGCCGCCGCGCCCTGCACGGCAATGGTGTTCGTGTGGAGCCGCCTTACCAACGGCGACCCGCTTTTCACGCTCTCGCAAGTGGCTCTGAACGACGCCATCATGATCGTGGCCTTCGCGCCCATCGTCGGCCTGCTGCTGGGCATGTCCTCGATCTCGGTGCCTTGGGACACGCTGCTGATTTCGGTCGTGCTCTACATCATCGTGCCGGTGATCCTGGCGCAGCTCTTGCGGCGGCATCTGCTCAAGCAAGGACAGGCCGCCTTTGAACGGGCCATGCAGAAGATCGGGCCGTGGTCGATGGCCGCGCTGCTGCTGACGTTGGTTCTACTGTTCGCCTTCCAGGGCGAGGCCATCATCCGGCAGCCGTTAGTGATCGCCATGCTAGCCGTGCCGATCTTGATTCAAGTGTTCTTCAATTCCGGGTTAGCCTACTGGCTGAACAAGCGGGCGGGGGAAAAGCACTCTGTCGCCTGTCCTTCGGCCCTGATCGGTGCCAGCAACTTCTTCGAGCTGGCCGTGGCGGCCGCCATCAGCTTGTTCGGTCTGCACTCCGGCGCTGCATTGGCAACCGTGGTCGGCGTCCTGGTCGAAGTGCCGGTGATGCTGCTGGTCGTGCGCGTGGTGAATCGCTCGAAGAGCTGGTACGAACGAGGTTGAACATGAGTAGGAAAAAACTGAGGAAATGATTGCAGATTGCCGCGCCGGCCGCTTCCTGGCGCATTCGATCACTGACCTGGAACACCTAGTATCCATGCTTGCTGAGGTCGCCCGATGACAGACCCAAAGAACCTAGAGAACAGGCTGCATGAGAAGGCCGACCCGGCCCGCGCCGTTTCCACTGGTCGGGTGCGCTACACACTGGCCGAACTACTGGCCGACGCGGAAGCATCCGGGGCTTACCCGCTGCCGCCGGAGGAACGCGAATGGATGGATGCGCCGTCTGTGGGTCGGGAATGGCCAAACAGTGAAGATTGAAAAAGGCGGCCAGTTCGAGTGGCCGCCCTTTCGTCATTAGCTGCACGCTTGGCGCAAGGCGTTCATTGCTTCTTGAAAATCAGCCTGTGTCGCCCGGCCCGTTTCAGCTTGGTAGTACACCACCATAAAAGCATTAGCGACGGCTTCGGCCAATGGCCCAAGGCTCCGCGCTTCCGCTTGGTTGATGTACTCCAAAGAAGAAAGAATAGCCGCTGCTTGATGCACTGCTTGCCCTGGTTCGATAATATGTTGTGTTGTCATAATTCACCTCTCCAGTAGGTGTTGATTGAAAGTGCCGGGCTGGTTGTGGCCAGCCCGGTGCGCCTACAGGTACAGCCCCGCCGCCTCCGCGAATGCTGACCGCTCATTCCTGCCGCCATTAACCTCAATACTTATCGGCTTAGTTTCGCTCTCTCTCATAGGGTCTGGCCGTGATACAAAAGCGGCTGTTTCTGTCTCTGCATCGACCTCGGTCGATTGATCACCCAGCGGCGAAATAAATACCTGGCTGACTTCTTCCCTTGGCGCTTCATCCAGGGCCGCCAATGCGGCCATGTATGTTGATGTCGTCATCGTGCTAACTCCTGACTTCGTTACTATCTGGGCCAGAATCGGCGCCCAAGCTATTGCCCTCGAACTGGCCAGATTGGCTTGCTTCTTTCGGCTCCATGCTTTCGCGTATCGAAGCAGCCAGTTTTCCGCCTGTGGTTTCGCTCACTCGCTCCTGGAATCCCTGCTTCACTTGAGAGCCGACACCCTTGGCTAACTCGGAGGCCGTGCCTGTGGCCAGCTTCGCGGCCTTGGCAAAGCCGCCACCGCTTGAGCTACTGCCGCTGTCACCAAAGCCAGCCGCTTGGGCGAATGGGCTACTGCCAGCAGTACCCGCTTCACCACCACCGTTTCCGCCACTGCTGACAACTGACCCCATGCTGGACATGTCACCGCCGGTTTCCATACTCGCTGATGCTTTCTGAAAAGCCGCTTGGAGTGCACTTGCACCTCCGGCTGCACCGGCTGCGGCACCCATAACCGCTTTACCTGCCAGGGCAGCGCCGCCAGTTGCCATACTGGCCGCCGTCACCGCCGCCCCAACTGCCGCACCCGCACCGAAGTTTCCAATTCCACCGGCTGCGCCAATACCACCACCAGACACAAGACCAGAAATCATCGGCGGAACTTTGTTGACCAAGAAAAGCAAGATGACCGATATAACCAACATCACGGCCAGTTCCTGGGATGCCATGTTCTCGCTGATTTGCGTGTAGTAGTGATTGATGAACTCTTTGCCAATCGCAACCAGAAGCACCATTGCCATAAGCTGTGCGGCCAGGCCCAGCACGGTCTTGTAGTAATTGATCGCCATGTCGGAAGTCCAACGACTTCCACCAAAGCCAAGGAAGAACACACCGGCATACAACAGAATCCAGGCTGATGCGAGCAACAGCAACAGGTTGACCGCAATCAACGCCAGGACAAACAAAACAGCCAGGGCCATTAGCTCCATGACCAGAGCAGTTGCCATCTGCCGCCATCCCAGCTCCGAGGTGGCCTGTACTGTGCGGTTGTATAACTCGAAACCAAGATCAAGGATGCTGGAGGGCCCAAGATTGCTATTGGAAAGTCCCCCCGCCTGCGCGCCCAGAGTTTGCAATGACTGAACAATCGTACCGGCGATATTCATGCCCTGGTTCGCATTCGTCAGCAACCACCAGAAAAAGCCGGTGAAGATCGTGAAGCGAACGAACTCCGCGAAGAACTCGCCAATGTCGGCCTTGCGCAAAGCCATCATGCCGAATGTCCAGACCATCGAAATCACAACCAGCGTCCAGAACAAACGCGATGCAGCGGACTCAATAGCTGGCCCCCATGTTGCGGCAGCATCATGAAAACGCTTGAGCACATCATTCATAACACCGCTGCTACTTAGCTCCTGCGCCATTGCAGGTTCAGCCAGCACCATTGTGGCGACCATCATCAAGCCACCTAGAGCAATTTTCTTTCTCATGGCGACCACCTCAATAATCATCTTTAGGGCTGGGCTTGAACTCCCACTGACGCATCTGCTTGGCCTTCTGGAATGCTCTGCATTCCTCGGTAAAGGCCTCTCGGTTCGCTTCGCTGCGCATTTCATTCAGTGCTGCCTGGAACGCATCGGGGGCACACGTCGCCGCATTTGGTTCGGGCATCCTTTCCTGTTCACATCCAGCCAACAACAGCAACGTAGCCGCGGTAGTAAAAAAGATTTTTTTCATCTCACCGCCTCCCTAGTAGTTGTCTGCCGGACTCGGGCGAAACGTCCAGGTACGCATTTGCTCGGCCCTGGCATCACCTCGCGCCTCGGCATCGAGTTCTGCTGCAATCCGGGCTGCCTCCGCGTTGTGTTGGGCGGTCAACATGGTGCGAATCTGCAAGAGCTGATTGGCCTGCTGGCTGGCGAGCTGGTTGGCGTAGCCGATGGCCTGTAGCTGGCCAGTTGCACCCTGGGCCGCGCCTTGCAGCCGCTCCAGGGTACGGGCGTCATCCTTCAAAGCCTTTTGCTGGTCGGCAACGGTCTGGAACAGGGCATCGTTGGCCTTCTTTTGCGACTCTGACGCCAGGCGGCGGTTCTCTTCCATCGCTGCCTTTTCGGCCGGCGTGCATCCGCCGCTGCCGTTGAAGCATGGCGAGCTGCGGTAATAGGCCACGTCCTGAAACTTGGCCAGGTAACGATCCAGGCTGCCTAGCTGGTTCTCGTAATAGGCCAGCGTGTTTTGCGCGGCAATCAGCCGGTTGATCGTAGTCTGCGCCTGATCCCAGATATACGCGGCTGGGGCCATCGTGTTCTGGAGCTGATTTTCGTACTGCTGCAACTGGGTCTGGTACTGCTCAATCTGCTTGAGCGTCTGCGCCACCGACTCGATGGCCGTCATGATGTTCTGGGCCAGGTTGCCGCCGTCGATGACGGGGATACCAGCTTGCACAGGGGCGGTGGTAGTGGTGATAAAGCCGGTTGCGAGTGCAACGGCTAGAGCGGTTTTTTTAGCCGCTAAAATTTTGGACTTCATGGTCGTACTCCGTCGATGAAAAGAAGGCATTACCTTGACCAAGCGTTGTGCTTGTTCTCGGCAACGTTTCATCGAAGAGCTACGCCACTAGCTGATCGGTATTGCCCTTGGCGCTGAGGCCCGGACTTACAAACGTAAAACTACTCTGTTTTTTTATCGCTTTCGGACAAGCCAACTTCCCGGCCAATCTCTTCAAGCTCTAGCGGCTGTACTGCCGCCGTCAGTATTTCGCGTATTTCCGCGTCGGTGCTCCTATCGTTGAGCGCTGCTCGAACTTTCAACGCACGGTGCACCTCGGCGGGTAAATTCCTGATAAGCACATTTGCCATATCAATACCCTTTTGGTGTACCCGACAACCATGCTATCAAAGATATTAAAAATAGCAAGACCTATACTCTTGCAACCGGCGGTAGCCGATCAGCCCCGCAGGGCAGGATTCCCGTTGAGTGCCCCCGGCGCGAATAAGGGACAGTGAAGATAGATAACCGGCTTGCCGGTTAGCTAACTTCACCCATCCTGCCCGCATTTCACCCACTATTGAAAATCTAGCGCATATCGAACGTAAAGCGTTTTATCGTCAAACAAACACCGATTCTTGGCAACATAACCGTAATCGTCACCAAATCGGCCTGCAATCGACATAGTCGCTTCAAAATCGCTGCTCAATCGGCTTTAAATCGGAACCTAAAATGCCAACAATCGACACAAACCATTCGCCCCGATGGGGCGAGTTGGACGCCAAAAAAGAAGGGCATAACCCGCCCCTCAAGTGTCAATGAACACAAGAAATTTGCCTCCCCTCCCGTCATACCACTAAGGCGACGTATTGATACTTGAGGGGCAACCTTTCCTGATGTTGACACCTTCACGCAGGTTACTGGTTATGGGCGTCCAACACACACGGCTCATTCCTGCTTGGTAATAATAAGAATAATAATCTTCTTATTATTCTTACCGAACGAATGGGCACTGCTTAGCCATTTCACGTTTCGAGCCAAGGTTTCAGTACAGATAACTACAAGTGCACACAGCGGCCCTCCAGCACCGTTAGACGCAGATTCTGCTTCAGCTCATGGAATAAGGGACTCCGGGTTGTTTTCCCCTCTCACAAGGCGTTTCAGCGGCCACTGAAGCCGCCTTCTCTTCTTGGCGTTAAACCATCGGCCTATGGCCGATTGATAAAGCCCGCCAGGGCTTTATTGGCAAGGTCAGAACGCGCCCTCAAGGCGCGAGCTGCACCGCGCATGATGGATTATCTTTAGATAATCTTGGATGGATTTCCCAAACTGCCCGCAAAGCAGCGCACCGTCTGGGTTTTCCAAATTGGGACGGGGAACGTTACGACGGCAGAAGGGGAGCGTTACGACGGTAACAAGGGAACGTTACGACGGTAAACGGGTGCAGTTGCCGTGGGGCCAGGCCTCTTGATCTCCCATTTTCCCTTGGCGTATTCGTTCACTACCCAACCCACGGCGGCAAGTTCGGCCAGTGCCTTCCGGGCAGTCTGACGGCGTTTTTTCATAGCTTCGGCATTGGCTTCATCTGGCCAGACATAGCCGCAAAGCGTGTCCAGTTCCACGCGCCCGGATTTGCCGGGGTCGATCCAGCCGCATAGCCGTTGGTGCATCAGCCGTGCCGGATCAGTCTGTAGCACCCGCACTTCCGCCATGTCGATACGGGCATATGGACGATGCCCCAGGATCGCTTCGGCAATACGCGGATTCAGGGCAACCCATAGCCTGCCGTCCGTCTCGTCAAAAGCATGACTCATCAGGTGGAACGCGGCTTGCCGCCGTCCCTTCGTCACAAGGATGGTGACGTTCGACATGCGCAGCAGGCTGGCTTTGAGCGCCTTGATGTTGTCGCCGCTATCCGTCATGCCCGTTTCTGAGAGCAGTTTGGTCAGGCTCTCACGAACCACCAAGCCGTCTTGCTCAATGGCTTCGAAACGGGGTTCAAGGAATAGCCGTAGCTGTCGCCCCGTCTCACTGGTCGGTTCCGGGGTTAGCAAGATGCCGTTCGGGCCGCCAAGGGCCACGATGCCTTGCAAAAGACGCATATCATCGGCCCCGAGAGGTTCGAATCCGACGAAACGCATGGATTCGTCCTCGCCAAAGGTGTAGGTCACGTCCAGCTTGCAGCGTTTGCGATCGCCACGCTTGAGGCTGCGGAACAGGCCAGGTGCCAAACAGTGCGCGGGATCATGTCGGACGTGGGTCAGGTCATGCTTAGGCTTCTTCACGCTGTCTCCTTTTCACCTTGCACTGCCGCTCCAGTACAGCAGGCTTCAACACGCCGCCGTCGTGCCGTCTAAACCAGAGTTCTTGAAAAGGTGCGCCATAGTTGGCCTTGCTGACGCCAAAGCGGACAAAATACCCACGCTGACAATCATCGACCCCCAGTATCTCGGCCTCGCCTTGCGTCATGCCGGATAGGTACGATTGCCAACGGATGTTATCAACCAGTACGGACGATCCACGACTGGCCTGCTGTTGATCGCCCGACCCCATCATGGCTGCGCTTTTACTCGCGTGGTGCAGAAACACAATGGAGCAGCCTGTATCAGCGGCTATGGCCTCCATGTGCCCAACAACCTGCGCCATCGGCCCGCTAGCGTTCTCCTCCTCAATGTGGAAGCGCCGCAAAGTGTCCAAGATCATCAAGCGACGACCTTCAGCGGCTCGTTTGAGAGCATCGAACCAGCTAGCAGCCATGATGTTTGGGCATTTACCGATCAAGGGTTCAATGAGCAAACCATCAGCCACGGCTTGCCGTTCCGCTGCGCTGAGGTGTGCCCCAAGGGCGTGCAGACGATGGTGAATAGCGGCCGGTGGATCTTCAGCAGGCAGATAGACCACTTGCCCGGTGGGAAACTCGCCTATTTCAAGTAAATCAGGCCCGCCTGCAATCTGTGCAGCCAATTGAAGGGCCAACATGGATTTACCAGCCCCACCAGGCGACACAAGAGCACCAACAGTGCCAGCAACCATATTAGGCAGAACATAATCAATGGGTGGCGGCAATTCCGTGAAAGCCGCCATAAGATCAAGAGCCATATAACTAGCCCTCTATAGGGCCAGGTCGCGCAGCTTGATCACCCGATGATTTACGTGCCTCAATCCACTCTTCGACCTCTGACAAATCCCAGGCGACATTTCTACTGGTTAACGCGATACGGCGTGGAAAATCCCCTCGCTGCTCCAGGTTATAAATTGTTCGTGTCGAAAGCGGGATCATCTCCAGGAGCTTCTTCCTGTTGATGAGGGTCTTTATATTTTGCATGGGTCAATACCTCTCAAATGAATAGTTGCTATTCATCGAGTAGCTGCGCGAAGCAGCTAATCGGTAATTGACCTGCCCGATGCCAATGGCGGCCTTATTTATAAATTCACGGCATCAACTTCAATGCTATCAAAGATAGCAAAAACATCAACCCTTACTGCCTCCCGAAGTCCACTCATCAATCATATCGGCCCAATCCTGCAACATCGCCGCCCGCTGCTCGCGGTACTCAGCCTTGTTGTAGACAGCCCTCACGCCCTTCTGCTCGTGCGCCAGGCACTTCTCGATCCAGTCGGTGTTGTAGCCGGCCTCATGCAACAGCGTGCTGGCTGTGCGCCGCAAATCATGCGGTCCGAACTTGGTAAGTGACTTCCCATCTTTCTGCGCCGCCTTGTAAGTCAGCGTCAGCACCTGGTTAAGTGTGGCAGCGCTCATCGGCGCATCCGAGTCGTACCGTGATGGCAAAACGAAGTCGGAACCACCGGCAAAGGTTTTCATGGCAATGAAAATATCCAGAGCCTGCTGGGACAGAAATACCAGGTGCGGGTTACGGCGTTTCATCCGCTCCTTTGGAATCGTCCACAACGCTTCGCTGAAATTGATCTCGCTCCAGGTCGCATTGGTCAGCTCGCTCTTGCGCACCATCGTCAGCAATAACAGCTTGGCCGCCGCACGGTTTGTTGGGCTTGTGCCCACTCGCTCCATGTACTGGTACATCAGCCCAATTTCTTCTGGCGTCAACGCTCGGTCACGTGGCTCGAATCGAGCGATGCTTGTTGGGCGCACCAGTTCTGCCGGGTTTTCGACCTTCTGCCCACGCTCGATGGCCCAGCGAAATACCTGCAACACGATTTCACGCACATGAACGGCGGTGGCCGGTGCGCCTCGCTCAACAATGGCATCAGCCAGCGCCCGCAAGTCTTCGTGGGTGATCTCCACCAGCTTCTGATTGCTGAATTTCGGCTTCAGCTCACGCTCATAAACCGAGCGGCGCATATCGCGGGTGGAGTCGGCCATCTGGTAGCCACGCAGCCACTTCTCCGCCCAGGCACCGAACGTCTCTGCATCTTTCACCCGCGCCTTGTCTCGGGCTTTCTCCTTGGCCGGCGACTTGCCCGCCGCAACCATCTTCTTGGCGTCACCCAACAGCTCGCGGGCTTCGGCCAGGGTGATGCCACCGACACCATAACGCCCAAAGGTGATGGTCTCCTGCCGACCGTTGATTGAGTAGTTGTAACGGAACGAGATGGAGCCGGCTGGAGTCACTGCCACATAGAGACCTTCCCGGTCATTCACTTTGTAGAGTTTGTCCCTGGGCTTGAGATTGCGCAGCTTGGTATCGGTCAGCATGTACCTTGTCCTTCTTCGTCTCCGATACCATGCTGAAAAAATCTCGAATTTATCGTATTTTTTCTTACGAAACAGTAACTTATAGAATATTAATACCATGAACACACAAAAGAACGCAGCATGGTATCGGCATCAATCATGGCATCGCCAAACCATAATACCAGCTTTAATGCCATGCTCAAACGGTGCTTGGCGCTTCCTCCCGTTGCCAGATCGTGCCAAACACAAACAAAAAAAAGCCCGCAATTACGCGGGCTTAGCGGCATTTCATGCCATCAGGTGCCTGGCTGTGCCAGACGCGGAATCATTCCCACTCGATCGTTCCCGGCGGCTTCGAGGTATAGTCGTACACCACCCGGTTGATCCCCTCCACCTCGTTGATGATCCGCGTCGCGCAGCGCGACAGGAAACTTGCGTCGAAGGGATAGATATCGGCGGTCATGCCGTCGGTCGAGGTCACGGCGCGCAGCGCGCAGACATGGTCGTAGGTGCGCCCGTCGCCCATCACGCCGACCGTCTTGACCGGCAGCAGCACCGCGAACGCCTGCCAGATCGCATCGTAGAGGCCCGCGCCGCGAATCTCTTCCAGATAGACGGCGTCGGCCTTGCGCAGGATGTCGCAGCGCTCCTTCGACACCTCGCCGGGGATGCGGATCGCGAGGCCGGGGCCGGGGAAGGGGTGGCGGCCGACGAAGATGTCGGGCAGGCCGAGTTCTTTGCCGAGCAGGCGAACCTCGTCCTTGAACAGCTCGCGCAGCGGCTCGACCAGTTTCATGTTCATGCGTTCGGGCAGACCGCCGACATTGTGGTGGCTCTTGATCGTCACGCTCGGCCCGCCGGTGAAGGACACCGATTCGATCACGTCGGGATAGAGCGTGCCCTGCGCCAGGAAGTCGGCACCTCCCAGCTTCTTCGCTTCTTCCTCGAAAACGTTGATGAACTCGCCGCCGATGAACTTGCGCTTCTTTTCGGGGTCGGTGACGCCGGCGAGGCCGGCCATGAAGCGGGCCTCGGCATCCACCACCACCAGCGGGATGTTGTAATGGTCGCGGAACAGCGTTTCGACCTGCTCGCGCTCGTTGAGGCGGAGGAGGCCGTGGTCGACGAAGACGCAGGTCAGTTGCTCGCCGATCGCCTCGTGAATCAGCACCGCGGCGACGGCGCTGTCGACGCCGCCCGACAGGCCGCACAGCACGCGCTGGTCGCCGACCTTCGCGCGGATCTCGGCTATCTTGGTCGCGCGGAACTCGGCCATGGTCCAGTCGCCCGAGCAGCCGCAGACGTGGCGCACGAAATTGGCGATCAGCTTCGCGCCGTCGGGGGTGTGAACGACCTCGGGGTGGAACTGCGTGCCGTAATAGCGGCGCGCGTCGTCGGCGATCAGCGCGAAGGGCGCGCCGTCGCTGACCGCAACGATGCGGAAACCCGGCGCGAACTCGGTCACGCGGTCGCCGTGGCTCATCCATACCTGATGGCGCTCGCCGACCTCCCATAGCCCGTCGAACAGTACGCAGGGCTCGGTGACGGTCAGGAAGGCGCGGCCGAACTCGCCGTCGCGCGTCCCGTCGCTGCCCCCCGGTTCGACCTGTCCGCCGAGCTGCTGGCTCATCACCTGCTGGCCGTAGCAGATGCCGAGGATCGGCAGGCCGCTGTCGAACACCGCCTGCGGCGCGCGCGGGCTGCCCGCCGCGGGCACAGAGGCGGGCGAGCCCGACAGGATCACGCCCTTCGGCTGCATGCGCTGGAGCGCGGCCTCGGCGCTGCCGAACGGCACGATCTCGCTATAGACGCCGGCCTCGCGGACGCGCCGCGCGATCAACTGCGTCACCTGGCTGCCGAAGTCGACGATCAGGATGGATTCGGAGGGAGCTGGAGTCTGCATGGCTGGCCGATAGAGAGGCGCGCCCTCGCTGTCCAGCCGTCGCCGTGCCATCGTGCCCGGGCCGGCCCACAAGCAAACCGCCCCCTTCGCATGCCCTGCCATATTGTTGCGACAAATTGTGACCAGATGAACGCGCGGTGCCAATCCTCGTCAGGGCGCGTTCAGTCGCCGCTGCTAGGGAAAAACCAAGACAAGATATACGGATAACGGAAAGCGCCTCTCCCGATGAAAAGCCCTTCTCTCTCTCTCCGCTCGGCCCTGCTTGCGGCGACGGCGCTAGCCGCGACGCCCGCGCTGGCGGTCGATGACCAGCCCGTCGATACCGTTTCGGTGCAGTCGGATTCCGATTTCGGCGACGACTATGAGGACGAGATCGTCGTCACCGCGCCGCGGCTGGCGGGGCAGCTCGACACCGATTTCGCGGCCGAGGTCGAACTCGATGAGGCCGATATCGCCAGCTATGGCGCGTCGTCGATCGCGGAACTGCTCGACGCGCTCGAACCGCAGACGCGGTCGGGCCGCGGGCGCGGCGGCGGGCGTCCGGTGATCCTGGTCAACGGGCGGCGCATCTCCGGCTTCGGCGCGGTCCGCAACATCCCGCCGGAGGCCATCGCCAAGGTCGAGGTGTTTCCCGAACAGGTCGCGCTGCAATATGGCTATGCCGCGACCGAGCGCGTCGTCAATTTCGTGCTCAAGTCCGATTTCCGCCAGATTTCGGCGGAAGCGGAGGCGGGTATCCCGACGCAGGGCGGGCAGTTCAAGAGCGAGCTCGAACCCGCCTTCATGGCGATCGGCAACAATGGCCGGCTCAACCTCAACGCGAGCTGGGAGCATCAGACGATGCTGCGCGAAAGCGACCGCGACCTGATTCCGGTCACCGGCAGCGTCGCCGACGCGGAGGCGCGCAGTCTGTCGCCCGCCAGCGACACCTATGTCATCGACGGCACGCTGGTGCGCGGCATCGACAAGGTGACCGAGGCGTCGGTCAGCCTGCGCTTCGACCAGACCGACAGCCTCAGCCTGCTCGGCCCCGGTGCCGGCGGTGCGGGCGATCCGCTGCGCCGCGACAGCCGCACCCAGAACTGGACGAGCTCGGCGAGCGTCAACGGCATGCTCGGCGACTGGCGCTGGTCGGCGACCGGCAATTATTCCGATGCCGACCAGCGCATCTTCACCGATCGCCTCGGCGGCACGAGCGACCGCTTCGACAGCAGCCAGCAGAGCTTCGGTGGCAACGCCAACATCTCGGGCAGCGTGATCGACGGCTGGGCCGGGCCGATCCGCGCCTCGATCACCGGCAGCTACACCGGATCACGCTTCGACAGCCGTTCCGAACGGGGCGGCACGATCACCGTCACTGATCTGGCGCGCGACACCCCCAGCGTCTTCGGGTCGCTGACCGTGCCGCTGCTCGATCCCGATTACGAGGTCGGCAAGCTCGGCCGCCTGTCGCTGACCCTCAACGCCGAGGTCGAGCGGCCGAGCGACTTTTCCGCGCTCAAGAGCTGGGGCGCGACGCTCAACTGGGGCCTGACCGGCAACCTGTCGCTGCTCGCGAGCTTCGCGAGCGACGAGGCGGCGCCCAGCATGACGCAGCTCGGCGCGGCGCCGCTGGTGACGCCCGCGGTCACCTATTACGACTTCGCGACCGGTCAGACGGTGCAGATCACGACGACCACCGGCGGCAACCCGTTCCTGCTCGCCGAGCAGCGCCGCGACCTGAAGATCGGGCTCAACTGGAACGTACCGATGGTCGACGGGCTGCGCTTCTCGATCGACTATAACCGCAACCGCAGCCTCGACACCGCGAACAGTTTCCCGCTGCTGACGCCGGAGATCGAGGCGGCGTTCCCCGGCCGCGTGGTCCGCGACGGCAGCGGCACGCTGATCGCGCTCGACCAGCGGCCGGTCAATTTCGATCGCGCGACCAATTCGCAGATCCGCTGGGGGATCAACTATGGCGCGAGCTTCGGGCAGAAGGAAGCGGCCGCGAGCGAAGGCGGCGGCGGCCGGGCCGGCGGACGCCGCGGTGCGGAGGGGGCCGATGCGCCGCCGCCTGACGGCAGCGCGGCGCCCCGGGGCGAA
>NZ_BCUA01000052.1 GCF_001591045.1 Sphingopyxis granuli NBRC 100800 | reverse complement strand
AGACCGTCTGATGGCATCATGCGCCTAAAGCCACAAAGGCCATAATTGCGGCGGCGCGTGCGGGGCTTTTGCGGCTTTAGCGCCTTCGCCGCTGCGGGACGCCAACGGTCCGCGCATCGCCACCGCCTTGCCCGCCCGGCCCGGCACCGCTAACGCGCGCGGCATGACGGCTTATAAATCTGGCGATCCCACCACGCTCAACCGCCTCTACGGCCGCGCCAAGGGCAAGCCCCTGCGCGCGGGCCAGCAGGATCTGGTCGACCATCTGCTGCCGCAGATCGCGGTGCCGGCGGAGGGGCCGGTGACCGCCGAGCGCCTGTTCGGTTTCGACCGCCCGCTGCATTTCGAGATCGGCTTCGGCGGCGGCGAGCATATGGCGGCGCGGGCCGATATGCTGCCCGATCACGGCTTCATCGGCGCCGAACCCTTCCTCAACGGCGTCGCGCAGGCGCTCGTCCACGTCAGCGGCGATCCACATCTCGCGGGAAAGGGGGGCACGCATCCGCCGCTCGCCAACGTCCGCATCCATCATGGCGACGCGCTGGAGGTGCTGCGCCGCGTTCCCGACGGCGCGCTGTCCTTCGTCTACCTGCTCCATCCCGACCCATGGCCGAAGGCGCGGCACGCCAAGCGGCGGATGATGAACGATGGGCCGGTCGACCTGATCGCGGCCAAGCTGAAGCCCGGCGGCGAGTTTCGCTTCGGCACCGATCACCCGGTCTATCTCGCCCACGCGCTGATGGTGATGCGCCGCCACCGCCACCAGTTCGAGTGGCTGGCGCGGACCGCCGACGATTTCCTCGTCCGCCCCGGCGGCTGGCCCGAAACGCGCTACGAGGCCAAGGCCCGCGCGCAGGGGCACGAGGTCTGGTATTTCCGCTGGCGGCGCAAATAGGGCGGTTGCAGCAACCGCATCCGGCCTCAGAAATTCAACCGCAGCCCGGGCCGCGGCCACGTGAGGCGATAGACGCGGCCGGTCGCGGACGCCGTGACATAGGCATGCCGCATGTCGCTGCCGCCAAAGGCGATATTGGTGATCGCGGGGTCGAGGTCGGACAGATCGACGAACCCGATCCTCTCGCCGTCGGGGCCGACGATCGCGATGCCGGCCTTCAGCAGCGTGCCGATGCACAGATTGCCGTTCGCCTCGACCGCCATGCTGTCGTAATAGGCATAGCCGGGCTCGGCGCACAGGAAGTTGCCGCCGCCCGCGCCCATGAAGGTGCGGCCGCCGCGCAGCACCCCGGGGCGCTCGACTTCCCACCACCAGGCGCGCGCGGTCGCCGTCTCGGTCGCATAGAGGCGGTCGCCGGCGGGGGAGAGCGCGATGCCGTTCGGCTGGTCGAGCGGTTCGGCCACCGTCCGCGCGCCGGCACCGTCCACATAGCATATGCGCCCATGGTCGCTGTGATGCCGGTGATGCTTTCCGGTATCGGTGAAATAAAAGCCGCCCGCCGAATCGAAGACAATGTCGTTCGGGGCCGACAGGGGGCGGTCGTCGACCGCCGTCAGCAGCGTCTCGACCCGTCCGTCCGCGATGTGGAGCCGCTGGATGGACCCGCCCGCATAGTCCGCCGCCGCGCCGATGGGCACCGCCCATCCGTCGCTCTCGGCCCATTGGTAGCCGCCGTTGTTGCAGAGGATCAACGCGCCGTCGGGGGCCAGCGCCGCGCCGTTGGGGCCGCCGCCGACCTTGGCGATGACCTGCTTCGTCCCGTCGGGCGCGATGCGCGTCACCTGCCCGTGGCGAATCTCGACCACCGCGAGCGAGCCGTCGGGCAGGATCACCGGCCCTTCGGGAAAGCCCAGACCCTCGGCGACAAGGACGGCCTCGACGGTCAATAGAGATCGAGCACCGTCGTCTGGCCCAGCTCGCCGATGATGACCGTGCGCAACTGGTCCATATGGTCCTCCCACACCGACTCGGCGCGCTTCGGCTTGTGCGCCGCGATCGCGTCGACCAGCGCCCGATGGTTGGACAGCGCCTGCTGGTTGAGCGCCAGCTGGTCCGGGCGCGACCTGCTGAGGAAGCGTTCGACATGGCGGAGGAAGATGTCGTCGAGCATGCTGACGATCACGCCCAGCGCGACGTTGCCGGCACGTTCGACCAGTACCCGGTGGAAGTCGGCCGTGGCGCGCCCGAAGCGCGCGAAATCCTCGATCACCTCCGCCTCGTGGGCCAGGTGATCGCGCAGCGTCTGGATATCGTCGGCGGTCGCCGAGGCCGCCAGCCCCGCCGCCAGACGCGGCTCGATGAACGAGCGGGCGTCGAGCACCTCGGCCAATGTCGCGCCGCGGAACTGAAGCAGGAAACCCAGGGTGCGGGCCGCCGAATCCTCCTGCGGCGGACAGATTCGCACGCCTCCCTTGGCGCCCCGAAGCACGCGCACCAGCCCTTCGGATTCGAGCAGGCGGATCGCTTCGCGCAAGGTCGGGCGCGAGACGTCGAACTGCGCCATCAGGTCCGCTTCGGCGGGGAGCAGGTCGCCCTCCTTCAGGTCGCCCAGGACGATCCGTCGCCGGATGGCCTGCGCGATGATCTCCGCCGCCTTGGGAATTCGCACGGGCGACATCCCATCCGTCATCTTCTGCCCCTTCAACGCCTTGCCCCGCGTCCCTTCGCGACCGCTTTCCATTCCGTTCTTAGCCATCCTCCCCGAGGAAGTCATCCAATGGACTTGATCTCCATAATCAGTTTGATAATTTATACGAAATGAAAAGCCAATGGGAAACTGGCCCTATTTCCTCGCACCGCATCAGGACCGGAAAGCGCCGTCGACATAGATCAGCGGGCCGACCTCTCCCGCGATCCGCACATCGATCACCCGGCCGATGAAGATGCCGTGCGTGCCATAGAAATGCGCCTGTTCGAAAGCGCAGGCGAAGCTGGCCTGCGCGTCGCCCAGCACCCATCCGCCGTTGGCCGCCTGCCGCCAGTCGCCCTCCGCAAAGCGCGCATCGCCCGCCGCGCCGCCCGCGCACCGGTCGGCGATCGCCCGGTGCGAGGCGTCCAATATGTTGACGCAGAAATCGGCCCCATCTTTCAGCAGGGGGAACATCGACGCCGAGCGGTTGGCGCAGACCAGCAGCGACGGCGGGTCCAGCGACAGTTCCGAAACCGCGGTCGCGGTCATGGCCGCGCGCGTGTCGCCGCGATGCGCGGTGACGACCACCACCGCCTTGGCGAGCCGGCGCAGGCCCAGTTTCAGCGCACCGGCAATATCGCCCGCATCGGGCAGAACGGCGTTCGTCAAATCCTCTCTCCTCTTCCATCCCGTCCGCGGCGTGCCATCCTTTCCGGAGGCACGCCGCGCATCGGCTTCCCAGCAAGCGCCTCAAAAAGGTTGCTTTCCACAATCAGTTGTATAATTTATATGTAAATAGAAAAAAGGGAAGGTCTTGCGAGAGGGCGATCATCATTGCGATTTTCTGGTGCTCGGCGGCGGCGCGGCCGGGTTGACCGGGGCGCTGGCCGCGCGCCTTGCGGGGCTCGACGTGCTGCTGGCAGAGAAGGAGGCTTGGCTCGGCGGCGCCACGGCGCTGTCGGGGGGAACGGTCTGGCTGCCCGCGAGCCATGTGCTCGAACGCGCCGGCGTCGCCGATTCGTGCGAGGATGGCCTGCGCTATCTGGAGGCGCTGGTCGGGCCCGGCCGCGACGAGGTCGACCGGGAGCGCATGAAGATATTCGTCCGCGAAAGCCCCGCCTTCGCCCGTTTTCTCGACGATCAGGGCCTCGCGCTGCGCCACGCGCGCGGCTGGTCGGACTATTATGCGGAACTGCCGGGCGGGCGCGAAGCGGGCCGCACGCTCTATTGCGACGCGCTCGACCTGCGCGCGCTGGGCGAGGCACAGGAATGGCTGGCGCCGGGGGCGCTCTTCTCGGCCGCCCATTCGGTCGAGGTGTCGACGATGGCGCTCGGCATACGCTCGCTGGCGGCGGCACGCGCGGCGCTGCGCGTCGCGGCGCGATCGGCGAAGGCGCGGCTGACCGGCGCCCGGCCCGCGACCCGCGGCAAGGCGCTGATCGGCCGCCTGCTGCTGGCGGCAAGGCAAAGCGGCGTCGCCGTCTGGCGCAGCACGCCCCTCGTCGAACTGATCGTCGAGGACGGCCGCGTCGCCGGTGCGGTGCTCGACCGCGACGGCAAGCGGGTCCGGGTGATCGCACGCCGGGGCGTCCTGCTGGCGACGGGCGGCTTCGCCCGCCATGCGGGCCTGCGCCAGATCCATCAGGCGCCGGTCGGCGTCGATGCGACCATGGCGCCGGCCGGCGACATGGGCGACGGCATCCGTGCCGCGGCAAATGCGGGCGCCGAGATGGCGATGATGGACCAGGCGTGGTGGGTTCCGGGCACCAAGACGCCCGCCGGTCCGATGGTCCATGTCTGGGATCGCTGCTTTCCGCATTCGCTGGTCGTCGACGTCGCGGGCGAGCGCTATATGGACGAGGCCGGGCCCTATATGGAGGTCGGCCAGCGGATGATCGCACGCCACGCCGCGCTGGGCACCGATCACAGCTGGCTGATCCTCGAAAGCCGGCATCGCAGCCGGTACGCGTTCGGAATGGCGCCGCCGATGGTCACCCCGTCCGGCTGGATCGAAAGCGGCTATCTGATCCGCGCTGGTTCGGTCGACGAGCTGGCCGAAAGAACGGGCCTTCCCCTCCAGCGGCTGTGCGATACCCTCGACCGTTTCAACGCCGGCGCGCGCGCGGGCCGCGACGACGACCATGGACGCGGATCGAAGGCGATCAGCCGCTATTACGGCGACCGCCGGGTCCGGCCGAACCCCAATCTGGGGCCTGTCGAACAGCCGCCTTTCTATGCCGTCCGGCTCTATCCGGGCGATGTCGGCACCGCGGGCGGGGTGCGCACCGACCTGCACGGCCGCGCGCTCGACCCGGCGCTGCGCCCGATCGCGGGGCTCTATGCGGCGGGCAACAATGCCAGCGGCATCTTCGGCCCCTGCTATCCGGGCGCCGGCGCCTCGATCGCGCCCGGCATGCTCTTCGGCCGGCGGGCGGCCCTCCACGCGGCGCAGGGAGGCGCGGAATGAGCGGCGACAGGACGAAAAGCATCGAATCGACATCGGCTGGCCCGATAACCGTCTATCGCGCCGGAAGCGGCGATCCGGTCGTGCTGCTGCACGGCAACGGCCATTCGGTGCACGAGTTCGAACGCAGCTTGCCCTTCCTCACCCCCCGCTTCGCCCTGATCGGCTGGGACATGCCCGGCCACGGCGCATCGAACGAAGCCGATGCGGCCCTGTCGATCGACGAACGCGCCTCCGTGCTGGGCGAGATACTGGAGCGTCAGGCCATCGGACCCGCGGTGCTGGTCGGCAATTCGATCGGCGCCTTCATCGCGGCGGCGCTGGCGGCACGGGCGCCGGAGCGCGTGAAGGCGCTGCTGCTCGTCGAGATGCAGGTGCGCCCGCGCTCATGGTGGGATGCGGCATGGCCGCTGGTCGACCGGATGTTCGGCACGCCGCAGCAGGATTTCGACACGGTGCAGGCGCGCCTCTGCTCGCCGCTCGACGCCGACCTGCTGGCGCGCTGGAACAGCGACCGTGCGCGAGCAGGCGCCGGGGCGATGATCGCCGCGATGGAGGCGATCCGCGCGCATGACGTCATGGCGACGCTCGCGGCGCTGACCGTCCCCACCCATTTCCTGTTCGGCGAAAAGGGCCCCGCCGCCGAATGCGCCCCCGCCGCGCGCGACTGCGTCGCCCATGCGACGAGCGAGATCGTGCCGGGGGCCGGGCATTTCGTGTCGATCGACCAGCCCGCCGCATTTGCCGCGACCGTGGAGCGCGCGGCGCAGGCGCAAGGAGACTGCTGATGGCTTTCGATTTCCTCGGTTTCCCGGCAGGCAGTTCGGTGATCGTCACCGGCGCCGCCAGCGGTATCGGCGCCGCCACGGCGCAAATGCTGTGCGAAGCGGGACTGACGGTGATCGGGGTCGATATCGACGCCGACCGCCTGCACGGCCTCGACCTCGGCCCGGCCTTTCACCCCCATGTCTTCCACACCGGCGAACCCGAAACCGTGGCGACGCACATGGCGCGGATCGCGGTCGAACATGGTCCGATCCTGCATCTGGTGAACAATGCGGGACCGCCTTCGTCGCTGCCGCTGACCATCGAGGAAGGCCTGGCGCAGACGGCCGGCAGCGTGCAGCGCGTCACCGCCGCCTGGGCGGCCGCGCTGCCCGAACCGGCCGCACACGCCAGCCTGGTCAATGTCGCATCGGTCGCGGGAGCGATCGCGGGGGGACCGCCGCCCTCGCTGGTTGCCGGGCGCGGCGGCGCGGCGGAGAATGGCTGGTATCCCGCCGGCAAGGCCGCCATCGCCGGGATGACCCGCTGGCACGCCGTGTCCGCGGCCGGCCGCTATCGCGCCAACGCCGTTGCCCCCGGCATCACCCGCACCCCCCGCCTCGGCGACATCACCGCGGGCGCCTATGGCCGCGACGTTCTTGCGCGCACGCCTCTGGGCCGGCTCGGCGAGGCGGAGGACATGGCGCGCGCGATCCTGTTCCTGCTCAGCCCGGCGGCGTCCTTCGTCAACGGCCAGACGCTCGTCGTCGACGGCGGCGGCGGCCTCGCCTTCTGACGCCCCGCCTTTTCTCCCGCTTCAACATGAATGAAAGATATGATGACAGACACTAACATGGACATGGTGGCCGGCGTCGGCCGCGAGGACTGGGAACGGCGCACGACAAGCCGAACGGGAGCGGGACGCGTGGCCGACCCCTATCCGAAGCTCGCCGAATTGCGCCGGCAGGGGCCGATCCACCGCGGATCGACCTTCGACCTGTTCGGCGTGCCCGACCCGATGGCCGAAGTCTGGCCCGACGCGCCGCGCTTCATCTCGGTCGGCTATGACGTGACCGAACAGATATTGCAGGACAATATCGGTTTTTCGAATGCCGGCATCCGCAAGATGACCGAATATGTCTTCGGTGAAGTGTCGTTGATGGGCTCCGACGATCCCGAGCATCGCAAGTTCCGCGCCCTCGTCCAGCCCGCCTTCACCCGGCACGGTCTCGACCTGTGGCGCGGGTTCGTCCGGCCGCGCCTCGACCATCTGATCGAAGGGTTCAAGGCGAAGGGACGCACCGACCTCTATTTCGAATATTGCGCCGAGTTCCCCGTCTATGTCATCGCGATGGTGCTCGGTATCCGGCCGCAAGATCTCGAGCGCTTTCACGAATGGGCCGCGATGCTCCAGATCGCGGCCGCGACGCCCGACGAGGCGCGCAATGCCCGGCTGGCGGTGGAGGAGTATATGCGCGGAATCATCGAGGATCGGCGCCGCAATCCGCGCGACGACATCGTCAGCATGCTGCTGCAACGCGAGATCGAGCTCGACGGCGTGCAGCAGAAGATCAGCGAGCGCCACCTCCTCGGCCTGATCAACAACCTGCTGCCGGCGGGGGCGGGCACCACCTATCGCTCGCTCGGCATCCTGCTCGTCACGCTGCTCGAACGGCCCGAACTGCTCGAACGCCTCTATCACGACCGCGAGCGGATTCCGCGCGTCATCGAGGAACTGTTGCGCTGGAACGGCCCGGTGCTGTTCGCGCCGCCCCGGCTCGCCACGCGCGATATGGTCGTCGCCGGGGTCGAGATTCCCGCGGGATCGATCGTCGAGCCGGCCATCGGCGCCGCCAACCGCGACCCCGCGCGTTTCGAGGATCCCGACAGCTTCATCGCCGACCGCAACCCGCGCGTCACCCTGTCCTTCTCGACCGGGGTTCATTATTGCGCCGGGTCGCAGGTAGCGCGGATGGAGCTGACGGCGGCGCTGAACGCCCTGCTCGACCATCTTCCGCACCTGCGGTTCGATGACAGCCAGCCGCCCCCGCAGATCACCGGCCTGATGTATCGCATGCCGACCGGCGTGCCGGCGATGTGGGGATGAAGGCCGCGATCTTCGTCGCGCCCGGCGAGGCGCTGCGGCTGGAAGAGGTGGAGAGCCTACCGCTCGGGCCGACCGATGTGCATGTCCGCGTCGACGCCACCGCGCTCTGCCAGACCGATGTCGCCGTGCGCCGCGGCGATCACAGCTATGGGTCGCCGCTGCTGATGGGGCACGAAGCGAGCGGCACCGTGCTGGCCGTCGGCAGCCATGTCGCGGGGCTGAAGGCGGGCGACACGGTCATCAGCTCGTCAGCGCCGGCCTGCGGCCGCTGCATCCAGTGCGCCTCCGGCCGCCCGCATATCTGCGTCCAGTCGCTTCACCTGCGATCGGTGCCCCGCGCGCGCCGTGCCGACGGATCGGTCGCGACCGGCCTTTTCGGACTTGGCACCTTCGCCGAGGAAATGGTGGTCGACCGGGCATCGCTGGTCGCGGTCGATACCGATCAGCCGCCCGAATCGCTGGCCCTGATCGGGTGCGGCGTCACCACCGGCCTGTCGACCGTTCTCAACCGGACCCAGCTGTCGCATGGCGGGTCGCTGGCGGTCATCGGCTGCGGCACCGTCGGGCTCGCCGCTATCCTGGGCGCGGGCCTGAAGGGTGCGGCGACGATCGTCGCCATCGACCCCAATCCCGCGCGCCGCGACGATGCCCGGCGCCGGGGCGCGACGCTGGTCCTCGATCCGGGGGCGGGCGATCCGGCCGAGGCCGTCCGCGCCGCGACCGGCGGACTGGGCGTCGACGCGACCATCGATGCGGTCGCAGCCCCCGCCACCGTGGCGCAGGCGCAGGCGATCACGCGCCGTTCGGGGGAAATCGTCATCGTCGGCATGCCTCCGGCGAACGCGACGTTCGAGCTGGCCGCCCTGCCCTTCTTCCTGTCCGAACAGCGCCTGTCGAGCGCGCTGTTCGGTTCGGCGAACATCCGCCGCGACTTTCCCGCCTTCGTCCGGCTGGCCGAAAGCGGCCGGCTCGATCTTGCCAGCTTCGTCAGCCGCACGCTGGCGCTGGGCGACGTGAACGCGGGGCTCGACGCCTTGTCGCGCGGAGAGATACTGCGCGCGGTGATCCGCCCCGGCCGCCGGTGAGAGGATCCGGCGACCGGGGCGTCCCCGTCAGGCGATCGCCCGATCCTCGGCCGGCTGCGCCGCGAACGCCCCCATCACCTCTTTCGCGAAGAAGCGCAGCCGCTCGATGCCGCCCCACGGATCGTTGAACAGCACGTAGTCGACGCCGACCGCCTCCAGTTCCTTCAGGCGCGCGACGCATGCCCCGGGGGTGCCGATCACGGTCGAGGCCTCGGTCGCGTCGCGTGAGGAATCGAGCATCTGCGACCCCACCACCGGCGCTTCGCTTTCCTCGCCCGGCACCCGCGCGGTCGCGGCGAGCATCGCGATGGCTTTCAGCCGCCGTTCGATTTCCCCGGTCCGCTTCGCCTCGTCGTCGACGAGCAGCAGTCCGCGCGTCACCGCGATCTGGTGCGGCCGCGACGCCACACCGCGCCGGGTCTGCTCGTCGCGATACCAGGCAATGCGCTCGCCGATGGTTCGGGTGTCGCTGAACTGGTCGAGCATCAGCGACTGCCCGCGTGCCGCCGCCTGTCGCACCGAAGCCTCGCTCTGGGCGGCGACCCAGATCGGCGGATGCGGCTGCTGCACCGGCTGCGGTTCGACGAGGATGTCGCGATAGTGCCAGTATTCGCCGTCGTGCGACCAGCGTTCGCGCGTCGTCCAGCTTTTCAGGATCAGTTCGATGGCCTCGTTGAAGCGCGCCGGGGCGGTCGCGGGATCGACCATGAAGCCGTGGAACTCGTTGGGGCGATAGCCGCGGCCGATGCCGAAATCGAGCCGCCCGTCCGACACCACGTCGACCGTCGCCGCCTGCTCCGCCATCAGCACCGGGTTGTGCCACGGCAGCACCGTGACCCCGGTGCCAAGGCGCATGCTGGTCGTCAGCCCCGCCAGATAGGACAGCAGGGTCATCGAGGCGCTGAGCTGGCCCGCCCCGGTGAAATGATGCTCGACCAGGAACAGCGAATCGAACCCCAGTTCCTCCGCGCCGACGACATAATCGACGAAGCTGCGATAGGACTGGCTGTCGCCCGACTGGTCCGCGCCGCGGGCGGCGCCGCCGAAAAGTCCGAATTTCATGATCGTCTCCTTTGTCTGATTAGGGGGCGGTCGCCGGCTGCGCGGCCCGTTCGAGCCGCTGCCGCAGCGCCGGCTTGTCGATCTTGCCGATCGGATTGCGCGGCAGGCTGTCCAGAACGTGATAGGCGACAGGGCGCTTGAACCGCGCGAGCGCCGTCTCGATTTCCGCCTGCAGCGCGGGGACGAGGGCGTCGGCATCGCCGCCCTCGGGCGCGACGACGAAGGCGACGGGCACCTCGCCCATCACGGCGTCGGGCCGGCCGACCACGGCGGCTTCGGCAACGAGGTGCGTCGCCATGATCGCCTCTTCGACTTCGGACGGATAGATATTCTCCCCGCCCCGGATGATGAGGTCCTTCTTGCGCCCGACCAGTGTCAGCCATCCCTCGCCGTCCAGACGGCCGAGGTCGCCCGTCCGCAGCCAGCCGTCGACCAGCACCGCGGCGCTATCCTCCGGCCGGCGCAGATAGCCTTTCATCACGTTGCCGCCGCGGACGGCGACCTCGCCGACCGTATCGGGCGGACAGAACGCCCCGTCCTCGCCGACGATCGCGACCTCGATGCCGGGCATCGCGCGGCCGACGCTGCCGGGGCGGCGCGGGCCGTCGAGGGGGTTGAGGGTCGCGCCGACGGTCGATTCGGTCAGCCCGTACCCTTCGAGGACCGGCACGGCGTAACGCGCCTCGAACGCCCCGATCGCCTGCGCGGGCATCGGCGCGGCGCCGCAGATGGCGAAGCGCAGCCGAGGCGCCGGCGCGATGGCGCCGCGTTCGGCGGTCAGCAGCAGATACATCGCCGGCACGCCCGAGAAATAGCTCGCGCCGCTGTCGCGCACGCTCTGCCAGAAGCTGTGCCGGTCGAAATGTTCGAGGATGCACGCGCCGCCGCCCGCCGCGAGCGGGGCCAGGATGCTGACCAGCAGGGCGTTGACGTGAAACAGCGGCATCACGAGCAGCGACAGGTCGCCGTCGAGCCGCAGCGCGGCGTGGATCGAGCGCAGCATCGCGTCGATGTTGCCGTGGCTCAGCATCACGCCCTTGGGCCGGCCCGTCGTGCCGCTGGTGTAGATGAGCAGCGCGGTGTCGTCGGCCGCCACCGCCGCGTCGGGCAGGACCGCCGCCGATCGCTCGGGCGGCGCATCGACCGGCAGCAGCGTCGCCGTCGTCCCCGTCAGGCGGTCGCGCGCGGCGGCGTCGACCAGGATCAGCCGGCTTCCCGAATCCGCGACCTGATACAGCGCTTCGGCGCTGGTCAGCGCCGGGTTGATCGGCATGAAGGCGGCGCCGATCCGCCACGCGGCGAACATCGCGACGACGATGTCGATCCGGTTCGGCAGCATCGTCGCGACCACGTCGCCGCGCCCGACCCCCTTCTGCACGAACAGCAGCGCCAGCCCCGCGACCTCGGCAGCGAAATCGGCCGACGACAAAGCGCGCTGCTCGTCCCGTATCAGAGGCGCGCCACCATCCCGGCGCGGCTTCCAATGGATGTGCAGGGGATGAAAATCGTCCATCGCCGTCACCCCATCCCGTAGGCGCCATAGGCCGAGGCCGCCGCCGGATCGAGGCTGCCCCAGTCGACGCTGGGCGAGGCGTCCTCCGAGGTCAGGATATCGACGATCGCCGGTCCCTCCCCCTGCCACGCCTCGCGAAGCGCCGCCCGCGCCTCTTCGAGCGTTTCGGCACGATAGCCGCGCGCGCCCATCGCCCGCCCCATCGCCGCGAAATCGACCGGTCCGAAGGTCGAGCGCGGCTCGATGTCGAGCATCTTCTCGCCCTGCATGATCCAGCCGAAGCCGGCGTTGTTGAGGATGACGAAGACGATCGGCAGCCGGTGCCGGACCGCCGTTTCGACCTCGCCGATCCAATAGGAGGTGGCGCCGTCGCCCGACACCGCCACCACGCGCCCGCCCGGCCGGTCGCCCAGCGCCAGCGCCGCGCCGATCGCGGCGCCCCCGGCCCAGCCGATCCCGGCCAGCCCGCGCGGCGCCAGGAAATGCCGCCCGCTGCCGCGCACGCGATAGCGCGAAGCGGTCCACCCCGACGCCAGGCTGGCGTCCGACACCAGAACGCAGTCCTCGTCCGCAAGGTCGGACAGCGCGAGGATCACCTGCTCCGGCGCGACGCGCGGATCGCCTTCGGCCGTGCCCGGCTGCGCGGGGCATTCGGAAAGGTCCGTCTGCCACGCCGCGCGCGGCGCCGCGCCGCCCAGCGCCTCGCGCAGGCGGCGCGCGGTGCGCCCCGCGTCGGCACAGATCGCCAGCCGCGCCGGAATCGCGCGCCCCAGTTCGGCCCCGTCGCTGTCGACATGGATCAGCGTCTGCCGCGCCGACGGCAGACGCCAGAGGAAGGAATTGAACTGGGCGAATTTCGACCCCAGCACCAGCACCACATCCGCCTGGCGCAGCGCCACGCTGGCTTCGACCGATCCGAACACGCCGACGACACCGCGCGACAGCGGATGATATTCGTCGATGACCCCCTTGCCGTTGATCGAGGTAACGACGGGGATCGAGCATTGCTCGGCCAGCGCGACCACCTCGGCCGCCTCGCGGCTGCTGAGCGCCCCGCCGCCGGCGAGGATCAGCGGACGCTGTGCCTGCGTCAGCAGCTCGGCCGCCTGCGCGACATCCTCGGTCCGCGGCGCCGCGCCGTAGCGCGGCCAGCGCCCCGCCTCGGGGTCCGCCGCCACGGCATCGCCGGCGGCTGGCGCGAAGAAGATGTCCTCCGGAATCTCGAGCACCGCTGGGCCGGCGCGGCCGGTCACGGCGGTGCGCACCGCCTCGGCAAAGACATCGGGCAAGCCCTCCGGCGCGTGGACGCGGCTGACCCGCTTGGTCACGCCCTGCAGCATCGCCTGCTGCTCCATCGCCTGCGAGGCAACGCCGCGCACGCGCAGATGCTCGCGCTCGGTCTTCACGTCGGCGACGATCGCGAGGACCGGGATCGCGGAGGCATAGGCTTCCGCCAGCCCCGACACCAGGTTGGTCGCCCCCGGACCGACCGTCGCGTCGCACACCCCGATCCGGCCCGATACACGGGCATAAGCATCGGCAGCGCAGGCGGCATTGCGCTCGTCGCGCATCATCACGTGGCGGAACCCATGGCGGCGCGCGGCGGCATAGAGGGGAATGGTCTGCCCGCCCGGCACGCCGAAGCACACGCTGGCGCCGACCGCCTCCAGGCATTCGATCAGGGCGTCGCCGAACTGGCGCTGGGTTTCATTCTGTTTCATATTGACCCCTTGAAGACGGACCGGAAGCCGGCCGTTCGATGGTTTCGCAAAGGCGGGAAAAGGGGTGCAGCGCCGCGAGCAGCAGCAGGATGGACAGCGTCCCCGCGCCCACGACGAGCACGACCATTCCCGACGACAGATTGGCCCCGCCGCCCAGCCGGTCGGAGACCATCGCCACGACCATCGGCCCGCAACCGACCGCGACCAGCGAATTGACGAGCGTGTAGACGGCGGCGAACAGGCCGGTCGCACGCGGCGGCACCGTCCAGTTGATCGCGAAGATGGCGTAGGTGCCCGAGGGCACGAGAAAGAAATATCCGGCCGCGAGCAACAGCAGCAGCATCGGCGCCGACGGAGCCGCGAAACCGGCGAGCAATGGCACCGCCCCCACCGCGATCGCCCCGGCGCAGATCAGCGGCAGCGCGTCCATGCGGCCGCGCGACCGGAAATGACCGGCGATGCGCGGCGCGGCCGCCAGTCCGGCAAGAGCCGCGGTCACGCCGGACAGCCCGAACCAGATTCCCGCCTGCCCCGCCTCGAAGCCGAAGTCGCGGACCAGCAGGCTGGGCAGCCACGAACTGACTCCCAGCACGATCGCCTGCCCAAGCGCGGAGGCGACGAACAGAAGGACGAACAGCGGCATGTTCCGGCGCGCGAAAACACGCTCGGGCGACGTCGGCGCCGCATCGACCGGCGCGGCCGCGCGGATCGACGCGGTGCGCGGCGGCTCGCGCACCGCCACGGCGAACAGCGCGGCGAGCAACAGGCCCGGCAGCGCCACGACGACGAACGTCGCCCGCCATGGCGCCAGAAACAGACTGCCGATCGCGACCGGCTCGCTGCCCAGCAGCTGCACCGCGACACCGCCCAGCATGAAGGCACCGAAGGCGCCGAACACACCGAAGCCGACGAAAACGCTCGTCGCGGCCGCGCGCCGGTCGGGCGGGAACAGGTCGGCGATCATCGAGATCGCCGCCGGAAACAGCACGGCCTCCGCCACCGCGACCCCGACGCGCAGGATCGCGACCGTTTCGAAGCTGGGCGCAAAGGCCGTCGCGATCGTCGCGGTCGTCCAGCACAGGACGCCGGCGAGGATCAGCCGGGTGCGCCGGACCCGGTCGGCGAGCCACCCCATCGGCAAGGCGAACACGCCGCCGAACAGCGCGAAGACCGGACCGACGAGCAGGGCGATGGCGGTGTCGCTGATGCCGAATTCGGCCCGCACCGGCGCCACCAGCAGCGCCAGGATCAGGCGGTCGAGATAGGAAACGATATACAGCAGGCCGAGCAGCAGGACGACGACCGGTGCCCCGGCCGCCGCCCATGGCCTCTGCCCCCTTCCCCTGCCCATGACGGAGAGAGTCGTCACGAGGTCAGAAGCTGTAGCGGGCGCGGACGCCAAACTGGCGCGGATCGCCGACGTAGCCGACGTACAGGCCGGTCGACAGCGGCGATGGGTAGACGAAATTCACATATTTGTCGTTGAACAGGTTCCGCGCGAAGGCTTCGAGCGTCAGCCCTGACGCCGTTTCGATGCCCAGCCGCGCGTTGATGATCGTCCGCGGCCCCTGAAAGGCATAGGGGTCGAGGTTCTGCTGATAAAAGACGCTGCTCTTGTGGCTGCCGTCGATCCGGCCATAGCCGGTCAGCGATCCCGTCAGCGGTGCGCGATATTCGGCCGATCCGCCCAGCGTCCATTCGGGTGCGTTCGGCAACCGCTTGCCCGACAGGTCGCACGGCGGCGCGATGCCGGGAACGCACGAACCGTCGGTGAAGTCCACGTAACGCGCATGGGTGTAGGACGTCTGGAATTGCAGCGTCAGCCCCTCGGTGGGGAGGGCGGTGACCTCCAGTTCGCCGCCCTTGATGCGGAAAAGCTCCGCATTGCGCGTGACCAGATTCAGGCCGTCGAAGGCCTGCGCCTGAAAATTCTGGTAATCGGTCCAGAACAGGGCCGCCGAAAAGCGCAGCTTGCGGTCGAGGATATTGCCCTTCAGCCCGATTTCGTAATTGGTGTTCTTTTCCGCGTCGAACTCGAAATTGTTGAAGTTCGGAAGGCGCGTCAGGTCGAACCCGCCCGGCTTGAACCCCCGCGCCACGCTGGCATAGAGGTTGAGGTCGCGCTGCAGGCTGTAGCGCGCGTTGGCGACCCAGGTGAACTGCGACTCCCGCCGCGACTGCTGGCGATTGCCCAGCGAAGCATAAGCGACGTTGCCCGACGTCTGGGTGAAATCGACGTCCTGGTCCTCGCGGGTATAGCGGCCACCGGCGGACAGGGTCAGACGGTCTGTCAGGTTGAAATCGACGTGCGCGAAGGCGGCATAGCTCTTGTCGTTCAGCCGCGACGCGATGGTGGTGTCGCCGCGCTGACCCGGAAGGATGACGGCCGCGGCGTCGGCGCGCGGCTGCAATATTTCCAGATCGTCGGACCGCCGCGCGAAATAATAGAGGCCCGCGACATAGGTCACGCGCTGTCCCGAGGGCGAAGCGATCCGCAATTCCTGACTGAACTGGTCGTGCCGCTGGTCGATGTAGAAATCGTCGAGCAGGCGGAGTGGCAGCGAATCGATATCGCTGATCGGCGTGACGTCCCAGCGGCGCCACGCCGTCACCGACGTCAGCACATGATCCCCGACATCGACGTTGATCTCCGCCGAAACCCCGCCGCCGCTGTTCGGGTTGAGGTTGCGGCTGTTCTGGATCGTCTGGCGCGAATAGGGCGATCCGGCGGGGATCAGCGAGACGATCGGGACACCGAAGACGTTGGCCGTGGGGGTCCAGGCAACGGGAATCGCCGAACAGCATTCGGACCGTTCGCGCAGATAATCGCCCGACAGAAGGACATCGAAGCCCTCGCCGCGATAATAGAGTTTCGCCCGGCCGCCGCTGCGGCGCAGATTGTCGACCGAACGGCCGGTGGTCGCATTGTGCGTCAGGCCGCCCCGGCGCACATGATAGGCCGAAACGCTGATGCCGAGTTGATCCTCGACCAGCGGCCCGGTCACGCTTCCGCGCAGTTCGAACGCGTCATGCTCGGCCGCAACGCCCTCGACGAAGCCTTCGACGCCCGACAGCGACGGACGCCGCGTGACGATATTGACGAGCCCGGCCGCCGTGTTGGCGCCGAACAGCGTCCCTTGCGGACCGCGCAGGATCTCGACGCGCTCGATATCGGCGAGTTCGCCCGTCGCCGCGCCGTAGCGGGCCAGAAAGACGCCATCCAGGAAGACGCCGACCGACGACTGCTTGCCGGGGTTGTCCTGCTGCGACGTTACCCCGCGCAGCATGATGCGCCCGGCCCGCGCATCGCCATATTGTTCGGAGGTGAAACCCGGCGCCACCTGCGACAGGTCGTGGAATTGCGTGACGCCCGCCGCGGCCAGTTGATCGCTGGTGAGCGCGGTCAGCGAAATGGGAACGTCGACCAGCCGCTCCTCGCGCTTCTGGGCGGTGATGATGATCTCCGCATCGCCCGAATCGACATGACTCGCGTTGCTCGTTGCGGTGGTTTGCGCGCCGACGGGATTCGCCGCGGCGACCACGGAAAGAGCCGCCGAGCACAAGAAAATCCTTTTTCGGTAGATATTTGCCATCGTTTCTCTCCCCAAGACCGCTCGTTGTTCGAACGGTTATTTTCCTATGAATTATCTATCTGATTATGATAAATCAAGCCTCTCGACGAAATTTCGGCTCGGGGGGCTTCACGGCCCCGGCGATGCGGCCGCCCCGCCCAAGGGAACGGCAGCGCCAGCGGGCCCGATGACGGGCCGATCAAATTCGCCTTGTCGAAGGGGTGGAAGCGGCGGGATCGGCGCGCGACTGCCGCCCGCGATTTCAGCCGCGCACCGCGAAGCGCGGTCTCGCCATTTCGTCAATATGCTCTTTGCGATCCGTCGGATCGGGCGGGAACGCCCTCGCCCGTCAACTGCCCCAGACGGTTTCCGCGTGGCGCAGGAAATTGAGTCCCATGATCTTCTCGATCCGGCCGCTCGAATAGCCATGGGCCGACAGAAGGTCGATCAGCCTGAAGAACTGGCCGGGTCCGCGCAGGTCGACGACGAAGGGATAGGTGTCCGGCCGTTCGCCGGCGGCGCTGATCCCGGCTGCGCGGCGCTCGGCGATCTCCTTCGCAAGGACGACCTGATATGCGTGGAGATCGTCGATCGCGGTCACGGTGCCGTCGGTGCCGATGCCGACATGATCCTCTCCGCAGATATTCACCGCATGGTCGATATGCGCGACGACGTCCGCGGCGCGGGCGCGGCCCGACCGGGCGAGAAACGGCATGAAATAGATGCCGACGAAGCCGCCCCTTTCGGCGACCAGCCGCAGTTCGGCGTCGGTCTTGTTGCGCGGCAGGTCGGTCACGGCGCGGCAGCCGGTGTGGTTGATCGAGATGGGGGCGGCCGACAGCCGCGCCGCCTCCAGGCAGGTGCGCTCGCCGCTGTGCGACAGGTCAACGATCATGCGCTGCGCGTTGAGCCGCTCGACGACCTCCCGCCCGAAGGGCGTCAGGCCGCGATTCTCGGGCGCCATGGCGCCGTCGCCGAGCCGGTTGGCGGGATTGTAGGTGAGCTGGAAAATGCGCACGCCCATGTCGGCGAACAGGTCGACGCGGCTCGCGTCCTCGCCGAGCATCGCGCCGTTCTGGAAGCCGTAGAGGATGCCGATCTTCCTTTCGGCCCCGGCGCGGCGGATGTCGGCGGCGCTGAAGATCTTGAGCAGATCGGCGGGATGGCGGCGGAGCAGCGCATCGGCCCTGGCGACGTCGCGGACGCTCGCTTCGAACGGGTCGTCGGGACCGGCGACATAGCCGAAGGTGCAGTTGATCGCGGTGACGCCCGATTCGCGCGCTTCGGCCAGCACGCGCGGCGAATAGGGATCGTCGGCGCCCTCGACATTGGGATCGGACAGGCCGCCGAGCGCATTGACGATCAGCCGGTTCGCGCGGCCGGGCGCCGCCGCGGCGCGCACCGCGGACGGCCCCAGCGAGGCCGCCGCCAGTCCCGCCGCGCCGGCCAGCAGCGACCGCCGGTCAATCGTCATCGCCAAGCTCCGCGGCCGTCGGGACGACATAATCGGCGCGACGGAATTCCCGGCCGCGCTTCACCGTCATCTCGATGCTCCCGATATTGCCGATGTCGGCGAGAGGATCTGCACGAAGAACGACAAGGTTCGCCAACTTCCCCACCTCGATCGACCCCATGTCGCTGTCCTGTCCCGCCGCACGCGCACCGACGAGCGTCGCCGAATGGATGACCGCGAGCGGCGGCATGCCAACGTCGTGGGCGAGGTAAAGCAATTCGGCATGGACCGCGGGCCACGGATCGCCGGCGGGGTTGACGAAATCGGTGCCGGTCGAGATCGGAATGCCCGCCCGCCACGCCTGCTGGGTCAGCGCGATCGTCCGCGCCCCGCTGCAGCGAAGCGGCTTCTTGCCCGGATCCGCCTTGCGTTCGGCCTCGAACTTGACGAACAGGCTGCCCGTCGCGTCGAGGATCGTGCCTTGCTTGCGCATCGTCCGATAGAGGCGGGCGACCACCGGATCGTCGCCCTTCGGGGCCAGCAAAGCCTCGTCGACCGGCGTGCGATCCTCATAGGCGGCGAGCATCACCGGCTGCGCCTCATAGGCCAGGTAGCAGACATGGCTGACGACATCGGCGCCCGCCTCGATCACCTGCGCCGGGCGGGCGGGAAAGACGGCGCTGTGCGCCCAGATCATCAGCTTCTGGCGGTGCGCCTCGGCGGTGATCGCAGCGACACGCTCGGCGGGCAGGTCGGCGTAGATCTTGATCGCGGTCGCCGCCGTGCCGCGCGCCAGCGCCACGGCCAGACGCAGGTCGGTCTTTGTGTCGATCGCCTGCATCCACGGCGCGGTGCCCGGCGCGAAACCCCGCGTCACCGCGAGGACGCGCGGATCGGCGAAGAAGGGCGGCCCCGCCATCAGCGCGGCATAATAGATGTCGGGCGCCGCTATCTCCCCGACCAGCGATGCGCGCGCCAGCTCGCCCACCGCGCGCAGGTCGTCCGCCATGTCGCGTACCGCGGTGACGCCGCCGTAGAGCTGGCGGCGCAGGAGCGCCTCCGCCCGCGCGCGGTTCGGCGGCGTCGCCAGATGGACGTGGCTGTCGATCAGCCCCGGGATGACGAAGCGGCCCGGCAGCGGAACCGTGCGCGCCGTCCGCGCGCGCTCCCCCAGGCTGCCGTGCGCGCCGACCGCGATGATCCGCTCGCCCTCAATCAATATGTCCTGACCGGGACGCGCCGGCGCCCCGGTTCCGTCGATGAGCGTCACGTCGGCATAGAGTATCGCCTCGGCCGCACTCGACGGAACGGCCGCCAACAGCGAAGCCGCAAAGACAAGCGAGCGGAGGAAAGCCGGGAGGGCGGACGGGCGCGGAAGCGATGCGGGCATGGCGATGGCGCTAGCCCCATTGCCCACCGTCCGCAATCGCCGGGCGCGCATCACGCCGCGCCGAGCTGGCGCAGCACGTCCTGCACCCCTGGAAAATCCCGATCCTGCCGCAGCGATTCGAGCCCCGCCGCGACGTCGAGTTCATAGTCGGCGACCCCCGCCGATTCGAGCTTGCGACGCGCGCCCATCGCGGTGATCAGCCGGGCCGCCGCGCGGTTGTGCGACAGGATATGGATGTCGAGCGTCGTCAGCCCGGCCGCGAGACAGTCGACGAGCAGCGCCGCGGTCATCATCCGCGCCAGCCCCAGCCCGTGAAAGGCGTCGAGCACCGCGATCGAATATTCGCCGACGCGCCCGTCGCTGTGATGCCGCACCGCGTGCACCGCGCCGATCGCCGGCTCGCCCTCGCATTCGGTGCAGATGGCGCCCCAGGCGATGTGATCGTGCCCGTCGACGTCGGCGAGCCGTTCGACCACCGCGTCGGGCATCGTCGGCGCCGGCGAGAAGAAGCGCAGATAGCGCGCCTCCGCCGACAGCTTCGCGATCCCCTGCCGCAGCAGGTCGGCATCGTCGGGCGTGATCGTGCGCAGACACACCGCCGTCCCGTCGGTGAGCCGGCTGCACACGACGATATTGTCGATCGGCCTTGCCCGGGCCTGCTCCATCGCCTGTCCTTCCGTCGCTGCGGAAGCGCGAAGCTAACCCGCCGCGGCGGCGATGGCCAGCCTCAGGCGTCGTCACCCATCCGCAACGCGGCGATGAACGCCTCCTGCGGGATGTTGACGTTGCCATATTCGCGCATCCGCTTCTTCCCCTCCTTCTGCTTTTCGAGGAGCTTCTTCTTGCGGGTCGCGTCGCCGCCATAGCATTTGGCGGTCACGTCCTTGCGCAGCGCGGCGATGGTTTCGCGGGCGATCACCTTGCCGCCGATCGCCGCCTGGATCGGAATCTTGAACATGTGGCGCGGGATCAGGTCCTTCAGTCGCTCGCACATGCCGCGTCCGCGCGCCTCGGCACTGCCGCGATGGACGATCATCGACAGCGCGTCGACCGGCTCGTTGTTGACGAGGATGCTCATCTTGACGAGGTCGCCGGGGCGGTGGCCGATCTGGTGATAGTCGAAGCTGGCATAGCCGCGCGAAATGCTCTTCAGCCGGTCGTAGAAGTCGAACACCACCTCGTTGAGCGGCAGTTCGTAGGTGATCTGCGCGCGGCCGCCCACGTAGGTGAGGTTCTTCTGGATGCCGCGGCGGTCCTGGCACAGCTTGAGGATCGCGCCGAGATATTCGTCGGGGACATAGATCACCGCCTCGATCCACGGCTCCTCGATCTCCTCGATCCGGTTCGGGTCAGGCATGTCGGCAGGGTTGTGCAGCTCCATCTCGGTCGGGCCGCCGTCCTTCGAACGAGTGAGCTTGAGCTTGTAGACCACCGACGGCGCGGTGGTGATCAGGTCGAGGTCGTACTCGCGGGTCAACCGCTCCTGGATGATCTCGAGGTGCAGCAGGCCGAGGAAACCGCAGCGGAAGCCGAAGCCCAGCGCGGCGCTCGTCTCCATCTCGAAGCTGAACGACGCGTCGTTGAGGCGCAGCTTCTGGATGCTTTCGCGCAGCTTCTCGAAATCGTTGGCGTCGGTGGGGAAGAGGCCGCAGAAAACGACCGGCTGCACTTCCTTGAACCCCGCCAGCGGCGCCGCGGCGGGCTTCTTGGCGTCGGTCACCGTGTCGCCGACGCGCGCCTGCGCGACGTCCTTGATCTGCGCGGTGATGAAACCGATCTCACCGGGGCCGATCTCGGTCAGGTCCTGCCGCTTCGGGGTGAAGCAGCCGACGCGGTCGATCAGGTGGGTGGTGCCCGCCTGCATGAACTTGATCTGCTGGCCCTTCCTCAGCACGCCGTCGACGACGCGGACGAGGATGACGACGCCCAGATAGGGGTCGTACCAGCTGTCGACGAGCATCGCGACCAGCGGCGCGGCGGGGTCGCCCTTCGGCGGGGGGATCTTCGCGACGATCGCCTCGAGCGCGTCCTCGATGCCGATGCCCGACTTGGCCGAGGCGAGCACCGCATCGTCGGCAGGCAGGCCGATGATATCCTCGATCTCCGCCTTCACCTTGTCGACGTCGGCGGCGGGCAGGTCGATCTTGTTGATGACCGGGACGATCTCGTGATCATGCTCGATCGACTGATAGACGTTGGCGAGGGTCTGCGCCTCCACCCCCTGCGCCGCATCGACGACGAGCAGCGCGCCCTCGCAGGCGGCGAGCGACCGCGACACCTCATAGGCGAAATCGACGTGGCCCGGCGTGTCCATCAGGTTGAGCTGATAGGTCTCGCCGTCGTGCGCCTTGTACGACAGGCGCACGGTCTGCGCCTTGATGGTGATGCCGCGCTCCTTCTCGATGTCCATATTGTCGAGCACCTGCGCCGACATCTCGCGCTCGGTGAGGCCGCCGGTGAACTGGATCAGCCGGTCGGCGAGCGTCGACTTGCCATGGTCGATGTGCGCGATGATCGAGAAGTTGCGGATATGCGAAAGGGGCGTTGTCATGGCGCCGCCCGTTAGCAGGGGTTGAGGGCGCTGTCAGCAGGCTCGTAAAGCCACAAAAACCCCGCATGGGCGGTCCGATTTTGTGTTCTTTGTGGCTTTAGGTCCACGAAGGCCGAAAGATCGCGAAGAAGGCGTGCGGGCGCAAAGGTTCGCGCAGCGGAGTAGCGGATGGCGATGAGACAAAGAGCCAGCATCAAGAGGCTGGCATAGCGGAATAATGTAGGAAGGCATTATTTCGGTGGCTTCCGATGTTGCACCGTTCCGTGGACGGCGGCATGACAACTTGGGGAGACACCATTGAGCCGCCAGTTGATTAATGAATATCGCGCCGAACTCGACCGGCTTCGCGCCGTGTCAGGTAGCCGCCGCGAAAGCGTGTTGCGCGAGGCGTTCAAGGATTTGCTCAAGCGCTGGGGCCGTGCGAACGACCTGCAGTTCATCGCCGAGCATGACATACTGACCAGGCAGATGACGCGCATCTACATCGACGGCGCACTGCTGCACGGCCTGCGCGTCCCCTTCGGTTATTGGGAGGCGAAGGACGAGAACGACGATCTGACGGCCGAGATCGATGCGAAGTTCCGTAAGGGCTATCCGCGCGACAATATCGTCTTCACCGACGATGTGACCGCGGTGCTGTGGCAGGACGGTACCGAGGTGATGCGCGCCGACATGCAGGGCGACGACGACAGCCTGCTCAACCTGCTCACGCGCTTTTTCGCGCACGAGCGCGCCGAGATCGCCGATTTCAACAAGGCGGTGAAACAGTTCGCGACCGACCTGCCCGAGATATTGAAGGCCCTACGCGACCGGATCGCCGAAAAGCACGCCGCCTCGCGCGACTTCGCCGCCGCGGTCGCAGCCTTCCTGCAGCACGCGCGCGATGCGATCAATCCGGCGGTCAGCGACGACGATGTGCGCGAGATGCTGATCCAGCACATCCTGACCGAGGACATTTTTGCCAAGGTGTTCAACGACCCCGATTTCCACCGCAAGAATAATGTCGCCGCCGAGCTGTACAAACTCGAAGACAAGCTTTTCGAGGACCGTGGCGAGAAGCCCGCACTGCTCCGTGCGCTCGACCCCTATTATGCCGGAATCGCCTCGACCGCGGCGCTGATCCAGAGCCATTCGGAGAAGCAGGGCTTTCTGAAGGCGCTCTACGAGGATTTCTACAAGGCCTATAACCGCAAGGCGGCCGACCGGCTGGGCGTGGTCTATACGCCGGGCGAGATCGTGCGCTTCATGATCCGCTCGGCCGACTGGTTGTGCGAAAAGCATTTCGGCAGGAACCTGATCGACAAGGGGGTCGAGATTCTGGACCCGGCGACGGGAACGGGCACCTTCATCGTCGAACTGCTTGAGCATTTCCGGGGCAATCACGACAAGCTGCGCCACAAATACCGGCAGGAACTGCACGCCAATGAGGTCGCGATCCTGCCCTATTATGTCGCCAATCTGAATATCGAGGCGACCTATCAGGCGATCACCGGCGAGTTCGCCGAATATGAGAATCTCTGCCTGGTCGACACGCTCGACAATGTCGCCGCGCTCGGCATTTATTCGGGTCACCAGTTCGAAATGTTCGGCGCGATCACCGACGACAATATCAAGCGCATTAAACGGCAGAATTCACGCAAGATCAGCGTGATCATCGGCAACCCACCCTATAATGCGTGGCAGGAAAATTATAATCAGAACAACGCCAACCGCCCCTATCAACGCGTCGATGAGCGGATCAAGCAGACGTACATCAAGGAAGGAACGGCGCAGAACAAGAACAGCGTGTACGATATGTACACGCGTTTCGTGCGCTGGGCCTCGGACCGATTGGGCGACGAAGGGATCGTCGCCTTCGTCATCGGCCGCAAGCCAATCGCCAAGGCGGCCTATGATGGCTTTCGGAAGGTTGCCGAACGAGAGTTCAGCGATATCTGGCTGATGGACCTCGGTGGCGACGTCCGTGACAATCCCAGGCTATCGGGGACGACGCACAATGTGTTCGGCATCCAGACGGGGGTGATGATTGCGCTGCTGGTAAAGCGCAAAGGCAAAGGCGGCGCCGTAATCCGCTATGCTCGGCGGCCCGAGATGGAGACGGCAGCGGACAAGTTGGCTTGGTTGGGCCAAGTATCGACGTTCGGGGAAGTTGCAACGGAAGCGATAGTTCCGGACCGTCGTCACGACTGGCTCAATCAAGCCACAAACAATTGGGATGAATTTCTGCCTCTCGTAAATCCCAAACTGGGCCTAGAGGCTCCGTCCAGTGCCGCAAAGGCGATCTTCAGGTTGACATCGAATGGATTGGAAACTGGAAGAGACGAATGGGCCTACGACGAGAACTTAGGCTACCTAAAAGACAAAATAGAATGGTTCATTGGCCAATATAATAAGGCCATTCACTCGGGTGACAGGCGATTTGTCAAACTAGATAGACAATTAAATAGGCATTTCCAAAAGCGAACTACGCTGAATTTCAACTTGAAAGCGATAAGGCACGCGGAGTTTAGAGCCTTTAGCGGAAGATGGGTTTACTTTGATGAGTTCTTAAATGCCTATCACTCGCGGCTGCATGGCTTTTTCCTAGACGAAGAGTATAACCCAACCATCGCTTATGACGGGATGGCCGCAGACTATTCATTTACGGCGCTAAGTGTCGGCGGCCTCTTTGACAAAGGTCTTACAAAAACTGGCAACGGACGCGCCCAAGGCGTCGCCCGCTATCGCTACACCAAATCCGGCGAACGCGTCGACAACATCACCGACTGGGGGCTCAACAAGTTCGTCGCGCATTACGGCAAGAAGGCTGGCATCACCAAGGACGCGATCTTCCATTATGTCTATGCCGTGATGCACGACCCCGTGTATCGCGACAAATATGCGCTCAATCTGAAGCGCGAGTTTCCGCGCATCCCTTTCTATCCCGACTTCGTCAAATGGGCGGCGTGGGGCGAGACGCTGATGGCGATGCATATTGGCTATGAGGATGTCGAGCCGTGGGCGGTCGAACGGGTCGACACGCCCAATGCCAGGCGCGCCGAGGGGACGCATCCCAAACCGATCCTGAAATCGCTCCCCGAACAGGGGCTGGTGCGCGTCGACGAGGATACGCAGATCACCGGCATTCCGCGCGAAGCGTGGGATTACCGGCTGGGCAATCGCTCGGCGATCGATTGGGTGTTGGACCAGCACAAGGAAAAGACGCCCCGCGACCCGACAATCCGCGAGAAATTCAACACCTACCGCTTCGCCGATTACAAGGAGCGCATGATCGACCTGCTGGCGAAGGTGGTGCGGGTGAGCGTCGGCACGGTCGCGATCACCGAAGCGATGAAAGCGCTCGACCGGAGCGGGTGGGACGAAGGCGCAGAGACGAAATGACGGTGAAATATCTCGTGCGGACGCCGCTGTTTCCGCTCTACAGCGATCTTCGCGCCTGCATGCGCGCGTGGGCGGAAGAGCCCGTGTCACTGGTGCTGGACCTGCACAACAAGTTGATGGCGCTGACCGGAACGCCGCAATCGCCGGTCGACTGGACCGATCCCGATACATGGATTCCCGAGCGGCTGAGCGGCGAACATGCGCGGCTGGCGCGTGAACTGTGGGAGACGAGCGGCAAGCGGACGAATCCCCGGCACGTTTATGGCGCCTATCTGCTGATCAATTCGGCCGGGCTGTTGGCGCAGGAGCAGGGCATCTATCGTCTGACCGACCGCAGCAGGGCCTTTCTGGACCACGACCGCGCATTGATGGAGGAGATCGACCGGAACGAGGGCCTGCCCCGCATTTTGGCTCTGCTTGCCGAAAAGGCGTCGGCCAAGCGCAGCGATCTTCTCGACGATTGGGGTCATTATCTGGCGCAGGTGTCGAGGATCACCAGCCTGTCGATGATCAAGGACACGCTGCGCCGCCGATTGCTCAATTTGGTCGAGCGCGGGTTGGTCGATCGCGACGGCAACCGCTATTCGCTATCCGAAGCCGGCCGGTCCTATCTGAAATCGCTGGGTGAACAGGTGTCGCCGGCGGCGCAAAAAGCCATCGGCCCAACACCGAGCGAGATTGACGCCGCCTCCGCGATCGCCGCGCACAACAGGGATGCGCGTGAGGCGCTGGTGGGGCGACTGATGGCACTCGACCCCTATGCCTTTGAACATTTCGTCAAGGAATTGCTCGAAGCGATGGATTATGAAAATGTCCAGGTGACGAAGCAAAGCGGCGACAAGGGCGTCGACGTCGTCGCCAACTTCCAGTTCGGCATCACCGATATCAAGGAAGTCGTTCAGGTGAAGCGCAGCGAGTTGACCGTCAGACGACCGCTGATCGATCAGCTTCGCGGCGCTTTACCCTATCATGGTGCGATACGCGGAACGCTGATCACGCTCGGACGCTTCGCCAAAGGCGTCGAAGAGGCCGCGCTGTTCCCCGGAGCTGCTCCGATCACCCTGATCGACGGCGAGCGGCTGGTCGAGCTTGTCGAGAAGCACCAGGTCGGGTTGCGCCGAAAACCGGCCTATCTGCTCGAAATTGACGAGGCTTTTTTCGCCGAAAGGAATCTCGAAATTCCCGATGCCGGCGAAAATATGGAAACGGCAACCAGCGATACCTAATCGCTCGCGCACGGCGATCGCTCGAGCCACCGCTCGCAATCGTCACGCACCCGCGCGTCCTTATCGCGCAGCCCGCGTTCGAACACCGCCGTCCTGCCCCCGCCCTCCTCCACCGCCGCCAGCGCGGCGAGCGCGGTGGCGCGGACGCGGGGGACGGGGTGCGCAGCGGCGAAATGGTCGGCGACGTCCTTGCCCTCGTCGGTCAGGTGAACCGCGCAGCGCAGCAGCATCTCCGCCGCCGTGATCGTCGGGCGGCGGGCGATGGTGCGGCTTTCGAGATCGACGATATACTGGTCGCGCCATGGAACGGCTTCGCCCTCGTCCATGATGTTGAGGCTGACCGACAGGCGCTCGGGCGGGAGCTGGCTGTGGATGTCGCGGTGGGCGCGGTAGAGCATCATCGTGCCTTCGCTCAAGGCGCTGCGCTCGACGAAGCGCAGGTCCAGCGGCTCGCCGAGGCGGCCGTCGACCGCCTCCGCGTCATAATCATAATAGTCGCTGATATAGCCCGGCCCCCAATAGCCGACAGTCAGGAACGAGAAATTATGGTCGTGCGGCAGGCCGTAGGCGAAGGCGGCGGCGCCGCTGGCGGCATAGGCGGCGTCGCGCTCGGCCGGCCACATGTTGGCGCGGATGAAATAGCCGCAGCGGCTGCGATGGAGCAGGAAGACCTGCGCCGAATAGCGGTTCGCCTCGAGTTGGTCGCGGTAGCTCGCCTTGAGTTCGGCGACCACGCGATCGGCAAGGAAATCGCGGTTGTTCGCCAAACCCGCGAGAAGCACCGCGCAGCGCGCGAGGCTGTCCTCGCATTCGAGATCGACGCCGGCCTCGTCGAGGCGCGCCGCCACCTCCTCCAGATCATATTCGGGCGCGGCGGGCGCGGCGATCGGGCGCGGCATGATATTCTCCTGCTCGCCTCCCGCTTTCGGGAGGAGTTGGGGGGTGGGCGGCGCATC
>NZ_BCUA01000051.1 GCF_001591045.1 Sphingopyxis granuli NBRC 100800 | reverse complement strand
CCATGGCCTGCCCTCGAATGAAAAGCGGCGCAAAAGGGAAACAAGTTCACCATGACGAAGGATGGACCTGATCCGGAGAAAGCAATCCAGGGCGGTTCCCGCGCACTCTGGATTGCCGCGCGGCTTCGCCGCTCGCAATGACGAGTCCATTCGATGTCATCGCGCTCTGACCGTACCGCGAGCGCACGGAGCGTAGGAACAGCACGTCAGGCGGCGCGCAGAAGCCGGAAGTCGACGCCGCTCGGGTCCTGAAAGGGCCGCAGTCCGAATTCGGGCATGATCGCGAACAGATGATCGAAGATATCCGACTGGATATCCTCATATTCCGCCCACGCGGTCGTGCTGGTGAAACAATAGATTTCGATGGGAAGGCCCTGCGCCGTCGGCGCCAGCTGCCGCACCAGCAACGACATGTCCTTCGATATGCGACCGTTCGCCCGCAGATAGGCGAGGACATAGGCGCGGAAGGTTCCGACGTTGGTGACGCGGCGGCTGTTGACCGGATCGTGCCCGGCCCGTTCGACCCGGGCATTCCATTCGCCCAGTTCGCCCTGCTTGCTCTCCAGATAATCGTCGATCAGCCGCAGGCGGCGCAATTGCTGCTTTTCGTCCGCGGTCAGAAAACGGATGCAGTTCTGGTCGATCAGCAGCGACCGCTTGATCCGGCGCCCGCCCGATTCCGACATGCCGCGCCAGTTCTTGAAGCTCTCCGCGATCAGGCGATGCGTCGGGATGGTGGTGATCGTCTTGTCCCAATTCTGCACCTTGATCGTGTGCAGCGCGATGTCGATCACATCGCCATCGGCGTTGAGCTGCGGCATTTCGATCCAGTCGCCGACGCGCAGCATGTCGTTCGAGGTGAGCTGCACCGACGCGACGAGCGAAAGTATCGTATCCTTGAACACCAGCATCAGCACCGCGGCCATCGCGCCGAGGCCGGACAGCAGCAGCAGGGGCGATTGCTCCATCAATGCCGCGACGATCAGGATCGCCGCCCCGGCATAGAGGATGATCTTCAGCACCTGCATGTAGCCCTTGATCGGCCGGCTCGCGGCGTCGGGCCGCCGCTCGTATATCTCGTTCCCCAGGCTGAAGGCCCGGCTGATCGCCATGGCGATGAAGAGGATGATGGAGGCGGCGACGACATTGCCGACCACGGTGACGACGCCCGCGGGCAAATGCGGCACCGCTCCGATGCCCGACGAGATGACAAGCGCGGGAAAGACGTTGGCAAGCCTTGCCGCGACGGGAACCGGCGTCGGCCCGCCCTGCGGCAGCCAGCGCAGCGCGACGCGCAACACGACATGCTTGACGATGAAGTTGACGACCCAGGCGATGGTGAGGAGCAGGCCCAGGCCGATCAAGGTCTCGGCCCAGGGCGGCAGGTCGGCAAGGAAGGGAAAAACAGCAGCGATCGAGAGGGTTTCGGTCGTGATGGAATGCATGACATCGTGCCTGCTGGCGCGCAGGCCTGTCTCCTTTGGCTATGGACGGGATATCAAAACATCGCACGCCCCGCGCGCCGGTGTCAAATTCCGCCGACTTCCGCAGGCTGACCTACGCCCTCGCCATGCCGAACCCGTTTCCGCCTTTTCACGCCGCCAGCGAGAGTCGCAGCCCCAATGCCCTGCATATCCTGACCAGCGTATCGAGGGTCGGATTGCCGTTCTCACCCAGCGCCTTGTAGAGGGCTTCGCGCGTCAGACCGGTCTTGCGGGCCAGCGCCGTCATGCCTTGCGAGCGAGCGATGATCCTCAACGCCTCGCGGATTTCCTCGCTGTCGCCGTCTTCCAGATAGGTGTCGAGATAGGCGGCGATATCCTCGGGCGTGCGAAGAAGTTCCGCCGGATCCCAGATTTTGGTTTCAATGGCCATCATTCGATCTCCTTCGCCATCGCCTTGGCCTTTTCGATGTCGCGCGATTGCGATCCCTTGTCGCCACCGCACAGCAGGATCACCACGACATCGCCCCGCCTCGTAAAATAAACGCGATATCCGGGCCCGAACGTGAAGCGCAGTTCGCTGACTCCGCCGCCGACCGATTTGACATCCCCCGAGTTACCCGTCGCAAGACGATTGAGGCGCTTTGCGATACGAGCGCGTGCTGCAATGTCCCGAAGTCCGGCAATCCACTGGATGAAATCGTCCGTGCGCCGAATTTCGATCATATGTGAACTATGGATTACACTGTCAGATGTGTCAACTATGGATCACATCGCGCCATATTGCGCTTCCGCCTCGCCCATATAATCCCGCGTCAGCGGCAGCGCGCGGCGGCTGCGGGCGAACTGGATCTGGTAATTGCCCATGCTGCCGCTCTCGAACGCCGCGGTCGCGCCGGCGAGGTAGAAGGTCCACATGCGAAAGAAGCGCTCGCCCATCATCGCCACGATCTGTGCCTCGTGCGCGACGGTGCGCGCATACCATTGGCGCAGCGTCAGCGCATAGTGGAGGCGCAGCGTTTCGACGTCGGTGGCGATCAGCCGGCTTTTCTCGCTCGCCGCCACCGTCTCGCTGAGCGCGGGGATATAGCCGCCGGGGAAGATATATTTGCGCGTGAAGGCGTCGGTCGATCCCGCCCCCCCGAAGCGGCCGATGGTGTGGAGCAGCATCACCCCGTCCGCCGTCATCAGGTTCGCGCAGGCGCGGAAGAAAGTCTCGAAATTGCGCGCGCCGACATGTTCGAACATGCCGACCGAAACGATGCGGTCGAAGCGCCCCGGCTCGCGCGCCGCAAGGTCGCGATAATCGATCAGTTCGAAGCGCACGCGGTCGGCGACCCCCGCCGCCTCCGCACGCTGGCGCGCGAGGGCAAGCTGCTCGTCCGACAGGGTGATGCCCAGCACCTCGACCTGCTCCAGCTTCGCCAGCGTGATCGCCATCCCGCCCCAGCCGCAGCCGATGTCGAGCACGCGCTGCCCGGGCGCGAGCGCGAGCTTTGCCGCGATATGCGCCTTCTTCGCCGCCTGCGCCTGCTCCAGCGTCATGTCCGGCCGCGGCCAGTAGGCGCAGCTATATTGCATGTCGTCGTCGAGGAAGAGGCGATAGAGATCGTTGCCGATGTCGTAGTGATGGTGGACGTGGGCGCGCGCACTGCGGCGGCGGTTGATCGAGTTGAATCGCGTCCGCACCCCTTCCAGCCATTCGCCGAAGACGGTCTTGTCCTTGAGCTTCGCCCCGCGGTCCCACGGCGTGTTCATGCGCAGCAGCGCGATCAGCTCCATGATGTCGCCCTCGACGATCTGGAGGTCGCCGTCCATGAAGGTTTCGCCGGCGCCGAGGCGCGGATCGAAGATGATCCGGCGCATCGCGCGCCGGTTCCGGAAGCGGACGGTGACCTCCGGAAAACCGGATTCGGGCTCGCCGAAACGCTCTTCGCGACCGTCGGGCATGACGACGGTCAACCTGCCGCGGCGCACGACGCGGGTAAGGAAGGGACGCAGGATCGACATAGGTCTCGGTTCAGAACCCCCCTGGCGGCATTTGGTTGCGCTCGGTCGCCGGCATAGCATGCAGGATCGCCGATGTCGTCCCGGTCGCGGCGCGGGACCCGCGTCGTGCACGCAATGCCCGATTTCCGTCATCCCGGCGAAAGCCGGGACGACGTTCGGGGCCGGACGACCTCGAAGCGCTACGGCGGGACGGTCTAAGAACTGTGGGAATTCAGATCATATCGCGTTGATTTGTAAAAGTCGTGTTCCCCCGCGAAGGCGGGGGTCCATCTCCCGCCGGTTCCATCTTGCGCCGACCGGAGATGGGTCCCCGCCTTCGCGGGGACACACGATCCGGAACAAGCCGCAATCTGAATCCCACAGACCTTAGGCGGCCGCCTCCGCCGCATATTCCTCGCGGTAGCGGGTGCGCAGCGTCACCTTGTCGATCTTTTCGGTGCCGAGCTTGGGCAGCGGATCGCGCGCGACCCAGATGCGCTGCGGCACCTTGAAGGGCGCGAGGCGCGCCTTCAGGAAATCGGCCAGCCCCGCACCGTCGAGCGTGCTGCCCGGTTTGGTCCACAACACGGCGCCCGGCACCTCGCCCAGCCGCTCGTCGGGCAGGCCGAACACCGCGCATTCGTTCACGTCGTCATGTTCGTAGATCGCCGCCTCGACCTCCTGGCAACTGATGTTCTCGCCGCCGCGGATGATGATGTCCTTCTTGCGGTCGACGATGAACAGATAGCCGTCCGCGTCGAGGTAGCCGAGGTCGCCCGAGCGGAAATAACCGTTGGCGAAGATCGCCGCCTTCGTCGCCTCGGGATTGTTCCAATAGCCTTCGAAATTGCAGACCGAGCGGATGCAGATTTCGCCGACCTGTCCCTGCGGCAGCGCGTTGCCGTCGTCGTCGAGGATCGCGAGGTCGACGAGCGGCTTCGACGCCGGACCGGTCGACAGCGGCTTTTCGAGATAATTCTCGTTGATGATGCCGCAGCCGACGGCGTTGGTCTCGGTCAGGCCGTAGCCGAGCAGCGGCTTGCCGTCGCCCATCTCGGTGGCGAGGCGCTTGACGTGCTCGGGCGGGCGCGGCGAGCCGCCGCCGGCATAGCTCTTGCAGGTCGACAGGTCGTATTTCGACCGGTTCGGATGGACGAGGATCTCGTAGCTCATCAGCGGCACGCCGACGAAATAATTGACCTGTTCGTCCTGGATCAGCCGCATCGCCTCTTCGGCGTTCCATTTCGGCATCAGCACCAGCTTGCGCCCCAGCGCGAAGCTTTGCAGGAACACCGGAATCTCGGCGGTGACGTGGAACAGCGGCGTGCAGATCAGCGTCGCGGGCTGGATGTCCGACATCAGCCCGTCCTGGGTCAGCAGATGGACGATGCTGGCGGTCTGCGTCACATAGTTGAAGACCGCCTGCACCACCGCCTCGTGCCGCGAATAGGCGCCCTTCGACTGGCCGGTCGATCCCGAGGTGAAGAGGATGGTCGCGAGATCCTGCCCGGTCAGCCGCGGCAATTCGGTCTCCGCGCTGCCGCCCGCGTCGGTGATTGGCGCGATCGCCTCGTCGATCGGCCTGGCGATGTCGAGCGTGATCACCGTCGCGCCGTGCGCGGTTCCGGCGAGCCGTTCGGCGCGCTGCGGGTCGGCGATGACCAGCTTCGCCTCGCTGTCGGCGATCCCCGCCGCCAGCTCGCCGCCCTGCCACCAGCCGTTGAGCAGCGTCGCGCAGCCGCCCGCCAGCAGCACGCCGATATAGACGACGCACCACGCGTTGGCGTTGCGCATCGCGATCGCAACGCGGTCGCCGCGCTGCACCCCGTGCCCTTCGACCAGCGCCGCCGCGACCCGCCGCGCGGCCGCATAGGTCTGCCGGAACGACAGGCGCTCGTCGCCCTCGACCAGGAAGGTCGCGTCGCCGTGCTGCGCGCAGAAGAAGGCGACATAGTCGGCGAGGTTGGTCGGCGCATTGGTGATGAACGGCAGGTCCCGCCCGAAGCGTTCGACCGATCCGACCTGGATGAGCCCTCCGGGGCCGGTGATCTGTTCGTAAGCGGCGTCCAGGCGCAGGTCGAGCGCGGATGGCATCAGTATCTCTCCTCTTGGTCTCGGTGCGCTTACCCCTTATGGGGAAAGGCCTCTCCTGGGGAAGGGCCGAGCCTTTATGACATTTCCTGCGCTTCTAGCCGAAGCAACGCAATATTTGAACTTCCATGATCTGATGGGCGAAAACAGCGAAATCGCCTTCCATGTCTTCGGCCTGCCGATCCGCTGGTACGCGCTCGCCTATCTCGCCGGCATCTTCGTCGGCTATTGGTATCTGCTGAGGCTGATCGCGCAGCCGGGCGCCCCGATGGCGCGCCGCCACGCCGACGACATGATCTTCTATGCGATGCTCGGCATCATCCTCGGTGGCCGCATCGGCTATGTCCTCTTCTACAATCTCGGCGCCTATCTGGCCGACCCGATCGCCATCTTCCGCCTGTGGGACGGCGGCATGTCGCTGCACGGCGGCGTGGTCGGCGTGCTGATCGCCATCTGGTACGTCACGCGCAAGGAAAAGCTGAGTTTCCTGCGCTTCTGCGACTATATCGCGTGCGTCGTGCCTTTCGGCCTCTTCTTCGGCCGCCTCGCCAATTTCGTCAACGGCGAGCTGTGGGGGCGCCCGACAACGGTGCCCTGGGCGATCATCTTTCCTGGCAGCGGCACGATGGACCCGCGCCACCCGAGCCAGCTCTACGAGGCGGGGCTGGAGGGCGTCGTGACCTTCCTCGTTCTCGCCTTCCTCTTCTGGCGCACCGACGCGCGCTACAAGCCCGGCTTCCTGTTCGGCATGGCGGCGATCCTCTACGGCCTCAGCCGCTTCGCGCTCGAATTCGTCCGCGAACCCGACGTCCAGCTCGGCACGCTGCCGTGGGGGCTGACGATGGGGCAAACGCTGACGGTGCCGATGCTGATCGCCGGAATCTGGCTGGTCGCGACCGCCAGGGGCCGCCGCCAGCGCGTCGAGCCGATCGCGGGGCCCGACAGCATTGCGTGACGGCCCGCCCACGCCGGCGCAGCTGATCAGGGAAGTGGCGGCGGGACGGCCGATGACGGTCGCCGACTATATGGCGGCCGCCAACGCGCATTATTATGCGACGCGCGACCCGCTGGGGACCGCCGGCGACTTCACCACCGCGCCCGAGATCAGCCAGATGTTCGGCGAGATGATCGGCATCTGGATCGCCGACCTGTGGCGGCGCGCGGGCAGCCCCGCGATCCGCTATGTCGAGATCGGCCCCGGCCGCGGCACGTTGGCCGCCGACGCGTTGCGCACGCTCGCGCGCTTCGGCTGCGCGCCGCAGGGCATCCATCTGGTCGAGGCGAGCCCGGTGCTGCGCGCGGCGCAGGCGGCGCGCCTGCCGTCGGCCGAGCATCACGACGCGGTCGACGCCCTGCCCGACGACCTGCCGCTGGTCGTCGTCGCCAACGAATTCTTCGACGCGCTGCCGATCCATCAATATGTGCGGACGGCTGACGGCTGGCGCGAGCGCATGGTCGAGCGCCGCGACGGCCGCCTCGTCGCGGTCCCCGGCGACACGCCGGTGGACGAGATCATCCCCCCGGCGCTGCGCGTGCGCGGCGAGGGCACGATCGTCGAGACCGCTCCGGCGGCGGCGGCGGTCATGCACCAGTGCAGCGCCCGCCTCGCGCGGCAGGGCGGTGCGATGCTGGCCGTCGACTATGGCTACAGCGGCCCGGCGGCGGGCGACACGCTGCAAGCGGTGAAGGCGCACCGGTTCGCCGATCCCTTCGCCGATCCGGGCGAGGCCGACCTGACCGCGCATGTCGATTTCGCCGCGCTCGCCCACGCCGCGCGGCGCCCCTCGACCCATGTCCTCGGCCCCGTCGGACAGGGCATCTGGCTGAGCGCGATGGGAATCGACGCGCGGCTCGAAACGCTCGCGACCGCGGCGCCCGCGCGCGCCGCCGAACTGCGCGGCCAGCGCGACCGGCTGGTCGAGCCCGGCCAGATGGGCGAGCTGTTCCAGTGCCTCGCGGTGTCGGCGGCCGGCTGGCCGCGCCCCGCCGGCTTTCCGGAGTGACCGCATGACCGCCGCCGTCGTCCCCGCCCGCGCCGACGATGCCGAGGCGCTGTCGCGCTTCGCCGAAACGGCCTTCGTCGACACCTTCGGCCATCTCTACGACCCCGCCGACCTCGCAGCCTTCCTCGCCGACTGGAACCCGCCCGCGCGCATCCGCGCGCAGATCGCCGATCCCGCCTGGACGATCGGGCTGGTGCGCGATGCAGGGGGCGCGGTCGCGGGCTTTGCGAAGCTCGGCCCGATCGACTTCGCGCTGCCCGAAGGCCAGCCCGCCGACGATGCGACCGAACTGCACCAGCTCTATGTCGGCGAGGCGGCGAAGGGTACCGGGGTCGCCGCCGCGCTGATGCAATGGGGCATCGCCTGGGCCCGCGAGCGCGCCGCCATCCTCTATCTGTCGGTGTTCACCGAAAATCCGCGCGCGCAGGCCTTCTATCGCCGCTATGGTTTCGTCGACGTCGGCCGCAACGCTTTCCGGGTCGGCAACCATATCGACGAAGACCGCATCTGGAGGCTCGACCTGTGACCCCGCCCTTTCGCACCGCCGCGCCGCTGGAGGGCGTCCCGCACGGTTTCTTCGGACGCCGCGGCGGGGTGTCGGGCGGCGACCTCGCTTCGCTCAACTGCGGGCTCGGGTCGGGCGACGATCCCGCGCTGATCGCCGAGAACCGCCGCCGCGCCGCCGACGCGCTGCTGCCCGGCGCGGCGCTGGCCGGCCTGTATCAGGTCCACGGCAACCGCTGCGTCGTCGTCGATGCGGCGAGCGACCCCGCCGCGCGGCCGGAGGCGGACGCGCTTGCGACCCGCACTCCGGGCATCCTGCTGTCGATCCTGACCGCCGACTGCGTGCCGGTGCTGTTCGCCGACCGCGAGGCCGGCGTCGTCGGTGCCGCGCATGCCGGATGGAAGGGCGCGCTCGCGGGCGTCACCGACGCGACGCTCGACGCAATGCAGGATTTGGGCGCCGACCGCGCGCGCATCACGGCAGCGATCGGCCCGTGCATCGGCCGCGCCTCCTATGAGGTCGACGAGGCTTTCGTGCAGCGCTTCGTCGACGACGACCCCGAAAACGAGCGCTTCTTCGCCGCCGGGCGCGCCGGCCACGCGATGTTCGACATCGCCGCCTATGTCGCCGCGCGGCTCGCCGCGGCGGGCGTGACGCGGATCGCGATCGGCGGGCAGGACACCTACGCCGAGGCCGCGGAGTATTTCAGCTATCGCCGCGCCTGCCACCGGGGCGAGGACAGCTATGGGCGCCAGATGGCGCTGATCGGCATCGCGGCGCGATGAGGGGAACGCGATGAGGGAGACGCGATGACGGGAGCGCGGCTGTTCGGGCTGGTCGGCGGGCTGCTGGCGTTCGCCCTGATGCGGATGCTGCCGGCGCCCGCGGGGATGGAGCCGGGCGCCTGGGCGGTCGCGGCGATGACGCTGCTGATGGCGGTATGGTGGATGACCGAGGCGATGCCGCTGACGGTCACCGCGCTGCTGCCCTTCCTGCTCGTGCCCAGCTTCGGGGTGATGGATTCCAACGCCATCGCCAAGGAATATTATTCGCCGATCCTGTTCCTGATCCTGGGCGGCGCCTTTCTGGCGCTGGCGATCGAGCGCGTCGGCCTGCACCGTCGGGTCGCGCTGGCGCTGCTCAAGCGCGCGCCGCCGACCGCGACCGGGCTGCTCTTCGCCTTCATGGCGGCGACCGCGGCGATCGGCCTGCTCGTCTCCAACACCTCGACCGCGCTGATCATGATCCCGATCGCGCTCGCGGTGATCGAGGCGGCGGGCATCCCCGAGGGAGAGACCGAGGGTTTCGCCGGCGCGGTGATCATGGGCACCGCCTTCGGCGCGACGATCAGCGGGTTCGGGACGCTGGTCGCGACGCCGACCAACGCGATCGCCGCCGGGCTGATCGAGCGGACGCTGGGCGTGCACATCTCCTTCCTCGACTGGCTGATGTTCGGCCTGCCGGTCGTGATCCTGAGCGTGCCGATCGCCACCTTCGTCCTCGCGCGCGTCCAGCGATTGAAGGACCATCCCTTCGACGCCGCCGCCGCGGCGAGCGCGCTGGGCGAGGCGACGACGTGGAGCCGCGCCGAGCGCCGCGTCGTGCCCGTCGCGCTGCTGGTCGTCGCGGCGTGGATCGCGCAGCCGCTGCTGGCGCCGCTGTTTCCGAAGGGCGCGTTGACCGACGGCACGATCGCGGTGGCGGGCAGCCTGCTGCTGTTCGTCGTTCCCGACGGGACGGGCCGTCCGCTGCTGGTCTGGAAGGAAGCCGACCGGGCGCCGTGGGGCGTCATCATGCTGTTCGGCGGCGGACTGGCGCTGGCGGCGGCGATGACCGAGAGCGGGCTCGCGGCGTGGCTCGGCACCATCCTCGCCCCGCTCGGCGCGATGCCCGCGATCCTGCTGGCGCTGATCATCGTCGCGCTGACCATCCTCGTCACCGAGTTCGCGAGCAATGTCGCGACCGCGAGCGGCATCATGCCCGTGCTGACCGCGCTGATCGCGGCGACGGGGGCCGATCCGATCCTGCTCGCCCTGCCCGTCGCAATGGCGGCGAGCTGGGGCTTCATGCTGCCGTCGGGCACCGGGCCGAGCGCGCTCGCCTGGTCGACCGGCCACATCGCGCTGCCGCGCATGCTGAAGGCCGGGCTGGTCCTCGACATCATCGGCGCGCCGCTGCTGATCGGGGTGATCTGGACCGTCGCGATGCTGGTGTAGGGCGGGGCGGCCGTGGCACGCGCCGCGCGCGGATTTCGTTTCAATTGCAACCGGCGCTGTTGTAGACGGAACGCCTCATCCAAAGGAGCATTTCATGGCCATGCGCGGCAAACCCAAGGCGGACATCAAGACGATCGGCGGCCGGACGCTCAATCCCGCGACGCTGATGATGGGGCATGGCTATGACCCGGTGCTGTCCGAAGGATCGCTGAAGCCGCCGATCTTCCTCACCTCGACCTTCGCCTTCGAGAATGCGGCGGCGGGCAAGCGCTTCTTCGAACATATCACCGGCAAGCGGCAGGGGCCGGCCGACGGCCTCGTCTATTCGCGCTTCAACGGGCCGAACCAGGAAATCCTCGAAGACCGCCTCGCGATATGGGACGGCGCCGACGACAGCCTCGTCTTTTCCAGCGGCATGTCGGCGATCGCCACGCTGCTACTGTCGCTGGTCAACCAGAATGATGTCGTCGTCCATTCGGGCCCGCTCTATGCCGCGACCGAGACGCTGATCGCGCGCATCCTGTCGCGCTTCGGGGTCAGCTTCGTCGATTTCCCCGCCGGCGCGACGCGCGAGGAGCTCGACGCGCTGCTCGCCCGCGCCAGGACGCTGGCCGACGAAAAGGGCGGCAAGGTCGCGCTCGTCTATCTCGAAAGCCCGGCGAACCCGACCAATGCGCTGGTCGATGTCGAGGCGGTGCGCGCGGCGCGCGACGCCGCCTTCCCCGGCGATCAGAAGCCCGCGATCGCGATCGACAACACCTTCCTCGGCCCGCTGTGGCAGCAGCCGCTGAAACAGGGCGCCGAACTCGTCGTCTACAGCCTCACCAAATATGCCGGGGGCCATTCGGACCTCGTCGCCGGGGGCGTGTCGGGCGACCAGCGGCTGATCGACATCATCCGACCGATGCGCAACACCATCGGCACCATCTGCGACCCGAACACCGCGTGGATGCTGCTGCGCAGCCTCGAAACGCTCGAACTCAGGATGAGCCGCGCGGGCGAGAATGCGCTGAAGGTCTGCACCTTCCTGAAGGATCATCCGAAGGTCGAGGGGCTCGGCTACCTCGGCTTCATCGCCGACCCGCGGCAGAAGGACATCTTCGACCGGCACTGTTCGGGCGCGGGGTCGACGTTCTCGCTGTTCATCCGCGGCGGCGAGGCGGAAAGCTTCCGCTTCCTCGACGCGCTGAAGATCGCCAAGCTCGCCGTCAGCCTCGGCGGCACCGAAACGCTCGCCAGCCACCCCGCAGCGATGACCCACCTGTCGGTTCCCGACGAGCGCAAGAAGGCGCTGGGCATCACCGACAATCTGGTGCGCGTGTCGATCGGCATCGAGGACGCCGACGACCTGATCGCCGATTTCGACCAGGCGCTGGCGGCGGTTTGAACCGCAAAGCCAGTGTAGGATATATTCGCGCAGAGGCGCAGAGTTCGCAGCGTTCACAGAGGTTTTCTGCCGTTCGCCCTGAGCTTGTCGAAGGGCCGCTCTTGCTTTTGAGGTCGAGGGATCAGGAACGGTGCTTCGACAAGCTCAGCACGAACGCGAAAGCTATGTTTCTCTGCGAACTCTGCGCCTCTGCGCGAAATTCATGACTCACGGCGGGGGGACGACAGCGGCCCCTGCATTCGCAGCGGCGACATCGACACCCTATTTCCGCCGCCAGTCGACGACCTGCCAGCCCATCGTCGGCGCAAGCTTCTTCAGCCGGCGCGACGGGGTCGTCGCCACCGCCTGATCGGCGAAATGCAGCATCGGCCGGTCGGACACATGGTCCGAATAGGCGCGGATATGCGCCGCCTCGCGCGTGATGGCGTTGTCGGCGAGCCATTCGCCGATGCGCGCGAACTTCGCCTCGCCATAGCAATTGTCGCCCGCCAGCCGGGCGTGGACATGATCGGCGCCGTCGGGTTCGTCGAGCCGCGTCGCGAGGACGTCGTCGATCCCCAGCCGCCGCGCGATCGCATCGACATAAAGGTGGAAGGAGGCGGTCGCGAGTAGCAGGCGATAGCCCGCCGCGCGATCGGCCGCGATCTGGTCGAGCGCCGCCGGGTGCAGCCCGCGCGCGACGACCTTGTCGGCGTAGCTTTCGGCGAGCGGCGCGATCTCCGACCGGCGAAAGCTTTTGCCGACCAGCAGCCGCAGGTTGATCGCCTTGAGCCGCGACCGGTCGATCAGCCGCAGCGCATAGGCCAGCCCCGCAAGCGCGACGAGCGGCAGCAGCAGCAGCCGCCACGGCTGGCGCCGCCGCGCGACGTGCATCAGGAAGCCGCTGTAGGTGCCCGCGCGCGTGATCGTACGGTCCATGTCGTACATCGCGATGCGGTGGGCGTAATCGGGGGCGGCCGGGCGGTCCATGCGCCTTCCTTACCCCCGCCGCCATCGTCGGCCAAGCCCGGCCCGCGCCACGGATTCGCTTGCCGTCATTCGGCAAATAATCCAAGGTCGTCCGCACGATGGCGGCCAGGGCGGATTTTGAGACGGACGAAGGAGCCGATGGCGTCGATGTGCGCTTTACCGGGCGTCTGACGCTCGCGCGGCTCGGCGACCTGCCCGCCCGGCTCGACGCGCTGGGACCGGTCGCGACGCTCGACCTTTCCGCGATCGAGCGAATCGACACCGTCGGCGCCTGGATCGTGACGCGCACCGCGCAGGCGCACGACGCGAAGGTGGTCGGCGCCAGTGAGGAGGCGCAGCGGCTGCTGAAGGCGCTGGCCGACGACAAGAGCGAATATCGCGTCCATCGCGACCGGCGGCCGATGTGGGCGCGCATGCTCGAGCAGATCGGCACCGCGAGCGTCAGCATATGGCGCGAGTTGGTCGGCATCGTCGATTTCTTCGGCGCGATGATCATCGCGCTGTTCATCCAGATTCGCGCCCGCCGGCGCATCCGCTGGCACGCGATCGTCACCCGCTTCCAGACCGTCGGCGTCGACGCGCTGCCGATCATCGGGCTGATGAGCTTCCTGATCGGCATCGTCATCGCGCAGCAGGGCGCGGTGCAGCTGCGCCAGTTCGGGCTGGAGGTGTTCACGATCAACCTCGTCGGCCGCGCCTCGATCCGCGAGCTAGGGCTGCTGATGACCGCGATCATGGTCGCGGGCCGGTCGGGCTCCGCCTTCGCGGCGCAGATCGGCACGATGAAGCTGACCGAAGAGGTCGACGCGATGCGCACGATCGGCGTTTCCCCGATGGAGGCGATCATCCTGCCGCGCGTCGCCGCGTCGACGATCACCATGCCGCTGCTCGCCTTTTATGCCAGCATCTGCGCGATCGTCGGCGGGGGCGCCTTCTGCTGGGTCGGGCTCGACCTGCCGCCGCTCACCTATATCCAGCGGCTGCGCGAGATCATCCCGATGACCGATTTCTGGATCATGCTGATCAAGGCGCCGGTGTTCGGCATCCTGATCGGCGTCACCGGCTGCTATGAGGGGATGCAGGTGCGCCAGAATGCCGAGGAGGTCGGGCGCCGCACGACCTCCGCGGTCGTCGCCGCCATCTTCCTCGTCATCGTCCTCGACGCCTTCTTCGCCGTCTTCTTCTCGACGATCGGGTGGAACTGATGAGCACCGACGAGCAGGAAGAGGAGATCCGGCAGGAGATCGCGGCGGCCGAGGCGGTGCGGCCCGAGCAGTTCGAATATGCGATCCGCGTCCGCGGCCTCGTCAACCGGTTCGGCGACGCGGTGGTCCACGACGGGCTGGATCTCGACGTGCGGTCGGGCGAGATATTGGGGGTGGTCGGCGGGTCGGGCACCGGCAAGTCGGTGCTGATGCGGTCGATCGTCGGCCTGCAGATTCCGACCGCGGGCGAGATCGAGGTCTATGGCACCTCGCTCGACACCATCGCCAACGAAGAGGAATCGCGCGACCTGCGCCGCCGCTGGGGGGTGATGTTCCAGGGCGGCGCGCTCTTCTCGACGCTCAGCGTCGCCGAGAATATCCAGGTGCCGCTGCGCGAATATTATCCGCGCATCGACCAGCAGCTTCTCGACGAGATCGCCGCCTACAAGGTCGCGATGGTCGGCCTGCCGCCCGATGCCGGGCCGAAATATCCGGCCGAACTGTCGGGGGGCATGGTCAAGCGCGCCGGGCTGGCACGCGCGCTCGCGCTCGACCCGGCGCTGCTGTTCCTCGACGAGCCGACCGCCGGGCTCGACCCGATCGGCGCCGCCAAGTTCGACGCGCTGATCCGCGAGCTTGCCGACACGATGGGGCTGACCGTCTTCCTGATCACCCACGACCTCGACACGCTCTATGCGACCTGCGACCGCGTCGCGGTGCTGGCCGAGAAGACGGTGATCGCAGTCGGGACGATCCCGGAACTGCTTGCCACCGAACACCCCTGGATACAGGATTATTTCAACGGACCGCGCGGCCGCGCCGCGACGGAATCGCACGAGCGCGTCCCGCGCGATAGGAAAAGCTGATGGAAACACGCTCGAACAATGTGCTGGTGGGCGCCTTCGTCCTCTTCTTCACCGTCGCGCTGGCCTTTTTCGTGGTCTGGCTGGCGAACGACAGCGGCGGCGCGAAGCGCGAATATGACATCTTCTTCAAACAGTCGGTCGACGGGCTGAACAAGGGCGCGCAGGTGCAGTTCTCCGGCGTGCCGGTGGGACAGGTGCGCCAGATCGCGCTGTGGCCCGACGATCCGCAGTTCGTCCGCGTCCGCATCGAGGTGGAGGAAAGCGTGCCGATCCTGCAGGGCACCACCGCCGCGCTGGAGGGCGTCGGCTTCACCGGCGTGTCGCAGATCGCGCTCGACGGCGCGGTAAAGGGGGCGCCGCCGATCAGCGACAAGGGGCCGGCGGGCAAGCCGGTGATCCCGACGCGCGTCGGCGGGCTGGGCGAGCTGCTGAACACCGCGCCACAGCTTCTCCAGCGCCTTTCGACGCTGTCCGAACGGCTCGCCGAACTGGTTGATGACGAGAATCAGGCGAGCATCAAGGGCATCCTCAACAATGTCGAGCAATCGACCGCGATCCTCGCGCGCAACGGCCCCGCGCTCGAAAAGGCGCTCGCCGACACGCGCATCGCGATCCAGCAGACGGGCAACGCCGCCGAGCAGATCGGCAATCTCGCCGCCGCGACACAGGGCACGATCGACCGCAACGTCGACCCGGCGATGCGCAATCTGCGCGACACGCTCGCCTCCGCCAACCAGTCGATGCAGACGCTCGAACAGGCGATTTCGGACGCGCGGCCGGGCCTTCGCACCTTCAGCGAGACGACCGTTCCCGAAGCCAATGCGCTGATCCGCGACCTGCGCCGCACCTCCTCGTCGCTCTCCAGCCTGACCGACAAGCTCGACCAGCAGGGCGCCGGCGCCGTGATCGGCGGCAGCAAGCTGCCCGACTACAAGAAATGAGGACCCGTCCGATGCCCAGCCGCCTTCGCACCTCCCTGACCCTCGCGCTCGGCGCCCTGCTGCTTTCGGGGTGCGTCAGTTTCGGCGGCAAGGTGCCGCCCTTCCTGCTGACGCTCGATGCCGACGCCGCCCCGGCGGCGGGCGAGGCGCGCACCGCCAGCGACGCCGCGACGCTGACCATCCTGATTCCCGCCGCGCCGCAGAAGCTGCGCACGACGCGCATCCCGGTGCAGCAGGACGATGCCAGCGTCGCCTATGTCAAGGACGCGCAATGGGTCGAGGCGCCGCAGCGGCTGTTCCAGCGCCTGCTGTCCGAAACCGTCGCCGCGCGCACGAACCGCGTGGTGATCGACGAAGGCCAGTATCTGACCGCGCCGGGCGAGCAGCTTGCCGGGCAGCTCATGGAGTTCGGGGTCGATGCGCGGTCGAACGAGGCGATCGTCGTCTACCAGGCGATGCGCGTCGGCGCGGGCGGCAAGACCGTCACCCAGCGCCGCTTCGAGGCGCGCGAGCCGGTCGGCGGCCGGATCGAGGCCAAGCCGGTGGGCGAAGCGCTGACCCGCGCGGCGAACAAGGTCGCGAGCGACGTCGCGGGGTGGCTGGGGAACTGAGATATCCCGCCTCGTCATCGCGGGCGAAACGAAGCAACCCGAGTAGAAGGTGGAACCTGAAGATCGGTCAGATCAAGGGCGCCGCTCTGACATACACCCTCCGGATTGCTTCGCTCGCAATGACGGTTCCAATTCACCGCGTTCCGATCTAAGCGCGCCGCGCAGTCATGCTGCGGCTTGCGCGCCTCTTTCGGGTTTCCGGCGTGCGCCCTTCCCCCGAGCCCGCCGACCGGAAAGGACTCTTCATGGGATGGATCATCCTCGCCATCGCCGTTTTCACCGAAATCTGCTGGGCGCTCAGCCTCAAATGGGCGGCGACGGTCGGGACGTGGCAGGCGTCGGCGGTGCCGGTGACGCTGAGTTTCGTCAACATGGCGCTGCTCGCCTTCGCGATGCGCGAGATTTCGGCCGGGACCGCCTATGCGATCTGGACCGGGCTGGGCGCGGTCGGCGTGATCATCGGCGGCATCCTGCTGTTCGGCGAAAAGGTCGGCGCGGTGCAGGTCGGCTTCATGGCGCTGATCGTGATCGGGGTGGTGGGCACCAAGCTGTTTTCGGCCGGGTGACGAAGAGCGGGGAAATGGCCGAAAGGCGCCATTTGTCTCCCCTCCCGCTTGCGGGAGGGGTCGGGGGTGGGCAGCAGCGGCGCAAAGGCCCACCCCGCTGCGACTAACGAACAAGTTCTTAAGTCTCGCTGCCCCTCCCGCCTGCGGGAGGGGAACCGGTATGTGACACAAACGACGGCCTTCTACCCCTACCCCAGCAAACTCTTGCTCGCCTGCTCGGTCGCGTCGCGCGACAGGCCCGGTTGCGCCAGGATGCGGTCCAGTTCCGCCTTCATCAGCGCCGCCCGCGCCTCGTCGAAGCGCTTCCAGCGGCCGAGCGGCGGGATCAGGCGCGCGGCGGTCTGCGGGTTCTTCGGGTCGAGCGCGATGACGAGGTCGGCGAGCAGGCGATAGCCGGCGCCGTCGGCGCGGTGGAACGCCGCCTGATTGGCGGTGAAGGCGCCATAGAGCGCCCGCACGCGGTTGGGGTTCGCCAGCGTGAAATCGGGATGGCGCGCAAGGTCGCGCACCGCATCGACGGTGTCGGGGCGCAGCGACCACGCCTGCACCTGGAACCATTTGTCGAGCACGAGCGGATTGTCGCGGTAGCGCTGGTAGAAGATGTCGAGCGCATGGGCGCGCTCATCGCTGTCGCCGTGCGCGAGCGTCGCGAGCGCCGCCTGCCGCTCGGTCATGCCGTCGGCGTCGGAGAAGATGGCGAAGGCCAGCGCGGGCGCGTCGTCCCTTGCCGTCGCCCCAAGGTAGGCGAGCGCGACCCCGCGCAGCCGGCGGCGTCCCTTGGCGGCGGGAGAGAGGTCGGTCGCGGGCGGCGCGGGATCGGCGAGGATCGCGCGCCATTCGCTTTCGAGCGCCTCGCCGATCGCGGCCTGCAGCGCGAGCCGTTCGCGGCGGATCGCGTCGGGATCGACCGTCACCATCTGGTCGCCGATGAAGGCCTCGCTCGGCAGCAGCACCGCTTCTGCGACGAAGGCCGGATCGGCGGCGGCGCCCGCCAGCGTCTCGCGCACCGCATCGACCACCGCGCCGCGCTCCGCCGCCTCCCCCGACACCGCCGCGACGAGCGTGTCGAGCATCAGCTGCTGCAACGCTTCGTAACGCGCAAAGGGATCGTCGTCATGCGCCGCGAGCCACGCGAGTTCGCCCGGCGCGCGCGCGCAATCGACGATCACCGGGGCGGAGAAGCCGCGGTTGATCGACAGCATCGGCCGGCCGGCGAAGCGGCCGAGCGGCACCGTCGCGTCGGCGCGGTCGAGCAGCACGAGTTGCTCCGCCGCATCCTGTGCCGCGCCGTTGCGGTCGAACGCCTTGATCCGCAGCGGGATCAGCATCGGCGCCTTGTCGGGCTGCCCCGGCGTCGGCGGGATGGTCTGCGCGAGGTGCAGCACCCATTCGCCGCTCGCCGCGTCGCCTTCGAGGCGCGCGGCGATCCGCGGCGTTCCGGCCTGGCTGTACCAAAGGCGGAATTGCGTCAGGTCGATGCCGGCGCCGTCCTCGATCGCGCGGACGAAATCCTCGCACGTCGCCGCCTCGCCGTCGTGGCGGTCGAAATAGAGGTCGGTGCCCCGCCGAAAGCGTTCGGGGCCGACCATCGTCGCCATCATGCGGATGATCTCGGCGCCCTTGTTATAGACGGTGGCGGTATAGAAGTTCGAGATTTCCTGATAACTATCGGGGCGGATCGGGTGCGCGAGCGGCCCGGCGTCCTCGGGGAACTGCGCGGCGCGCAACACGCGCACATCCTCGATCCGCTTGACCGCCGCCGAGCCCATCGCGGCCGAAAAGCTCTGGTCGCGATAGACGGTGAAGCCCTCTTTCAGGCTGAGCTGGAACCAGTCACGGCAGGTGACGCGGTTGCCCGACCAGTTGTGGAAATATTCGTGCGCGACGACCCCCTCGACCCCGTCGTAATCGGCATCGGTCGCGGTGTCGGGGTCGGCGAGGATATAGCGGGTGTTGAAGACGTTCAGCCCCTTGTTCTCCATCGCCCCCATGTTGAAATCGCTGACCGCGACGATGTTGAACAGGTCGAGGTCATATTCGCGGCCATAGACCTGCTCGTCCCACGCCATGCTGTGCTTGAGCGAAGCCATCGCGTGGTGGGTGCGATCCTGATCGCCCGCGCGCACCCAGATGCCGAGTTCGACCCGGCGCCCCGACAGGGTGGTGAAATGATCGCGGTTGACGACGAGGTCGCCGGCGACGAGCGCGAACAGATAGGAAGGCTTCGGCCACGGGTCTTCCCACAGCGCCCAGTGGGTTCCGCTTTCCCCCTCCCCCGTCGCGACGCAATTGCCGTTCGACAGCAGGATCGGGAAGGCGGCCTTGTCGCCTTCCATCCGCACCCGGTAGCGGCTGAGCACGTCGGGACGGTCGGGGTGGAAGGTGATGCGGCGGAACCCTTCCGCCTCGCACTGGGTGCAGAGCATGGAGTTCGAGGCATAGAGCCCCATGAGCTGGCTGTTGGCGGCGGGGTCGATCCGCGTATCGACCTCGACCACCGCGGCGGTCCGGTCGCCCAGATCGACGACCAGGTCCGGCCCGTCCATCCGCCAGCCGTTCCACGCCTCGCCGTCGACGCGCACCGCCTCTGCCGTCAGCGCGTCGCCGCGCAGCACGAGCGGCGCCGGGGCATCGGCATCGCGCACCACCGACAACGCCGCCGTCACCCGCGTCTCCTCGAGCCCGAGCGCGAAATCGAGCGCCACCTCCGGCACCCGCCATTCGGGCGGGCGATAGGCGGTGCGATGGATGGTGACGGGGGGGACGGGAGAGGAGGACGCGTCGGTCATGTGCGGAAGAAACCTCGAACGAGAATCGTTCGCCCTGGGCTTGCCAAAGGGCCGTCCTTCGTTTCGGCGCCGAAAGAAAGGACGATGCTTCGACACGCTCGGCACGAACGGGAAAAACTGTCGGTCATTGTCCTAGGCTTGGCGGCTGCGCCGCGCAATAAGGCGACCCATGAGCAACATGCTGATTTTCGGAATGGGCTATGCGGCCGGACATCTCGCGGCGCGGCTGCGCGCGCGCGGGTGGGAGGTCATCGGCACCACGCGCGACGGGCGCGGCGGCAGCATCGCCTTCGCCGACGCGTCGGCGGTGCTGGCGGCGCTGCGCGACGCGACGCATATCCTGTCGTCGGTGCCGCCGGCGGACGGGGGCGATCCGGTGCTCGCCCGCTATGGCGAGGCGATCGCCGTCGCGCCGGCGACGTGGATCGGCTATCTGTCCTCGACCGGCGTCTATGGCGACGCGCGCGGCGCGTGGGTCGACGAGAGCGCCCCCGTCCGCGGCCGCCGCGCCGACCGCAACGCCGCCGACGCCGCGTGGCAGGCGCTGCGCGGCGACGTGCGCGTCCTGCGCCTGCCCGGCATCTATGGCCCCGGCCGGTCGATCCTCGACCGGATACGAGACGGGCGCGCGCATCGCATCGCGCTGCCCGGACAGGTTTTCAGTCGCATCCATGTCGACGACATCGCAGGCGGCGTCATCGCGTCGTTCCGCGGGCCGGCGGGCGTCTACAACCTCGCCGACGAAGAACCCTGTTCGCAGAACCAACTCGTCGAATGGGGCTGCGCGATACTGGGGGCGCCGCTGCCGCGGCTGCAATCGCTGGACGACGCGGCCCTGTCGCCCGCCGCGCGCGCCTTCTATGCCGAGAACCGGCGCGTCGCGAACGGCAAGGCGAAGCGGCTGCTGGGATGGGCGCCGACCTATCCGACGTGGCGCGAGGGGTTGAGGGCAATGCTCGATTGATCTCACGCAAAGGCGCGAAGGCGCGAAGAAAAATATCTCACACAAAGACACAAAGAGGGCGACCTATATCGCCACCTCTCCTTTGATCCGCAGCCACAGCAGATAAATTGACCGGACTTTGTCCGGTCCTTTTCCATGCACTCGACAGGATGATGAACGGATGTCGATATTTCCTCCGCCCTCTTTGTGTCTTTGTGTGAGATTGTCGCTACGCCGCGCCGGATTATTCTCTTCGCGCCTTCGCGCCTTCGCGCCTTTGCGTGAGTTTTTCCGAAAACCCGCCCCAGCTACAGCAACACATCCACCGCGTGGATCAGCACCCCGACCAACCCGCCGACCAGCGTGCCGTTGATGCGGATATATTGCAGGTCGTCGCCGACCGCGCTTTCCAGCCGGTCGGTGATCGTCTTGGCGTCCCAGCCGCGGATCGTGTCGGACACCAGCCGCAGCGCCGTTTCGCCATAGCTGTCGACCGTGCCGACGACCGCGCGGCGCGCGTAGCGGTTGAGCGTGCGCCGGATCGCCTCGTCCTCGCCGAGCATCGCGCCGAACTGGGTGATGAGTTCGCCGATGCGCCCCGCGAGCATGGTTTCGGGATCGCGCGCCGCCTTGAGCAGCGCAGCGCGGCCCTGTTCCCACAGGCCGTCGAGCCAGCGCTTGACCGCCTTGTTCTCGAGCAGTTCGTCGCGCACGCGCGCGACCTTCGCCTTGACCTCCGGGTCGTGCTGGAGGTCGAGCGCCATCTTGGCGAGCCCCTCCTCGACGCGGATGCGCAGCGGGTGCGTCTCGTCGACCGCCATCTCGGCGAGCAGCTTCGACAGGCCGGCGACGATGCGGTTCGCGATGCTTTCGTCGAGCCCGGTGAAGCGGACGATCGCGTTGCTGTTGTCGTGGACCATCTGGTGGATCAGATGCTCGTTGAGTTCGAGCGTCTTCGATCCCCACCCGACCATCGCATCGAGCAGCGGCTGGTGCCGCCCCTCCGCCAGCGCGGCCTGCAACGCCTGGCCGAGCAGCGGCGCGACGTCGAGTTCGCGCAGCCGGTCGGCGATCGCCGACTTGACCATCCCGCCCAGCCGCTGCTGGTCGAGCGCGCCGAGCGCGTCGGCGATGATCCGCGACGCACCGAGCTTCAGCCGCCCGCCGCCCTCGGCCGGTTCCGACAGGAACTTGCCGACCGCGCCCGCGACGTCGACCGTCTGCATCTTGCGCGCGATCAGGCGCGGCAGCAGGAAATTGGTGAGCAGGAACCGCGCCAGCGTGTCGCCGATGCGGTCCTTGTTGCGCGGCACGATCGCGGTGTGCGGGATCGGCAGCCCCATCGGGTGGCGGAACAGCGCGGTGACCGCGAACCAGTCGGCGAGCCCGCCGACCATCGCCGCCTCCGCAAAGGCGCGCACGAAGCCGATCGCGGGGTGCACGTCCTGATAATATTTGGCGCTGACGAAGATCAGCGCCATCACGACGAGCAGCCCGGTCGCCACGACCCGGATGTTGAGCCCGCCCGTCGGAACCGCGACGCCCCAATGGTCGGAGGGCGCGCTCGGGCGGGCTGGGGTCGGCTCGGTCATGCCCAACAAATGGCGAAGCGCGCCAAAGGTTGCAACCGGCGCGCCGTCCGCGCGCGCCGATGCCGCCCCCGCGTCACTCCGCCGGCGACGGCGCCGGGTCGCCGTGCGGACGCGTGTCGTCGCCCTTGCGATAGGTGAGCAGGTTGGCCGAGAAGAAGCGGCCCAGGCGCTTTTCGATGCTGTCGGCCAGGCTGAAGCCCGCCGGGACGATCAGCAGCGTGAGCAGCGTCGACAGCGCCAGCCCGCCGATCACGACGACGCCCATCGGCGCGCGCCACGCCCCGTCGCCCGACAGCGACAGCGCGGTCGGGACCATGCCGGCGATCATCGCCACCGTCGTCATCACGATCGGTTGCGCGCGCTTGCGGCCCGCATCCTTGAGCGCCGCGAGCTTGTCGACGCCATGGTCCATCTCCTCGATCGCGAAGTCGACGAGCAGGATCGAGTTCTTCGCGACGATGCCGAGCAGCATCAGCAGGCCGATATAGACCGGCATGGAGATTTCCATGCCCGTGATCCACAGGCCCAGCAGACCGCCGAGCGGCGCGAGCAGCAGCGACGACATGTTGACCAGCGGCGACAGGAAGCGGCGATAGAGCAGCACCAGCGTCGAGAAGACGAGCATCAGCCCCGCCACCACGGCGATCATGAAGTTGGTCGCCAGTTCGGCCTGCCACTTGGCGTCGCCCTGGATGATCTTGCGCACGCCCTGCGGCATCGACTTGACCGCCGGCAGCGCGTCGATCTTGGTCTGCGCGTCGCTCGTCACCAGCCCCGGCGCGAGGTCGGCGCCGATCACGATGCGTCGCGTCTGGTTGTAGCGGCGCAATTCGGTCGGGCCGGCCCCGAAGCCGATTTCCGCCACCGCCTTCAGCGGCACGGTGGTCCCGCGCGAGGTCGGCACGGGCAGCGTCTCGATCGTTGCCAGGCTGCGGCGCGAATCCTCCGAAAGCAGGACGCGGATCGGAATCTGGCGGTCCGACAGCGAGAATTTCGCGGCATTCTGGTCGATGTCGCCGATCGTCGCGATACGGATCGTCTGGCTGAGCGCCGCGGTGGTGACGCCGAGTTCCGCCGCGAGGTCGAGCCGCGGCTTCACGATGATCTCCGGCCGCGGAATGTCGCCCTCGATCCGCACCGAGCGCAGTTCCTTGAGCTTGCCCATCTCCGCGACGATCTTCTGCGCATGGCGTTCGAGCAGCACCGGATCGTCGCCGCCGATGATGAAGGTGATGTCGCGGCCCGAGAAGCCGCCCGCCTGGCTCTGGAACGAGACGCGCGCGTCGGGGATCGCCGCCAGCTTCGGCTGCAGGCCGCGTTCCCATTCGACGCTGGTGACGTCGCGATGCTTCTTCAGCGTGATATAGACCCCGCCGCTGCCGACCTGGACGTCGTAGAAGGCATTCTCCACCGCCTTGTCGTCCGCGAGGATCGCGTTGATCTCGTTCGAGACATGCGTGCTCTGCGCCAGCGTCGAACCCGGCGGCAGCTCATATTTGATCTGGCTGTAATCGCTGTTGATCGTCGGCTGGAACTGGTTCGGCAGCTGCGTGAACAGCAGGATGCTGCCGAGGAAGGCGAACAGGCCGATCCCGACGATCCACACGCGATGGTCGAACAATCGCGCCCAGAAGCGCCGCGCCATGAACATGGCCCAGTGGGTGAAGGCCCATTGCCGCATCCCCGCCGCATAGGCGAGCGCCCCCACGATGATCTGCGCCAGCCCGACGAACAGATAGGCGGCGACGAAGCTGATCGGCGTCAGCAGCAGGAAATGGATCGCGGGATTCGGCGCGTCCTGTCCCACCGGCACCGGCTGGAAATAGCGGAACGCCATGAACAGCACGGCGAGGCCGGCGGCGATCAGCGGCACGGACAGGAAGGCCGGCCGCGTCGCGATGGCGTCGTAACGCGCGCGAACCGCGTGATGCTTGCTGTTGTCGAGCGTCCAGGCAAGGATGCGTTCGTAGCGGTCGATCCACGGGCCGCCGGCATGCTCCTGCTCGCCTTGCGCCGACAGGAAATAGGCGGCGATCATCGGCGTGATCATGCGCGCGACGGCCAGGCTGACGAGCACCGCGAAGACGACGGTCATGCCGAACTGGATGAAGAACTGCCCGGAGATGCCGGGCATCAGCGCCACCGGCAGGAAGACCGCGACGATCGACGACGTCGTCGCGACGACGGCGAGGCCGATCTCGTCGGCGGCATCGATCGCGGCCTGATAGGCCGTCTTGCCCATTCGCATGTGTCGGACGATATTCTCGATCTCGACGATCGCGTCGTCGACGAGCACCCCGGCGACGAGGCTGAGCGCGAGCAGCGACAGGCTGTTCAGCGAAAAGCCCATCATGTCCATGAACCAGAAGGTCGGGATCGCCGACAGCGGGATCGCCATCGCGCTGATCAGCGTCGCGCGCCAGTCGCGCAGGAACAGGAAGACGACGACGACGGCGAGCACCGCGCCCTCGATCATCGCGGCCATCGAGCTGCGATACTGCTCCTTCACATATTCGGTCTTGGTGAAGAGGATCTTGAAGTCGACCTTGGGATTGTTCTTCTTGATCTCGGCGAGCTTCTTCATCGTCTCGTCGTGGACGGTGACGTCCGACGATCCCTTCGCCTTCTCGATCGAGAAGGACAGCACCTGCTTGCCGCGGATCATCGCGAGGTTGCGCTGCTCGGCATAGCCGTCCGTCACCTTGGCGATGTCGGCGAGGCGGACGGTGCGGCCGTTGCCGATCGCGATGCGCGTCTCGCCGAGTTGGAAGGCATTGGCCGCGTTGCCGAGCACGCGCACCGCCTGTTCGGCCCCCGCGATCTCGGTCCGCCCGCCCGCGGCGTTCAGGTTCACCTGCCGCAGTTCCTGGTTCACCTGGCTCGCGGTCAGGCCATAGCTTTGCATGCGCGCGGGATCGAGGATGACGCGAATCTCACGATCGACGCCGCCGGCGCGGCTGACCTTGGCCATGCCGGGGATCGACAGCAGTTCCTTGGCGACCGTGTTGTCGACGAACCAGCTGAGCTGTTCCAGCGTCATGTCGGTCGCCTCGACCGCGAAATAGGTGATCGGCCCGCCCGCCGCGTCGATGCGCACCACCTGCGGTTCGAGGATGCCGTCGGGCAGGTCGCTGCGGATCTGCTGAACCGCCTGGTTGACGTCGTTATAGGCGCGGTCGATCGGCGTTCCGATCGCGAACTGCACCATCGTCCGGCTGTTGCCCTCGCTGACATAGGAGGACATTTCGTCGACGCCGCTGACCCCGCGGACCGCCGCCTCGACGCGCTGCGTCACCTGCGTCTCCAGCTCCGCCGGCGCGGCGCCGGGCTGCACGACGATGACCTGGACCAGCGGGAATTCGACGTCCGGATTGTCGTTCACGTCCATCCGGTTGAAGCTGACGAGGCCCGCCAGCAGCAACAGGATGAACAGCACGACCGGCGGCACCGGATTGCGGATGCACCAGGCGGAGATGTTGCGAAAGCTCATGATTCAAACGCCTTACGTGCTGGTCCGGGTGCGCTTATTGCGCCGATTTCTGGATCACCGGCTTCACCTTTTCGCCGGGGTTGAGGAAGGCGCCGGCAAGCACGACCACCTTTTCGGTGCCCGACAGGCCGGAGGCGATCGATACGCCGCCGTCGGTCACGGTCCCGACCTTCACGGCGCGCCGCTCGATCTTGTCGTCCTTGCCGACGATCAGCACGAAATTGCCGTCGGCGCTGCTCTGCACCGCGCTTTCGGGGAGCAGCGGGGCCTCCGCCGTGCCCGACACCAGCCGCGCGTCGGCAAAGCCGCCGGGGCGCAGCGCGCTGCTGTAGGGGATGGCGATGCGCGCGGTGCCCTGCCGCGTGTTCATGTCGACGATCGGCGACACCTGCCACACCTGCCCTGCGATCTGCAGGTCGGTGCCGACCGGGGTGATCGTCGCGCGCGTGCCGACGCGGACGCGCTGGAGGTCGGCCTCGGCGAGCTGGGCGAGCATTTCCATCTCGCCGCCCTTCGCCATGCGGAACAGCACGCCGCTGCCCGCGCCGACCACCTGGCCGGGTTCGACCTCGCGCGTCAGCACCAGCCCCGCGGCGGGCGCGACGATGTTGAGGCGGCCGTTGCGCGCGACGGCTTCCTGATATTGCGCCTGCGCGACACGGACGCGCGCGTTGGCGGCGTCGCGGGTCGCGCGCTTGCGGTCGAGGTCGGCCTTCGAGATGAAGCCGCGCGACACCAGCGCTTCGGCACGCTCGAGTTCGGCCTGCGCGAGGCTCGCGTCGGCCTGCGCGACGCGGATCGAGGCGGAGAGGCTGGCCGCCTGCTGCGTCTGCACCGAACGGTCGATGACCGCGAGCGTCTGGCCGGCGCCGACCCACTGGCCGGGCTCGACGAGGACGCGGATCACCTGGCCGCCCTCGCCCGCGACCCCGACGGGCATTTCGCGGCGCGCGGCGATCGTGCCGTTCGCGGCGATCGCCGCCTGCACCGAAACCCGGCCGGGGATCACAACGGTGACGTTGGGGATGCTCTGCGCGGCGGCGCCGTCCGCCCCTTCGGCGGTCGCGGCGCCGGTGCCCCGGTGCGTGAAGGCATACCAGGTCGCGGCCAGCGCGAACCCGATCAGCACCAGCGCGACGATCAGCCGCGTGCGCTTGCGGCGGCTCTCGCCCTCGTCATAAAAGCTCGGGGTCGATCCCGCCAGGCTGTCCATCGCTTCCACTTTCCGCTCGTAGTTCACGCCGAAATCCCCATCCGCTGCCCATGGCAGCCGACGCGACGACCGCCGACAGCGATACGCCCCCGCCCGCATGACAGGACCCAAATCCTCGTAGGTGTATTACCGTATTACATCACTAGTGGCAAGAGGCAAACGCCGGCCGCCATCGCTCCGTCCGCCGCCCGCTCATAGACGGGATGGACGGCCGATTCCAGCGGCTTCGGACAACGGAAAGGGCGGCGCACCCCTGCGGGTGGCCGCCCTTGCGTCGGCCGGGCGTCGCGCCCGGCCGCCACGGGATTTCAGCGTACGCGGCCGCGCCGGACGAGGTTGACGATCGCGAGCAGGATCACCGCACCGACGAAGGCGGTCAGCAGCGTCCGCCAGTCGAACGCGTCGCCGCGCAGATGCCCGCCGCCGATCAGGCCGCCCAGCAACAGCCGACCGAGGATCGAACCGATACAACCGACAACGATATTCAGGAAGATGCCCTGTTGGGCATCGGTCCGCATCACGATGCTGGCCAGCCAGCCGATGATGCCGCCCATGACAAGTGCAATGATGAAATCAATCATGATTTGACCCCCTACGATCATTGGTCTGCCCGACGCAGCAGGCACATGGTGGTAACGCAAATATCCGCGGCCGCCTAGAAGTGTTTTCCAGTCGGGCGGACTCGCCCGACGCCTCGGAAAACACGGCAAAACAATATCCTAGAGCGCCGTGCTTCAAATCTGCACCGTTTGCCCTGAGCTTGTCGAAGGGCCGTTCTTGCTTTCAGCGCCGTAAGAAGAAGGACGGTGCTTCGACAAGCTCAGCACGAACGCATGTGGATGATGCAGATTTCATGCTCGCCGCTCTAGCGAAATGGCAGCCGCCGGACGAAGCCCCGTTTCGGATCAGCGGACGCTGCCGCGGCGGACGAGGTTGATCAGGCCGAGCAGCACGACCGCGCCGATGAACGACCACAGCAGACCGATCGGGCTGAACGCGTCGAGCGAGGCGCCCATGCCGAACATCCCGCCGAGGATGTTGCCGAGGAATGCGCCGACGACGCCGACGACGATGTTGAGGAGGATGCCCTGTTGCGCATCGGTCCGCATGACGATGCTGGCCAGCCAGCCGATGATGCCGCCGACGATCAACGTGATGATGATACCCATGTCCGTCCCTTTCTCTGTCGGTTCGGGAAGCCGCCGACGGCGGCAGATGATGCCGATGCCCGGCGATCCGGGCATCGTCCCGACGATGCGGACATAATGCGAGAAGGGCGAAAAAGGTTCCCGGCCGGACCGCGAAAGGCCCGGCCGGGAAAGGGAGACCAATTCCCGATCGGGGAACTGATCTGGGTCGCGGGAGCAGGCATAGGGGAGGAATGGCGACGGCGTTGTGACAGCCATCACACCGCGACGCCGCAGTTGGGCGGATCGCCCGTTCGACGCAGCATCACGGTGCAGGCCGCGCCCGCCCCGCCTCCCCCCGGGTCATCGCGAGCCTTCGACTGTCTTGCAGGCGCTCAGGATAGAGCGGCGTGCCATAAACCCGCGACGCCCCCCATAT
>NZ_BCUA01000050.1 GCF_001591045.1 Sphingopyxis granuli NBRC 100800 | reverse complement strand
GGGGGGGGGGGTGCGGCGCCGCTGTCGCTCTACAGGACGAAGCGATGACGATCCTCATCGAGCGCAAGGAAAACCGCTGCCCCATTGTCGTGAACGATCTCGGCGCCGGTCAGCTGACGGTTCCAGTCGCGCGAAATCGCCAGATCGGCAACGCGAACGCCGAGATGTGCCAGCCCCACCCTGCCCATGCGCCGCAATCCCCCAATCAAATCTCGATCATGATCCGGACTTTGTCGGGCGACGTCCCGAGAAAGCGCGCGATCTGCTCGCGGCTTTGCGCGAGCAGGCCGGCCAGCTCGGCGGACTTCGCACCCGTCATCAGTTCGCCCGCCGAGACGCCCAATATCTCGCAAATCTGATTGAGCCGCTTGAGCACCGGGCGGCGCTGGTCGCTCTCCCACATGCTGACCGTCGGCATGCTGACACCGATCTTCTGCGCGAGAATCCGCTGACTGATGCCTCGGGCTTCGCGAAGACGGCGCAAATTCGTGCCGAGGCTGGGCATGGTCGTCGACATAATTTTTGCTCGGAGCATGACCGAGCAGGTATCGTTAAGAGCCCCCACTATTCTCGGAGGGCGGCAATCCTTGCTAATTGCTTTTCCCAGCGGGATCGCCGTCATATCCCGAATTTCGATTGCGGGTCCCAATCCCGCCCCGCTCGTTTCAGTGGCTGGCGTCAGATGGGTATGGACCGAAGTGAGATAGGTTTTTTTGCTCCGCACCTCCTGCATTTGGAGCGGTGCCGCCACCAGATCATGTCATCGTGCCGTTTCGACATTGGCCAGCAGATCATCGAGTCCAAACACCGTTTCATTCCGCACCCGCGGCATTTGAGACGCGCTGTGCAAAGGTTTTGAGCCAGACTGAGACGGGGTGCCGGGCCATACCGGCAGGCTAGCGATGTCATCGTGATATTCGCAACCGATTCGATCAGCGAGCGAGCATTATCAACAGGCTTCGCTCCACCTCCGACCAACACTGGCGATGGAAGCGTCAATGCATTAGCAATCCCCGCAAACCACTCGGTGGGGCGGGTCACATCGGAGACGGAACACCCTTTTCCACGGGATCATCAATCATGAAAAAAGCTGACCAAAAGAAAATGAACCGGGTGCTTAAGCGAATGCTGGCGACATCGCCCATTTCCGATAGGGAAGAGCCAGGCCACCCACGAGATCGCAAATCTGTTTCGCGATCGCCGCAGAATTCACATCGCGGCGGATCATAAACGATGCCGGGGCACGATGAATGCCTCGCGTCGTAGCCGCGCACATTACAACAAATGGTGCAGTCGACCGCTACGCCTTTCTCTTGGCAGGTAAGCGTATGATGCCGGAACGAACCTTACGCCCGGCAGTGACGTTTTCGCTCCGTTTAGCTTTGCTTTCGCCGCTCCCCGGGATAGCCAGATGCCCCATCGCCTCCCGGATACGCTGGGTCATGAACCACGCCGTCTTGTAGGTAACACCGATCAGTTGTTGAAGCTGAGATATGCTGACAGCCTTCTTGCTCGACGAGAGAAGGAAGACCGCCAGTAACCACCGGTCCAGCGACACTTTGCTATGCTCGAAGACGGTGCCGACCGTGACGGTGAAATTCTTGAGGCACGCATTGCACTGGATCAATCCGGCGCGATGGGACTTGCCTTGCAAGCGATGAACGCGCTCTTTCTCCCCGCAATGCGGGCAGACAGGACCTTTCGGCCATCTCAGCCGTTCCAGATGCTCGCGAGCCTTTTCGACATCGCTGAAAATGGGATCGTTGAGGTCAAACATCGCCCGATTCACCTATGCAGAAATAGTGGGTACAGAATTCTACGCGACATACATATTTATTTCTACGCAAAATAGATAATTTTTCTACTTAAAATATATAGAAAAATTACCCCTTTTGATTTGAAGATTTTTGTTATTTTATTGTTATAAAGAGATTATTTTTGATCATAGATTCGCGTTCAAACTCAGAAAATTGCCTTAAGGGAAAACAAAAAACTCAGAGCATAAATGAAAGAAAACGGAGGTAAAAATATGCAATTAATTGCATATTTTCAGAGGTTATGAATCAACGAGCAATTCCTTTATCCGGGGCCAACTTTTTGAAGTTTCCAGTCAAGAGAAAGGAGACGACCGAACGGCTCGAGGGCATCGAGGCTGGCACTGCACGCCTCGTCGGAACCGACCGCAATCGAATCGTTGCGGAAATCTTCAGCCTTTTGGACGATAAGGACGCCTATGACGCCATGGCCCGCGCCCACAACCCCTTCGGCGACGGGCGTGCGGCGGAAAGAATTGCGGAGATTGTTGCGCGTGCCCATCGATAGCGAACAGAAAGTCACCGTCCTCGGCCTCGGTTATATCGGCCTGCCCACCGCGGCGCTGATCGCGCGGTCCGGGTGCCGGGTCACGGGCGTCGACGTCAGCCGGCATGTCGTCGACACCGTCAACAGCGGCCACGTCCATATCGAGGAGGTCGACCTCGACGGTCTCGTCCAGGGTGTCGTCGCGCGCGGTACGCTGACCGCGTCGACCGAGGTCGCGCCCGCCGACGTCTTCGTCATCGCGGTGCCGACGCCGCACGACGAGGAGCATCGCCCCGACATCCACCATGTCCTGTCCGCCGCCCGCGCACTGGCGCCGGTGGTGAAGGCAGGCGATCTCGTCATCCTCGAATCGACCTCGCCCGTCGGCACGACCGAGAAGGTCGCGGCGCTGATCGCCGAACTGCGCCCCGATCTGAAGGTGCCGGGCGCGTGCAGCGGCGCCGCCGACATCTTCATCGCCCATTGCCCCGAACGCGTCCTGCCCGGCCGCATCCTGATCGAGCTGGTCGACAACGACCGCTGCATCGGCGGCATCACCCCGCGCTGCGCGCGGCGCGCGATGACCTTCTATCGCCAGTTCGTGCGCGGCGCCTGCATCACCACCTCGGCGCGAGCCGCCGAAATGGTGAAGCTGGTCGAGAACAGCTATCGCGACGTCAACATCGCCTTCGCCAACGAGCTGTCGATGATGGCGGAGGAAATGGGGGTCGACGTGTGGGAGGTGATCCGCCTCGCCAACCGGCACCCGCGCGTCAACATCCTCCAGCCCGGGCCGGGCGTCGGCGGGCATTGCATCGCGGTCGATCCGTGGTTCCTCGTCCATGGCGCACCTGCGCAAAGCCGCCTGATCCGCACCGCGCGCGAGGTCAACCTCGCCAAGACCGCGCATGTCGTCGGCGCGGCCGAAATGCTCGTCTCGCAGCATCCGAAGGCCCGCGTCGCCTGCCTCGGCCTCGCGTTCAAGCCCAATATCGACGATTTCCGCGAAAGCCCCGCGGTCGAGGTCGCCGCGGCGCTCGCGCGCCGGTTCGGCCCGCAGATCCATATCGTCGAGCCCTTCGCGCGCACGCTTCCGGCCGCGTTCGCCGATACCGGTGCCGAACTGATCGATCTCGATAGCGCGCTGGCGTCGTGCGACATCCTGATCGTGCTCGTCGATCACGACCTGTTCCGCTCGATCCCGCTCGAGGAACGCGCCGACAAGATCGTCTACGACACGCGCGGCCTGTGGCCCGACCAGCCTGGAGCGGCGACCAGCCACCGTCTGCACAGGGCGGCCTGACCCTTCCCGCTTGACGCAGCGGGGGCGGCTCCACATCTCTTCACCATGCTCGCGCGCCTGCAAACGCTTGTCGTGGAAAAGCCCTGGGGCCGAACCGACATACCCAGGGATTTCGGGGATTTCGGCGGCCGCCGGATCGGCGAGATATGGTTTGCCCATCCCGACGGCGACGATGCGCCGATCCTGATCAAATTCCTCTTCACTTCCGAACGCCTGTCGATTCAGGTTCACCCCGACGATGCGGCGGCGCAGGCCGCCGGCTTCGCACGCGGCAAGGACGAGTGCTGGCTGGTGCTCGATGCCGATCCCGGCGCCGAACTCGGAGTCGGGCTGGTCGCCGCAACGTCGCGCGAGGCGTTGCGCGACGCCGCGCTCAATGGATCGATCGTCGACATGATCGACTGGCGGCCTGCACGGGCAGGCGATTTCGTCTATAATCGGGCGGGGACGATCCACGCGATCGGCGCCGGGCTGACGGTGGTCGAGGTGCAGCAGAATGTCGACTGCACCTATCGGCTCTACGATTACGGCCGGCCGCGCGAATTGCACCTCGACGCCGGGCTGGCGGTCGCGGCGCCGGGGCCGCGCCCCGATCCGCGCGACGGCCGCGTCGAGCCGGACGACAACCGCCTGCTGGTCGACGGCCCGCATTTCCGCCTGCTGCATCTGGCGGGCCCGGACGCCGCGGCAATGCTACCCCGCGCCGACGGCGCATACAGCTTCGTACCGCTCTCGCCGGGGTGCCGCGTCGATGACGAGGCGGTGGCGCTCGGCGAGTGCGTCGTCATCGACCGCGCCGACGGCATCGCGCTGGCCCCGGATGCCCGCGCCCTTCTGTGCTGGTCCTACTGATGGCGATGCGGGGCGAAGGATGGTAACAGAAAACGCATGATCGTTCCCGTCATCCTGTCCGGCGGATCGGGCACCCGCCTGTGGCCCGTGTCGACCAGTGCCGCGCCCAAGCAGTTCCAGCCGCTGATCGGCGGGGTCAGCCTGTTCCGCCAGACGCTGGATCGCGTCGCCGATCGCACGCGCTTCGCCGCGCCGCTGGTCGTCTGCGGCCCCGGGCACGTCGCGCCAGTCGAGGCCGATCTGGCGGCGGCGGGAATCGCCGACGCGCGGGTCATCGTCGAACCCGCGGCGCGCAACACCGCCCCGGCGATCGCGCTGGCCGCGCGCGCCTGCGACCCCGGATCGCTGCTTCTCGTCATGCCCGCCGATCATGTCATGACCGACGTCACCGCTTTCCTGCGCGCGATCGACACGGCGCGCCCCGCGGTCGAAGCGGGCGCGATCGCGACCTTCGGGATCGCTCCGTCGCATCCCGAAACCGGCTATGGCTATATCGCGGCGGGCGAAGCGCATCCCGATGCGCCCGGCGTCCACAGCGTGCGGCGCTTCGTTGAGAAACCCCCACGCGAGCGGGCGGAGGCGATGCTCGCCGAAGGCGGCCATTACTGGAACGCCGGCATCTTCCTGATGCGCGCCGATCGCTTCCTGACCGAGCTCGAACGCCAGCAACCGGCGATGGCCGCGGCCTGCACAGCCGCGATGACGGACGCACGGCAGGATGGCGGACGCATCCATCCCGATACCGATGCCTTTCTGCGCAGCCCCGCCGATTCGATCGATTATGCGGTGATGGAGGGCGCGGACCGGGTCGTCGTCGCGCCGGTCGATCCCGGCTGGTCCGACGTCGGCGGCTGGGCGGCGCTGCACGCGCTGGGCGCGAAGGACGACGCCGGCAACGTCCGCATCGGCGACGTCGTCACGCTCGACGCCGAACGCAACTATCTGCGCGCCGACGGCGGCAAGCGCATCGCCGTGGTCGGTGTGTCCGACCTGATCGTGGTGACGCACGGCGACGACATCTTGGTCATCCCGCGCGAGCGCGCGCAGGAAGTCAAGGCGATCGTCGAGTATCTGGCCGCACACCCACCGCGTTGACGCGGGAAGCTCTGTCCGTCCGCAGTAGTGCCCTTGCGCCGCGCGGCGGCGGCGTTAAACCGCTTTCATGCGAAACCATCTCCTGTCCAGCGCGATCGCGCTCGCAACCGTCCTGTCCACCCCCGCCCTCGCCCGGCCGATGACCGAGGTCGATCTGGCGACAATGAAGCGCGTTGCCGCTCCCGCCGCCTCGCCCGACGGACGCTGGGTCGCATTCCAGATCACCGAGACCGAGGCGGAGACCTACAAGCGCTCGACCGGCCTGTGGCTTCTCGACCGCAAGGCGAAGGGAGCCGTGCCGGTGCGCGTCGCCGACACCCCGGGCAAGAACGAGACGAGCCCGGCGTTCGGCCCCGATGGCGCGCTTTACTTCCTCTCCGACGCCTCGGGCAGCGACCAGCTCTGGCGGATCGCCGTCGGCGACGGCAGCGCCCCGGCAACGCAGGTCACCAGCGAGAAGGCCGACGTCGCGGGCTTCAAACTGTCGCCCGATGGCCGGCGCCTGCTCGTCTGGGGCGACGTGCCCCGCGAGTGCACGGCCTTCGGCTGCGATGCGAAGGAAAAAGGCGCGCTCGTCGGACCGGGCAGCGGCCGCCACTACAAGGACGGCGTCGGTTTCGTCCGCCACTGGGATCAATGGGAGACGCCGGGCACCCATAGCCGCCCCTTCGTCTTCGATCTCGCCGACGGCAAAGCGACCGCGGGGCGCGCGGTCGACGGCTCGCTGATCGGCGACACGCCGTCGAAACCCTTCGGCGGCGGCGAGGAGCTCGCCTGGGGCGCCGACAGCCGCACGATCTTCTTCACGCTGCGCAAGGCCGACCGCGACGAACCGACCTCGACCAACCTCGATATCTATCAGGCGAAGGTCGATGCGCGCATCGCGCCGATCAACCTGACCGAAGCCAACCAGGCGACCGACACGCTGCCCACGCCCTCCCCCGATGGCAAGTGGCTCGCCTATGCCGCGATGGCGCGGCCCGGCTATGAAAGCGACCGGCAGGTGCTGATGCTGCGCAACCTCGAAAACGGCGAGACGCGCAAGCTGACCGACGCCTGGGATCGCTCGGTCGCCTCGATTGCTTGGGCGCCCGGCGGCAAGGCGCTCTACGTCACCGCGCAGGAGGTGCTCGACCATCCCGTCTTCCGCGTCGATGTCGCGACAGGCAAGGTCGAGCGCCTGAAGGCGTCGAACGCGGCGACCGAGGGCAATATCGGCGACGTGACCCCGCTCGCCGACGGCGGTCTGCTCTATTCGCGCAATTCGATCCTGCTGCCGACCGACCTCTACCTCCGCGATGCCAAGGGCAAGGTGACCCAGATCACCGACGCCAATGCCGCGATTCTCGCCGAACTCGATCCGGTCAAGGTCGAACGCATGCAATTCGCCGGTGCGAACGGCGACACGGTGTGGGGACAGATCATCAAGCCCGCCAATGCCACCGGCAAGCTGCCCGTCGCCTTCCTCGTCCACGGCGGACCGCAGGGCAGTTTCGGCGACAGCTGGTCGACGCGCTGGAACCCGCGCCTGTTCGCGCAGCAGGGCTATGGCGCGGTGACCGTCGATTTTCACGGCTCGACCGGCTATGGTCAGGCCTTCACCGACAGCATCAACAAGGACTGGGGCGGCAAGCCGCTCGAAGACCTGAAGCTCGGCCTTGCCGCCGCGGGGCAGAAAGATGCGCAGCTCGACATCGGCAACGCCTGCGCGCTCGGGGCCTCCTATGGCGGCTACATGATGAACTGGATCGCCGGGCAATGGACCGACGGCTTCAAATGCTTGGTACAGCACGACGGCGTCTTCGATGCGCGCGCCATGGCCTATGAGACCGAGGAGCTGTGGTTCGACGAATGGGAGCATGGCGGGCCCTATTTCGCGGTTCCGCAGGAATATGAGAAATGGAACCCGGTGAACCATGTCGACAAGTGGAAGACGCCGATGCTGGTGATCACCGGCGAAAAGGATTTCCGCATCCCCTATACGCAGGGGCTCGCCGCCTTCACCGCGCTCCAGCGGCGGGGGGTGCCGTCCGAACTGCTCGTCTTCCCCGACGAGAATCACTGGGTGCTGAAGGGCGCGAACAGCGTCCAGTGGCACCGCACGGTGTTCGACTGGATGAAGCGCTATCTGAAGAAATAGCTTCCATTTCCCGCCTCTCGTCACCCTGGATTTGATCCGGGGTCCCGCTGATCCCACGAAAGCGGGATGCCGGATCAAGTCCGGCGTGACGAAAGAGGTAGGGCGGCGAGACGATCACCCCCTTGCCGCATCGCAGCATGGCTGGCAAAGGCCCCGGTCATGCCGATGGAAAAAACCTTCGATCCCGCCGCCATAGAAGCGAAATGGGCCCATGAGTGGGAAAGCCGCGGGCTGTTCCGCCCCGAGCGCCCGAATGCGCAGCCCTTCACCATCGTCAACCCGCCGCCCAACGTCACCGGCGCGCTGCATATCGGCCATGCGCTCGACAACACATTGCAGGACGTGCTCGTCCGCTACGAGCGGCTGCGCGGCAAGGATGCGCTGTGGGTGGTCGGCACCGATCATGCCGGCATCGCGACCCAGATGGTCGTCGAGCGCCAGCTCGAAGCGCGGCAGGACAAGCGCACCAACTACACGCGCGACGAATTCGTGGAGAAGGTCTGGGAATGGAAGGCGACAAGCGGCGGCCAGATCACCCGCCAGCTCCGCCGCCTCGGTTGCTCGATGGACTGGAGCCTAAATTCCAGAGACAATAACGGGCAGTTCACGATGGACCCGCATTTCACGCGCGCCGTAATCAAGGTGTTCGTCGACCTGCACCGACAGGGCCTGATCTATCGCGACAAGCGCCTCGTGAACTGGGACCCCAAGCTCAAGACCGCGATTTCGGACCTCGAGGTCGATGCCCGCGAAGTGAACGGCCACATGTGGCACTTCAAATATCCGCTCGCGGGCGGCGAAACCTATCGCTACGTCGAGCGCGATGGCGACGGCACCATCCTGTTCGAGGAAGAGCGCGACTATATTTCGATCGCGACGACGCGGCCGGAAACGATGCTGGGCGACGGGGCCGTGGCGGTCCATCCCGACGACGAACGCTATCGCCCGATCGTCGGGAAGCTGTGCGAAATCCCGGTCGGTCCCAAGGAACATCGACGGCTGATCCCGATCATCACCGACGATTATCCCGATCCGAATTTCGGTTCCGGTGCGGTCAAGATCACGGGCGCGCACGACGAAAACGACTATGGCGTCGCCCAGCGCAACGGCATCCCCATGTATCGCCTGATGGATGAGGTGGCGGCGATGCGGACCGACGGTCCCAGCTATGCGGACGCCGCCGCCCGCGCGAAGGCCATCGCCATGGGCGAAAAAGCCAGCGCAGCAGAGATCGACAAGCTGAACCTCGTTCCCGAAGCCTATCGCGGGCTCGACCGGTATGAGGCACGCGAACGGGTCGTCGCCGACATCGACGCCGAAGGGTTGATGATCAAGGTCGAGGACAAGCTGATCATGCAACCGTTCGGCGACCGCGGCGGCGTGGTGATCGAACCGATGCTGACCGATCAATGGTATGTCGATGCCAAGACGCTGGCGCAGCCGCCGATGCAGGCGGTGCGCGACGGGCGCATCCGGATCGTCCCGAAGACGTGGGAAAAGACCTTCTTCAACTGGATGGAGAACATCCAGCCGTGGTGCGTGTCGCGCCAGCTCTGGTGGGGGCACCGGATTCCGGCGTGGTATGCCGCAGACGGCCGCATCTTCGTCGCCGAGACCGAGGAAGAGGCGCAGGCCGAAGCAGGTGCAGGCGTTGCCCTTACCCGCGACCCCGATGTCCTCGACACCTGGTTCTCCTCCGCCCTCTGGCCCTTCGCGACGCTCGGCTGGCCCGATGATACCGAAATGCTGCGCCGCCATTATCCCAACGACGTGCTCGTCTCGGGTTTCGACATCCTGTTCTTCTGGGATGCGCGCATGGCGATGCAGGGGATGCACTTCATGAACGAGGTGCCGTGGAAGACGCTTTATCTCCACGGCCTCGTCCGCGCGCCCGACGGGCAGAAGATGTCGAAATCGAAGGGCAACGTCGTCGATCCGCTCGGCCTGATCGACCAATATGGCGCCGACGCGCTGCGCTTTTTCATGGCGGCGATGGAAAGCCAGGGCCGCGACATCAAGATGGATGACGCGCGTCTCGCGGGATATCGCAACTTCGCGACCAAGCTGTGGAACGCCGCGCGCTTCTGCGAGGCGAACGGCATTTCGGCCTCGACCAGCCTCGCAGCGCCCGCGGCGAGCCTGCCCGTCAACCGCTGGATCATCGGCGAGGTCGCCGACACCGTCGCGGCGATGGAAAAAGCATTCGCCGCCTTCCGCTTCGACGACGCCGCGAATGCGATCTACAGCTTCGCGTGGGACCGCTTCTGCGACTGGTATCTGGAACTGATCAAGGGTTCGATCGATGAGGAGACGAAAGCCGTCGCCGGCTGGGTTCTCGACCAGATTCTCGTCATGCTCCATCCCTTCATGCCCTTTATCACCGAAGAACTTTGGACCGGCCTCGGCGACCGCGAAGGTTACCCGCTGATCACCGCGAAATGGCCCGAACCGCAAGCGCAGCGCGATGCGCAGGCAAGCGCCGACATCGACTGGCTGATCAAGCTGGTCGGCGAATTGCGCGGGGCCAAGGCCGAGCTCGGCCTGCCGCCGGGCGCGCGCCTGACTGCGCATTTCCCGGCATCACTGAAGGGACGCACCGATACGCTCGCGGCGCAACTCGATCGCCTCGCGCGGCTCGACGCGATCCACTTCGATCCCGCGCCGGCGGGCGCCTCGGCGCAGCTTGTCGTAGAGGGAGAGACGATCACCGTTCCGCTCGAAGGCGTGATCGATACCGCCGCCGAGCGCGACCGCCTGTCGAAGGCGCTCGCCGCGGCCGTCAAGGAACGCGACAGCCTCGCCGGGCGCCTCGCCAATCCGAATTTCGTCGATCGCGCAAAACCCGAAGCGGTCGAAAAGGCGCGCGCCGACCATGATGCCAAGGCGGCCGAGGCCGACCGGCTGACCGCCGCACTGGCGCGGCTGGGGTGAAGGAAGAGGCACCCGTCGCGCCCGTCGTCGCCGCGGCCGACCCCGCTTCGGGGCCGGTGCCGCCGCGCCAGACCGCGCGCGGCAATGGGCGGCTCGACCTGACCGACGGGCCGATCACGCGGACACTGGTCCTTTTCGCGCTGCCGACGCTGGCGTCGAATATTCTCCAGACGCTCTCGGGCTCGGTGAATTCGGTGTGGGTGGGGCAATTCCTCGGCGAAAGCGCGCTCGCCGCGACCGCCAATGCGAATATCGTCATGTTCCTGATGTTCGCGACCTTCTTCGGTTTCGGCATGGCGGCGACGGTGCTGATCGGCCAGTCGATCGGCCGCGGCGACATCGATGCCGCGCGCCGCGCATCGGGCGGCGCGATCGGCCTGTCGCTGTTCTTCTCGCTCGTCATCGCGGTCGTCGGCTGGTTCGCCTCGGATGCGATCCTGCGCCTGCTCGAAACCCCGGCGGAGGCCTTTGGGCTCGCGCACGACTATCTGCGCGTCACCTTCATCGCCATCCCCGCCAGCATGCTGATGGTTACGCTGATGATGGCGTCGCGCGGCGCGGGCGACGCAGTCACGCCGCTGCGCTTCATGATCCTGTCGGTCGTGCTCGACATCGTGCTCAATCCCGTATTGATCCTCGGCCTGGGCCCCTTCCCGCGCCTCGGCATCACGGGGAGCGCGCTCGCCACTGCCAGCTCCGGGACGATCAGCCTCGTCGCGATGCTTGTCTGGTTCTACGCTAGGGATCATGTCCTGCGCCTGCGCGGCCGCGAACTCGCTTATTTGGTCCCAAAGATCGACGAATTGCGCTTCATCGTCGCCAAAGGCGTACCGATGGGGGCGCAGATGCTCGTCATCTCGGGCGCCGGGCTGGTCATGGTCGGCCTCGTCAACCGCGAGGGGCTGGTGACGGCGGCGGCTTATGGCGCAACGCTCCAGCTCTGGAATTATGTCCAGATGCCCGCGCTCGCGGTCGGCGCCGCGGTCAGTGCGATGGCGGCGCAGAATATCGGCGCGCACAGGTGGGACCGCGTCACCGCGATCACCAACAGCGGCATGGCGATCAACCTCGCGATGACGGGGGTGCTGATCGCGCTCCTGCTCGCTTTCGATCGCGCCGCGCTCGGCCTGTTCCTCGGCAGCGGCAGCGAGGCAGTCGACGTCGCGCGGCACGCCCAATATATCGCGACCTGGACCTTCCTTCCCTTCGGCACGACGATCGTCCTGATCGGCACGCTGCGCGCCAACGGATCGGTGGTGCCGCCGCTGATCATCCTGTTCCTGTCGATGTTCCCGATCCGTCTCGGCATCTATCATTTCGCCTATCCGTGGCTCGGCGGCGACGCGATCTGGTGGAGCTTCCCGCTGTCGTCGCTCACCTCGCTGGCAATGGCCTGGTGGGTGTACCAGCGCGGCAACTGGCGCAGGATCTTGCCGCAGCCGGGGGTCGGATGAGGGCGCGGCACCCGACGACTTTCGACCAAGGCGCCCGCCGCTTCGACTGGCGGTTCGAAGCCCGCTGGCCTCGTCCCCGCCTTTACGGCTAGACCGGCGCCATGAACCGCGACCGCCACCCCGACCCGATGCGCGAGCAGCGCGCGCGCATGCTTGCGGCGGCGCCCGACTGGCGTGCGTCCGACGCGCGCGTCAACCCGCGCGTAGCCATCGGGTCGATCATCGCGATGTGGCTGCTCTATTTCCTGATCACGACGGGGCTTTCGGCGCTGACCGGCGCGCCGGGGCAATGGTCCTTCATCAATCAACGCGGTATCGTGGTGGTCGCCGGAATCCTCTGCACCTTCCTGCTCTACCAGCTTCTCCAGCGTGTCCAGCCGCGCAGCTTCGGCGCGCGGCTCGCCGTCGCGATGGGGGCGGCGGTGCCGCTCGTCGCCCTTTATGCGAGCATCAACATGCTCGTCTTCTTCTATTGGTTTCCGTCGGACGAGACGGCCAAGATCATCGAGGATCTGCACGACAAATATCCGATCGCCTGGGAACTGGTGCTCATCCTCGACAGTTCGATCCGCTGGTATTTCTTCTTCGCAGTGTGGGCCGCGCTCTACGTCGCGCTCGGCTACGCGAACGAGATGCGCGCGGTCGAACGGCGCGCCAACGCCTATCGCCTCGAGGCGAAGAATGCGCAGCTTCGCGCGCTGCACTATCAGGTCAACCCGCATTTCCTGTTCAACACGCTCAATTCCTTGTCGACGCTCGTCATGCGCGGTTCGCAGAGCGAGGCGGAGGCGATGATCATGAACCTCTCCTCCTTCCTGCGGTCGAGCCTCGAGGTCGACCCCGAGCAGCTTGTCAGCCTCGACGAGGAGATTGCGCTCCAGCGTCTCTATCTCGACATCGAACAGGCGCGTTTCCCCGACCGGTTGCAGGTCGCGGTCGACGTGCCCGACGCGCTCGGCAATGCGTGCGTCCCGGTCCTGATCCTGCAGCCCGTCATCGAAAATGCGATCAAATATGGCGTCGCGCCCAGCAAGGGCCGCATCGGCATCCGCGTCACCGTGTCGAGCGACTACGGCCTGCTGATCCTGCGGGTCGAGAATGACGTCGATCCCGCGGCGCCCGCGCCCGATCCGGGGATCGGCCTTGGCCTCGGCAACGTGCGCGAGCGGCTGATCACGCGCTACGGGCCCGTCGCGGGATGCGAGTGGGGGCGGTCCGGCAAGGGCGGCTTCTACGTCTCGCTCTGGCTGCCGCTGGCGCGGGACGGATGCTGATGCCGCCGACGCTGCGCACCCTGATCGTCGACGACGAGCCGCTCGCGATCGAGCGGCTGCAGATCCTCGCGGGGCAGCAGGACGGCATCGCACTCGTCGGCACCGCGGGCGACGGCGCCTCTGCGCTGCGTATGGTCGAAGCGCTCGCGCCCGATCTCGTGCTGTGCGACATCGCGATGCCGGACCTCAACGGCATCGAGGTCGCGGCGGCGATCGACAAGCTCGACAACCCGCCGGCAGTGGTCTTCGTCACCGCCTTCGATCGTTATGCGGTCGCCGCTTTCGATGTCGCGGCAGTCGATTATCTGCTCAAGCCGGTTTCACCCGACCGGTTGGCCCGCGCGATCGCGCGCGTGCGCGAATGGCGCCAGACAGACCACAGCCACGACATCAAAAGCCGATGGATCAACGAATTCTGGGTCCAGAACCGCGGCGAGATGCTGCGTATCGATGCCGGACAGGTCGACCTGATCGAAGCTGAGCGCGATTATATGCGCCTGCATGTCGGCAGCCGGAGCTGGCTGATCCACCAGACGATCAAATCGCTCGAAGAACGGATGAATCCCGATCAGTTCATCCGCATCCACCGATCGAAGATGGTCCGCCGCGGCGGCATCGTCGGGCTCAAGCATCATGGCGACGGCGCGTGGAGCGTCGATCTGGGCGAAGGCGGGCTGCATCGCATCGGCCGCACCTATCTGCACGACGTCAAGGCGATCATGCAGGGGCGGTGATCCGACTACAGCCAACGATATGAAGCGGAACACGCAGGCCCGGACCGGGGTAGACCGTCGCCTCCGTGTTCCACATCCGCATCATGCCGCGCGATGCGGCGATTCTCGGCCCGCTTTCGATCGACTCCTGTGGCCGGTCGACGGGCCGACGAAAGTCGCCCGACGATCAACCAACGGCGTCCGTATCAGCGCCTCATGTCAGCGCTGCGGTTCGGGCAATGGATGCGCGCAACGCGTGGTGTCACCGGCCTTGCAGGCCGCGACATCGGCTTCCCACTGCATCCGTTCCTCGGCGCCCATCGCCGCGACGCGGGCCTTCTCCGCCTCGTAGGCCGCGGTTTCGGCGGCGTATTTCTCCTGCTCCGCCTGTTCCTGCGCAGCGGCGGCGGCTACCTCCTGCTCATAGGTGACATTCTCGGCTTTCGCCCGCGCCGCCTGTTCCGCGTTGAGCCGCGCGGTATTCGCACGCTCTTCCGGTGTCGTGCCGTCGGGTTTGGTCTGGACGGCAGCGGCCGTGTCGGCGGCGTCGGGTTCGGTCTGGGCAGTAGCCTGCCCGGCTCCGAACAGCGCCAGCGCGGCGGTGGCGGCCAATAGCATCCTGGTCATCGAAGTTTCTCCTTCACGGCAACGGCGATTGCCTGCCGTGCAAACGCCTTCGCCGCGAAGCTGTTCCCAGACGGTTCCCGGGTGCGGACGGCCGCCACAGGCGCGCCGATCGCGACCTACCAGATCCGTGTCCGCGCCTCTGGCTTCAGATAATATTTCGCATCCGCCGGCACATCGAACGCCTTGTACCAGGCATCGACGTTGCGCAGCGGCCCGATGATGCGCCAGCGTGACGGGCTGTGTTCGTCGCTCGCCACCTGCTGCTTGATCGCATCGTCGCGCGCCTTGTTGCGCCACGCCTGCGCGAAAGCGAGGAAGAAGCGCTGGTCGCCGGTCAGCCCGTCGATCACCGGTCCCTCCTTGCCGCCCAACGAGCGGTGGTAGGCGTCATAAGCAATCTCCAGCCCGCCCAGGTCGGCGATATTCTCTCCCATCGTCAGTTCGGGGTTGATGAAGGCGCCCGGTGCCGCCTCATAGGTCGCATATTGCGCGCCGAACCCTTTCGCCTGCGCCTCGAAGCGCGCGGCGTCCTCGGCGGTCCACCAGTCGCGCACCGCGCCTTCGGCGTCGATCTTGCGCCCCTGATCGTCGAAGCCGTGCACGATCTCGTGCCCGATCACCGCCCCGATCGCGCCGTAGTTGACCGCGTCGTCGACGGACTCGCTGAAGAAGGGCGCCTGAAGAATGCCGGCGGGAAAGACGATCTTGTTTTCCAGCCCGCCGTTATAGGCGTTCACTTCCTGCGGGTTCATCGCCCATTTCTTGCGATCGACCGGCTTGCCGAGGTCGGATAGCAGATAGGCATATTCGAAAGCGGCGCTGCGTTCGACGTTGCCATAGAGGTCGGCAGGATCGATCTTCAGTCCCGAATAGTCGCGCCACTTGTCGGGGTAGCCGACCATCACGTCCATCCGTGCGAGCTTGGCGAGCGCCGCCTCCTTCGTTGCGGGCGCCATCCAGTCGTTGGCGCGGATGCGGTCGGCCATCGCCAGCTTCAGATTCGCGACGAGCTTCTCCATTTCCGCCTTGGCGCTCGGCGGGAAATAGGCGTGGGCATAGGTTTCGCCGACCAGTTCGCCGAGGCTGCCGTCGACGAGCCGCAGGCCCCGTTTCCAGCGCGGCCGCAACTCCGCGACACCGCTCATCGCCTTGGTGAATTCGAACCGGCTGTCGACCCAGTCCTTCGACAGATAGTTCGCCGCATTGTCGGCGACGTGGAACTGCTGCCACGCCTTGATCGTGTCGAGCGGCGTCTTCGCATAGAGAGCAGCGATGTCGCGAACGGCGGTGTTTTCGTTGACGATGATGCGCTTCTGCGGCGCGATCCCGGCGCCAGCGAACCAGGCCGCCCAGTCGAGCCCGGGCGCATAGGCGGCCAGTTCGCCGGACGACATCGGGTTGTTGATCTTGCCGAGGTCGCGGCGGTCGGCGATCGGCCAGCTCGCCCGGGCGATTCCGGTTTCGAACGCCAGGATCGCATCCGCCGCCTTTTCGGGCGCCGGATCGCCGATCATCGTCATCGTCCGCACGATATAGGCGCGATAGGCATCGCGCTGCGCCTGGAATTCGTCCGACAAATAATATTCGCGGTCGGGCAGCCCCAATCCGCTCTGGCCGAGCCACAGCACGTTCGTCGTCGGATCGGCCGAGTCGGCATAGGGTTCGCCAGAAACGACGCTGAAACCGAAGGCGCCCTGCGACTGCCCCATGAAGCGCGCCATCGCGCTCTTGTCCCCGATCGCCCGCACCCTGGCGATGTCGACCATCAGCGGCTTGCGGCCCAGCGCCTCAACCCGCGCTTCGTCCATGAAACTCTGGTAAAGGCCGCCAAGCTGGCTGGTCGCCGGTGCGCCCGTCACCAGTTGGCGAAGCTGGCGCTGGGTCAGGTTATAGACGTCGTAATCGACCCCCGCCGACGGCTGGTCGGCCGGAATCTCGGTGCGCGCGGACCAGCCGCCGTTGGCATATCGGTCGAAATCGTCGCCCGGCTTCACCGACGGATCGCGCGCCGACAGGTCGACGCCCCACGCCCCGAAGGTCAGCGCCCGAAGCGACGCCGCGTCCGCATCTGCCGCTGCGGCAGACGCCGTCGTATCGCGCGCCGGCGCCGGCATCCCCGCCAGCATCGCGGCCATCGCCAGCATTGCCGCTCCCATGTGGATCGCCCTCATCTTCTTCTCCCCGTTTCGCACGCCGTCGCGGTCGGACGGCGGATATGCCATGCTTGTTCGCCCTTGGCGGCAGGGGGTCAAGCGAGCGGGCGAACATTGGTCGAAGGGTTCGGCGGGTTGGTGGAAAGTTCGCGTCGATCGTCGCATTGCGGGCCACCTTCGCGCTTCCTATTTAAGAGGCGACGCTCGCCTCTTGCGCGTCGAGAACAAATCTGGAACACACCCCTCCCATGAGTCTCACCCACATTTCGGTGCGCGGCGCGCGCGAGCATAATCTCAAGGGCGTCGACGTCGACCTGCCGCGCGACAGCCTGATCGTCATCACCGGCCTTTCCGGGTCGGGCAAGTCCAGCCTCGCCTTCGACACCATCTATGCCGAGGGGCAGCGGCGCTATGTCGAGAGCCTGTCCGCCTATGCGCGCCAGTTCCTCGAGATGATGCAGAAACCCGACGTCGAACATATCGACGGGCTGTCGCCGGCGATCAGCATCGAGCAGAAGACGACGAGCCGCAACCCGCGCTCGACCGTCGCGACGGTCACCGAAATATACGACTATATGCGCCTGTTATGGGCGCGCGTCGGCATCCCCTATTCGCCCGCCACCGGCGAGCCGATCAGCGCGCAGACGGTCAGCCAGATGGTCGACCGCGTGATGGAGTTGCCCGAAGGCACGCGCGCCTATCTGCTCGCCCCCGTCGTGCGCGGCCGCAAGGGCGAATATCGCAAGGAACTGGCGCAGTGGCAAAAGGAAGGCTTCACCCGCGTCCGCATCGACGGCGAATTCCACGCGATCGAGGACGCCCCCGCGCTCGACAAGAAATACAAGCATGACATCGAGGTCGTCGTCGATCGCATCGCGGTGCGCGAGGGCATCGAGACGCGGCTCGCCGACAGCTTCGAGACGGCGCTGAAGCTGGCCGAGGGGCTTGCCTATGTCGATCTGGCGGACACGACGGTGGCGGAGGCCCAGTCGTCTAATGGTAAGACTACGGATTCCAGTTCGTCCGTTCGTGCTGAGCTTGTCGAAGCACCGTCCTTGTCTTCCGAAGAACAGGGCGGCCCTTCGACAAGCTCAGGGCGAACGGGAATGAAGAATGTTGGAATACCGCCCAACCGCATCATCTTTTCCGAAAAATTCGCCTGCCCGGTCTCGGGCTTCACCATCGCCGAGATCGAACCGCGCCTGTTCAGCTTCAACGCGCCGCAGGGCGCCTGCCCCGCATGCGACGGGTTGGGCGAGCGGCTCGAATTCGATCCCGACCTTGTCGTCCCCAACCACGCGCTCAGCCTCAAGAAGGGCGCGGTCGTGCCGTGGGCGAAATCGAACCCGCCCTCCCCTTATTATATGCAGGTGCTCGAAAGCCTCGGCAAAGCCTATGGTTTCAGCCTCGAAACGCCGTGGCAGGACCTGCCCGGCGAGGTGCAGCTCGTCATCCTCTACGGCAGCGGCGGCAAGCCGGTCGAACTGACCTTCCGCGACGGCAAGCGCACCTATACCACGCACAAGCCGTTCGAGGGGGTGATCGGAAACCTCAACCGCCGCATGCTCCAGACCGAAAGCGCGTGGACGCGCGAGGAACTCGGTAAATATCAGACCGCGCAGCCGTGCGAGACCTGCCACGGCGCGCGCCTGCGCCCCGAACCGCTCGCGGTGAAGATCGCGGGCGAGGACATCAGCCAGTCGGCGCGGCGGTCGGTTGCCGACGCCCTCCACTGGTTCGGCACGCTCGAAGCGAAATTGAACGCGCAGCAGAAGCAGATCGCCAAGGCCATCCTCAAGGAGATCAACGAGCGGCTCGGCTTCCTCAACAACGTCGGGCTCGACTATCTCAACCTCAACCGCACCAGCGGCACGCTGTCGGGCGGCGAAAGCCAGCGCATCCGCCTCGCCAGCCAGATCGGCAGCGGCCTGTCGGGCGTCCTCTACGTCCTCGACGAACCGTCGATCGGCCTCCACCAGCGCGACAACGACCGGTTGCTCGCGACGCTCAAGCGGCTGCGCAACCTCGGCAACACGGTGATCGTCGTCGAGCATGACGAGGATGCGATCCGCACCGCCGACCATATCGTCGACATGGGGCCCGGCGCCGGCGTTCATGGCGGCGAGGTGGTCGCCGAGGGCACGCTGGAACAGGTGCTGGCGAACGAGAAGAGCCTGACCGCCGCCTATCTGACCGGCGCGCGCCGGATCGAGGTGCCGCCGCATCGCCGCCCCGGCAACGGCTTCGACCTGGTGCTGAAGGGCGCGCGCGCGAACAATCTGCGGAACGTCACCGCGAAGATCCCGCTCGGCACCTTCACCTGCGTCACCGGGCTGTCGGGCAGCGGCAAGTCGAGCCTCGTCATCGACACGCTCTATGCCAGCGCGGCGCGCACGCTGAACGGCGCCCGCATGGTCGCCGGACCGCACGACAGCCTGTCGGGGCTCGAACATTGCGACAAGGTGATCGACATCGACCAGTCGCCGATCGGCCGCACCCCGCGATCGAACCCCGCGACCTATACCGGCGCCTTCACCGTGATCCGCGACTGGTTCGCGGGGCTGCCGGAGGCGCAGGCGCGCGGCTACAAGCCCGGCCGCTTCAGTTTCAACGTCAAGGGCGGGCGCTGCGAGACCTGCACCGGCGACGGGCTGATCAAGATCGAGATGCACTTCCTGCCCGACGTCTATGTGACGTGCGAGACGTGCGGCGGCAAACGCTACAATCGCGAAACGCTGGAGGTGAAGTTCAAGGGCAAGAGCATCGCCGACGTGCTCGACATGACGGTCGAGGATGCGGCGGAATTCTTCAAGGCGGTGCCCGCGATCCGCGACAAGATGGCGATGCTCGTCCGCGTCGGCCTCGGCTATATCAAGGTCGGGCAGCAGGCGACGACGCTGTCGGGCGGCGAGGCGCAGCGGGTGAAGCTGGCGAAGGAATTGTCGCGGCGCTCGACCGGGCAGACGCTCTACATCCTCGACGAACCGACGACGGGGCTGCATTTCGAGGACGTCCGCAAGCTGCTCGAGGTGCTGCAGGCGCTGGTCGATCAGGGCAACAGCGTGGTGGTGATCGAGCATAACCTCGACGTCATCAAGACCGCCGACTGGATCGTCGACCTCGGCCCCGAAGGCGGCGTCAAGGGCGGCGAGATCGTCGCCGCGGGCACGCCCGAACAGGTGGTGAAGGAGAAGCGAAGCTTCACCGGGCAGTATCTGGCGCCGTTGTTGGGGAAATGAAGATGACTCCCCTCCCGCAAGCGGGAGGGGCCGGGGGTGGGCTGGCGGCGTCGTATTGGCCCACCCCGCTGCGACTAGCGAGCAAGCTCGCAAGTCTCGCTGCTCCTCCCGCAAGCGGAAGGGGAGGAAATCTCAGCCCATCAGCTTCGCGGTGATATCCTCGGCAGCGTAGATGCGGATCACGGGCGGTTCGGGCGAGAGACGGCGCATTTCGGCGACGAAAGCCCCCGACGCAGGCACCGCGAAATGCGCTCGCACCGCGTCGGCGCTTTCCCATTCCTCGACGAAGACGAGGCGGTCGGGGTTCTCGACATCGACATGGCAATGATGCGCCAGACACCCCGCCTCGCCGCGCGACCGCGCGCTATGCTCGGCGCCGAGCGCGATCATGCGCTCGCGGTGCTCGGGGGTGAGGATGACGTGGCCGGTGATGAGGATCATTTGCTCCACTTGGCATAATCTCTTTGCTAATCTTGCTCGATTGGCATCCATGCGTTAAAGCATATGACGGGGGAAGAATGCTGGATATATTAGGCGTTGTCGGTTTAATAATCGGTGTCGCAGCCGCACTGGATTTTGCATTAAAACCTAGCGCAAAAGCAGCAGTTGGGTCAGCAATATCTCCGTCCATAAAGGATATGTCTGGAAATGCCTACAAAGGAAGTGAAAAATTAGATAGATTTTTTGGCGATAGGTTATTTTCTAAGCGAGCTGTATTATTATCTCTATCTCTATCTATCACTTCTCTTTCACTGTCATATTTTTATGCATATATAACGAGCGACTTCTCTATCGTCGCCATATTCGACAACTCCCCATCACTAACTGCAATTCTTATATTTCTTCTATTTCTATCGGGATGCCTAGTTGGAGACATTTTAAGCTACGCCCAGACCAGAGCATTTCTTAGAACACTGGATGCGCACAAAGGATGGACTGTTTCGACCGGATTGGCGATATCTGATTCCATAATAAGTCTTTCTATATTTGTTTTTTCTTTTTCTATAACAAGACTTATTTCTTATCTTCTTCTTATAGCGTTAACACCTACCGTAATTTTGGAACGAGACGAATACATAGACACCGCGCAGCTAAGGTATTTAGTGGAGTATTCAGTTTCCGCAAAACTCGCAAGCAAGTCCGATTTGGCGTGGCCGATAATATTGAGCGCTGCCACAGATCAAAAAGATACAAAATTAGCAAGCGCCGCACTTGAAGACTATACGAATCAATTTCTTGAATTGATGCCAGAAGATGTAGAGATTAAAAGCAACGTCACATTCAAATGTGGAGACGATCCCAAGAATTACGAGGCACTTTTCCGCGCGCCGGGGCAGACCATTACTCTTATCGCGAGGGAAATCGCCGCGCGCCGCGGTATTCCGCAATACGGAGAATACTATCAGGAGCTCGAAAAAACACTCAGTGAGAAGGCAAGTAGGTGGACGCCGCCTCAGTCAAAAATCTGCCTTCATCCAATATTAAATATATCTCAGAAAATAAGCTCGGGATCGCTTCTAAAGATTTCCGGTATATTCAATGCATTTTATGCATCGTTTGAGAGAACTCTTTATAATTTCTATGAGAATTTTGGATTTAAGCTTGCGCCTTATTCGGTTGTGGAGCCTATGAACGACATTGGGTTATTCTATAACAGCATAATAGCTCAAACTTTGTATGGTTTTTTGGGGCTATCACAAGGCGACGCCGATGCAAACTATCTGCTATCTGGGTTTTCTGCAAAACCGCAATCTAATGTAGATCGACTCACCGTCCCATTTTCCCCCATGCTCGCTTCGAGCCTTGGCGTCTCAATCTTCTTCTGGTTTTATCTCGTTTGGCTCGCCGTTTGCCAAACGGCGGGCCCTATTTCGACGCAGCTAGTCAAATTATCCGAACGATTTGATGTTAAGCGAGCGCCTTTCTCGACGTTAGGGATAGCCCTCACCGGAATAATGCTGACCTTCAAGATAATCGACTTTGCAGCAGGCTGGGTTTGGAACGCGGTATTCTGAAGCCATCATCCATGACACTTATGTGACACTCCCTGTCACAAACGCGTCACACGAGTCCCTCATTGGCGGCTCAGCGAGTCGCTGCGGGGGTGGCGGCTTGGTTCGGTAACGACCCCCGACAGGATTTTTCCATGGTGAAGAAATTTGCCCTGACCGCCTGCGTCGCGACCGCCGCGCTGGCGCTGTCCGCGTGTCAGGATCAGGCGGCATCGGGCGGCGGCGCGCGCGATTATATCAGCGCCGTCGGCTCCTCCACCGTCTATCCCTTTGCCACAGCGGCGGGCGAGAAATTCGCCGAGGCGACCGGCAACAAGGTGCCGAAGATCGACTCGACCGGCACCGGCGGCGGTTTCGAGCGCTTCTGCCAGGGTGTCGGCGGCGACACGCCCGATATCGCCAACGCCTCGCGCCGGATCAAGAAGAAGGAATTCGACAGCTGCGCCGCGAACGGCGTCAAGGACATCGTCGAAATCCAGATCGGCATCGACGGCATCGCGCTGGGCGAAGCGGCGCGCGGCCCCGGTTTCAAGCTGACCGAGGAAGACGTCTACAAGGCGCTCGCCGCCAATCCCTATGGCAAGCCGAACACCGCGAAGACGTGGAAGGACGTCAACCCCGCCCTCCCCGCGGTCGGCATCTCGGTCTTCGGTCCGCCGTCGACCAGCGGCACCTATGACGCGTTCAAGGAACTGATCATGGGCAAGGGCTGCGACGCCGACCCCGCGATGAAGGCGCTGAAGGACAGCGACAAGGACAAGCATGAAGCGGTCTGCACCGGCCTGCGCGGCGCGCCCTTCTATGTCGAGCAGGGCGAAAACGACAATCTGATCATCTCGAAGCTCGACAAGAACCCCAGCAGCCTGGGCATCTTCGGCTTTTCTTATCTCGACGCCAACAAGGACAAGATCAAGGCGGTGCCGGTGCAGGGCGTGTCGCCGACCTACGCGACGATCGCCGACGGCAGCTATCCCGGATCGCGCCCGCTGTTCGTCTACGTCAAGAAGGCGCACGTCGGTGTAGTGCCCGGCCTGGCCGAGTATGTCGCCGAAATCCTGAAGGGCGGCGCCGAAGGCGGCTATCTGGCGCCAAAGGGGCTGATCGTGTCGCCGAAGGCGGTGGCGGATGCGGCCAACGCGGCGGCGAAGGCGATGACGCCGCTCGACGGGTCGGTGCTGAAATAAGCTTCTCCCCCGCCACCGATTTTCCCTGACCCCGTTCGTGTCGAGCGAAGTCGAGACACCCATCGAAGACGCGCAAGGCCGAGGGGCATCTCGACTTCGCTCGATGCGAACGGAACAAGATAGGCCGAAATTACTCCGTGACCTTCAACCCCGCCGCCCTTCTGCTCCTGATCCTCGGCCTTGCGCTGATCGGCTGGCTGGCCGGCCGCGCGCGGTCGGCGATGCTCGCGGGCCGCACGGGTACGAAGCTGCATTCGCGCCCGCAATATCACGGCTGGTACGTCGCGCTGTGGCTGTTCGCGCCCGCCGCGATCTTCCTCGCCGTGTGGACAAGCGTCTCGCCGGCGCTGATCACCAACGAGGTGCTGACCAGCGAAGCGGCGAAGGACCTGCCCGCCTTCGGTTTCGAGCGCGGGGCGATCCTGTCCGACGCGCGGGGCGTCGCGCAGGGCAGGCAGGCCGCGGTGCGCCTCCCCGCCGCCGCGCCGCTGGTCCGGCCCTATGCCGAGGCGACGCGCGAATATGCGTGGATCGGCATCGCGGCGATGCTCGCGCTGGGGCTGGCGGGCGGCCTCTATGCCTTCACGCGCATTCGTCCCGATTTTCGCGCGCGGACGCGGGTCGAGCGGATCGTGATGGGGGTGCTGCTGCTCGCGTCGCTGGTCGCGATCCTCACCACCTTCGGCATCGTGCTGTCGCTATTGTTCGAATCGATCCGCTTCTTCCGCCTCGTTCCGGCGACCGAGCTGTTGTTCGGCACCAACTGGAACCCGCAGAGCGGCGCGCCGCAGCCCGGCACGTTCGGCGGCATTCCGCTGTTCTGGGGGACCGTGCTGATCGGGGCGATCATCGCGATGATCGTCGCGATCCCGATCGGCATGATGACCGCCGTCTACCTGACCCAATATGCCGCGCCGACGGTGCGCAAATGGGTGAAACCGTGCCTCGAGATCCTCGCGGGCGTGCCGACCGTCGTCTATGGCTATTTCGCCGCGCTGACCGTCGCACCGGCATTGCGCGAGTTCGCGGTGATGCTCGGCATCCCCAACGCCTCGACCGAAAGCGCGCTCGCGGCGGGCATCGTGATGGGGGTGATGATCATCCCCTTCGTCTCGTCGATGGCCGACGACAGCATCAACGCGGTGCCGCAGGCGATGCGCGACGGCAGCCTCGCGCTGGGCGCGACGCCGAACGAGACGATCCGCCAGGTGCTGATCCCCGCCGCGCTGCCCGGCGTGATGGGCGGCATCCTGCTCGCCGTCAGCCGCGCGATCGGCGAGACGATGATCGTGGTGATGGCCGCCGGGCTGTCCGCCAACCTGACCGCCAACCCGTTCGCCAGCGTCACCACCGTGACCGCGCAGATCGTCAAGCTGCTCACCGGCGACCAGGAATTCGACAGCGCCAAGACGCTCGCCGCCTTCGCGCTCGGCCTCGTGCTGTTCCTCGTCACTTTGCTGCTCAACATCGTCGCGCTGCGCGTCGTCAAAAAGTATCGCGAAGCCTATGAATAGCGAGACCGCCCCCACCGACTGGAAAGGCCGGGCGATGCAGGCCCGTATCGCCCGGCGCTACGCCGCCGAGCGCCGCTTCAAGGCGCTCGGACTGGGCGCGGTGCTGCTTTCGGGCGCCTTCCTCGCCTTCCTGCTGGTCGTCATGGTCGGCAACGGCGCGCGCGGCTTCACCTACACGCATGTCGCGGTGCCGGTCGATTTCCGGACGACGCCGCTGGCGATCGACCCCGCCCGCCTGTCCGATCCCGACGCCGATCAGGCGATCGCGGGCGCCGGCCTGTCCGACATCGTCGCCTTTGCCGCCGACGAGGCGCTGGGCGACGGCGGATCGGCGCTGATCAGCGAAAATGCCTGGAAAGAGGTCCGCAGCGCGATCAAGGCCGACCCCGATCTTCTCAAGCGCCGGACGGTGTTCGAGCTGCCCGCGTCGAGCGCCATCGACATCGCCGCCAAGGAGGGCGCGAAGGGCGAACTGGGCGCGCGGGTCGACGCGCTGGAACGCGACGGACGGCTGTCGACCGGAATCCACTGGCCCTTCTTCCGCAACGCCGATGCCACCGATCCGGCGGTCGCGGGCATCTGGGGCGCGCTGAAAGGGTCGGTGCTGACGATCGTCATCGCCTTCCTGATCGCCTTTCCGACCGGGGTGCTCGCGGCGCTCTATCTCGAGGAATATGCGCCCAAGAACCGCTGGACCGACCTGATCGAGGTGTCGATCAACAATCTGGCCGCGGTGCCGTCGATCATCTTCGGCCTGCTCGCGCTCGCGGTGTTCATCAACTGGTTCGGGCTCTGCCAGGCGAGCGCGCTGGTCGGCGGGCTCACGCTGGCGCTGATGACGATGCCGGTGATCGTCATCGCCGCGCGCAACGCGATCAAGGCGGTGCCGCCGTCGATCCGCGACGCGGCGCTCGGCGTCGGCGCCAGCCCGGTGCAGGTGGTGTTCCACCACGTCCTGCCGCTCGCGCTGCCCGGTATCCTGACCGGCACGATCATCGGCATGGCGCGCGCGCTGGGCGAGACGGCGCCGCTGCTGCTGATCGGGATGCGCGCCTTCATCGGCGACGTGCCGAACGGCATCTGCGCCCCCTCGACCGTGCTGCCGATGCAGATTTTCCTCTGGTCGGACGAGGTCGACCGCGGTTTCGTCGAAAAGACCTCCGCCGCGATCATCGTGCTGCTCATCGTGCTGCTGTCGATGAACGCGCTGGCCATCTATCTCCGCAACAAGTTCGAAAAGCGCTGGTGATCATGACCCAAGACGATCTTATCATCGCCGACCCCAAGATGCGGGCAGAGGGCGTCGACGTCTTCTACGGCGAAAAGCAGGCGATCAAGGATGTGTCGATCGACGTCGGCACCGACCTCGTCACCGCCTTCATCGGCCCGTCGGGCTGCGGCAAGTCGACCTTCCTGCGCTCGCTCAACCGGATGAACGACACGGTCGCGAGCGCGCGCGTCACCGGGCGCATCGAACTCGACGGCGAGGATATCTATGCGCCGTCGATGGACGTGGTGCAGCTTCGCGCCCGCGTCGGCATGGTGTTCCAGAAGCCGAACCCCTTCCCCAAGTCGATCTACGACAATGTCGCCTATGGCTCGCGCATCCACGGGCTTGCGGCGAACAAGGCCGACCTCGACGTCATCGTCGAGCGCGCGCTGACCCGAGCCGGGCTGTGGGACGAGGTCAAGGACCGGCTGAACGAAAGCGGCACCGCGCTGTCGGGCGGCCAGCAGCAGCGCCTGTGCATCGCGCGCGCGATCGCGGTCGATCCCGAAGTCATATTGATGGACGAGCCCTGCTCGGCGCTCGATCCGATCGCGACGGCGAAGATCGAGGAGCTGATCCACGAACTGCGCGGCAAATATGCGATCGTGATCGTCACCCACAACATGCAGCAGGCGGCGCGCGTGTCGCAGCGCACCGCCTTTTTCCACCTCGGGACGCTGGTCGAATATGGCAAGACCACCGACATCTTCACGAACCCGAAGCAGGAACGCACCAAGGATTATATTACCGGCCGCTATGGTTGAGCCATAGGCGCGAAAGGACAGCATGATGGCAATAGTCAACGATCATACCGTCAAGGCCTTCGACGAGGATCTCAACCGCCTGCGCGGGTTGATCAGCGAGATGGGCGGCCGCGCCGAACAGGCGCTGCTTCAGGCGATGACCGCGCTCAACATGGGCGACCTCGACCTCGCGGCGCAGGTCGTGCAGGGCGACAAGAAGATCGACGCGCTCGAAACCGAGGTCGAGCAACTGACCGTCCAGACGATCGCGCTACGCGCGCCGATGGCCGACGACTTGCGCGAGATGATCGCGGCGTTGAAAATCGTGTCGGTGGTCGAGCGGATCGGCGACTATGCGAAGAATATCGCCAAGCGCGTCGCGCTGATGGACCAGACCCGCTCGATCGAGGCCATTCCGCTGCTGATGTCGATGTCGTCGCTCGTCGTCGAGCTGGTCCATGACGCGCTCGACAGCTTTGCCGCGCGCGATGCCGAACTCGCGGTGCGGGTGACGATCCGCGACAAGACGGTCGACGATTTCTACAACAGCATCTTCCGCGCTCTCGTCACCTTCATGATGGAAAATCCGAAGCATATCACCGAAAGCGCGCATCTGCTGTTCGTCGCCAAGAATCTGGAACGGATCGGCGATCACGCGACCAACATCGCCGAAATGGTCCATTATGTCGTCACCGGCGAGCGGATGGAGGAGCGCGAGCGCGGCGAGCAGCCCGAGGATGGCGCCGCGGAGCAGGAGCAAGGCTGATGCCGCAGCCCGACCTGCTGCTGATCGAGGATGACGAGGCGATCGCCGAACTGATCGTCTGGCATTTCGCACGCGAAGGCTTTTCGGTGCGCCAGACCCCCGACGGTGAACAGGCGCTGATCCTGGTCGAGGAACGGGTGCCCGACATCGTGCTGCTCGACTGGATGATCGAGAGCCTGCCCGGCATCGAGGTATGCCGCCGGCTGCGCCGCAACCCCAAGTCGGCAAACGTGCCGATCATCATGCTCACCGCGCGCGGCGAGGAAGAGGACCGCATCCGCGGTCTCGAAACCGGCGCCGACGATTATGTGACCAAGCCTTTCAGCCCGCGCGAGCTGGTGGCGCGCGTCCAGGCGGTACTGCGTCGCCTGCGCCCGGCGCTGGCGGGCGAGATGCTGACCTATGCCGATATCGAACTCGATTCGGTCGCGCACAAGGTGGTGCGCGACGGGCGGCTGGTGAGCATGGGCCCCACCGAGTTCCGCCTGCTGCGCCATTTCATGGAGCATCCGGGCCGCGTCTTTTCACGCGGGCAGTTGCTCGACAGCGTGTGGGGGCAGGACAGCGACATCGAACTGCGCACCGTCGACGTCCATATCCGCCGGCTGCGCAAGGCGATCAACCTGCCCGGCACCGCCGATATCATCCGCACCGTGCGCTCGGCAGGCTATGCGCTGGATGCGGCGAATAATGTATAGAGATCATGGAGCGGCTGCAGGGATAGACCGGAGCCCCCGATCGTCATCCCGGACTTGATCCAAGATCCATTTGCTCGACGCGGGTGAATGGAACCCGGATCAAGTCGGCCATTATCCCTTTCCGGCAAGTCACTGTTCCCCGGCGAAAGCCGGGGT
>NZ_BCUA01000049.1 GCF_001591045.1 Sphingopyxis granuli NBRC 100800 | reverse complement strand
ACCCCGGCTTTCGCCGGGGAACGGCGCCTGACTTGCCTGAAGGGTATATGTCCCAACCAAGTTCAGGGTGACGAAGGGAGAATTCAGGGCGATAAAAGCGAGAAACCGTGCCGAACTCCGAATCCACAGGCCGCAGTTCGGCCTGGGTTCATCTGCGGCGGTCCATCGTTGCAGGCCACGACATCGGGAACGCGATCCGGAATGACAGGAAAAGCCGCTCTTCTGACTTGTCTCGCGGCTTTCGCCTCCGCGGCCCCAGCGCTTGCGCAGGAGGAGGAAAGCCTCGCGCAGTCGGCGCAGCCGCCGCAAAAGACCTCGATCCTCTATACCTATGGCGACGAACCCTGTCCCGAGGCGCAGGGCGACGAGATCGTCGTCTGCGCGCAGCAGCCCGAATCCGATCGCTACCGCGTCCCCAAGGAATTGCGCGAGGAGATCAAGGACGACGCCCCGGTCGGCGGCGGCAGCTGGGCGTCGCAGGTCGAGGGTTATGAGACGGTCGCCCGCGCCACCCGGCCGAACAGCTGTTCGCCGGTCGGCAGCTACGGCTTCACGGGCTGCGCCGCCGCGGCGCTGCGCGAATGGTTCGAGGCGCGGCGCGCGACGCACCCATAGGGCCATATTCCGGAAACCGTGCGTTTCGCCGCGACGACATTGACGCCGCGCCGCCCTCTCGCCTAGCCTCGCCGCTCTCGGAACAGGAGCCCCCCATGCGCCATACCCTTCCCTTCGCCGCTCTCGCGCTCGCCGTCGTCGCGGTCCCGGTCGTCCTTGCGCAGGGCGGCCCCGCCGTGCCCGGCGCGCCCGACAGGAGCCGTGTCGCCGCCGGAACCTATGCCGCCGACCCCGGCCACACGATCGTCGTGTGGGAAGTCGATCATTTCGGCTTCAGCAAATATCAGGGGATTTTCGGCGACGTGACCGGCACGCTCGTCCTCGACCCCGCCAACCCGGCGGCCGCGAAGGTCGACGTGACGATCCCGGTGTCGAAGGTGACGACGGCAAGCGCCGGACTGACCGGCCACCTGCTTCGCGCCGGCAAGGACGGCGCCAAGCCCGATTTCTTCGGCCCCGATCCCGCCGACGCGCGTTTCGTGTCGACCCGCGTCGTCCTCGACGACGATGGCGACGAGGCGAAGGTGACGGGCAACCTCACGCTCAACGGCGTGACCCGGCCGGTGACGCTCGAGGTCGATTTCCACGGCGCGGGCACCAATCCCGGCAGCAAGAAGGAAACCGTCGGCTTCGAGGCGGAGGGCGAGATTCGCCGCAGCGACTTCGGCATCCTCTATGGCATCCCGCTGGTCAGCGACCGTGTCGAGCTGAAGATTCACGCGGCGTTCGAGAAGCAGTAGGCGCCTTCCCACCGCACTTTTTGCGGCCGCCCCCTTGCCAAGCCCGCGCTTTTTGGTCATGAGCGCGGGCGATGCACATGCGCGGCCTCCTTCTTCTGCGACTTACACGCCCTTGGGCGTGACTTTCGGCCTGCGCCTTTCGCGGCGGGCCACGCGCTCAAGGGCCTGACGACACAGCATCCGAATCCACACAAGCAGAAGAAGCCAACCCATGCCCATGCTCCGCGACCCCTCGGCCAAGTACCGACCCTTTCCGCAGGTCCCGCTGGAAAACCGCCAGTGGCCCGCCCGCACGATCACTAAGGCCCCGATCTGGCTCTCGACCGATCTGCGCGACGGCAACCAGGCGCTGATCGACCCGATGGACGCCGAAAAGAAGACGCGCTTCTTCGACCTGCTCGTCAAATGCGGGCTCAAGGAGATCGAGGTCGGCTTCCCCGCCTCGGGCGCGACCGACTTCGACTATATCCAGAACCTCGTCCGCTCGGGCCGCATCCCCGACGACGTCACGCCGCAGGTGCTGACGCAGGCGCGCGCCGATCTGATCCGCACCAGCTTCGACAGCCTGGCAGGCGCGAAGACCGCGATCGTCCACCTCTACAACGCGGTCAGCCCCGCGTGGCGCCGCATCGTCTTCGGCATGGAGATGCCCGAGATCAAACAGATCGCCATCGACGGCGCGAAGCAGCTGCGCGACAATGCCGCGCGCCTGCCCGGCACCGACTGGCGCTTCGAATACAGCCCCGAGACCTTTTCGACCGCGGAGATCGATTTCAGCATCGAATGCTGCGCCGCGGTGATGGACGTGCTCCAGCCGACGGCGGACAAGCCGATCATCCTCAACCTGCCCGCGACGGTCGAGGCGGCGACGCCGAACATCTATGCCGACCAGATCGAATATTTCTGCAAGCATCTGCCGAACCGCGACCGCGCGCTGATCAGCCTGCACACGCACAACGACCGCGGCACCGGGGTCGCGGCGGCCGAACTCGGCCTGCTCGCGGGCGCCGACCGCGTCGAGGGCTGCCTGTTCGGAAACGGCGAGCGCACCGGCAACACCTGCCTCGTCACCATCGCGCTCAACATGTACACGCAGGGCGTCGACCCCGAACTGGACTTCTCCGACATCGATCAGGTCATCCAGACGGTCGAATATTGCAACCAGTTGCCTGTCCACCCGCGCCACCCCTATGGCGGCGAGCTGGTCTACACCGCCTTTTCGGGCAGCCACCAGGACGCGATCAAGAAGGGGTTCGCGGCGCGCGAGCGGCAGAACGACGACAAGTGGGAAGTCCCCTACCTGCCGATCGACCCCGCCGACCTGGGGCGCAGCTACGAAGCGGTGATCCGCGTCAACAGCCAGTCGGGCAAGGGCGGCGTCGCCTGGGTGCTCGAACAGGACAAGGGGCTGAAGCTGCCGAAGAAGATGCAGGCGAGCTTCAGCCACATCGTCCAGGCGGTGGCGGACCAGACGAGCCGCGAGCTGACCGCCGACGACATCTGGACCGCCTTCGAGGGGCATTATCTGGCGGCGGACGGCAAGCGCTTCCAGCTCGTGAGCTGGGCGGAAAGCCAGAGCGGCGCCGACCGCATCTTCGCCGGCAAGCTGACCATCGACGGCGCCGAGCGCAGCATCAGCGGCCGCGGCAACGGCCTGATGTCGAGCGTCGTCGCCGCGCTGGCCGAATCGGGTGGCCCGGCGATGGACATCGTCGATTATTCGGAACATGCGATCGGCCAGGGCAGCAACGTGCAGGCCGCCGCCTATGTCGAATGCCGCACCCCCGACGGCCGCAGCCTGTTCGGCTGCGGTCTCGACACCGATGTCGCGACCGCCAGCGTGCGCGCGATCCTGTCGGCGGCGAACGCGACCTGATCCGGACGCGGCGGCCGGGGCGGCGCGGGCCGCCCCGGCCTTCGCGCGCCCTTCCCCCTCCCGTCCGCCGCATCCCGGTCACGACTGGCCCGATCGGCGTTTCGCGGCGCGCGCATTTGGTCCTAAGCCGATGCGCGCAGCCGGGGGGCGGCGAAGGAGAAGGACCCGTGAACGCATCCCAGGCCTCGTCCGCCAGCGGCCCGAGCGCGCCCGTCGCTCCCGCCGGGCCGCTCCCCGCCGTCGGGGGAAGCAGCGACCTGTTCTGGAGCCTGCAATATTGCCGCGCGAGCGCGCTGTCGCTGACCCGTCTCGAACTGGCGCTCGCCAGCAGCGACCGGCAGCGGATCGTCGAGGCGATCGACCGCCTCCACGCGCTCGACCGCGAAATCGAGCGCAGGGTCGCAAGCCTGCCGCCGCCGCCCGATCCCGACCCCGAGCGCGAGGCGATCGACCGGCACCTCGACCGCGAGAAGATGGCGGTGGCGTTCGAGAAGCTGGCGCTCGCCAGCGGGATCAGCGGCCCCGCCCTCGCATCGCCGCCCGCCTTCGCGGCGCGCACGCGGCCCGAACCCGAGCTTTCTCATGCGGTCGAAGGGCCGCCCTTCGATCGCCGGCGGACCCATATTCTTGTTTCGCACGGTCCGAAGATCGCGCTCCTGCTGGCGATCGCGGCCGCCACCGCCGCGCTGCTGGCGACTGCCTTTTAGGATAGGGTCAGTCACCACACCGCGAGACACATATAAAGATTTCTTTATATAGCGCTTGACAGGATCGCCGCGGCGCCTATTCTGCATGCTGTCGAGGTTCTTCGCGCCGGGCATCCGGGGCGGAGCGAAGATGGGAAGCCGGTGCGAAACCGGCGCTGCCCCCGCAACTGTAAGCGGCGAGCGGCGGTCGATCATGCCACTGGTTCGGCAAGGAACCGGGAAGGCCAGACCGCTGCGGCGACCCGCGAGCCAGGAGACCTGCCTCGTCAGATACGTCCTCCGGCGGGGTGCCCGGTCAGGCCGCATGCATGGCTGCGTCCGACCCTTGCCCTGCGGACGCGGGATATCGTGCGTTCGCGTCTGTCCGTCGCCCTTGCCCCCTGCAAGGTGCTCGAAATGACTGTCAGCGTCGCCACTTTAGGCTTTCCCCGCATCGGCCTTCGCCGCGAACTCAAGGTCGCGCTCGAATCCTACTGGTCGGACAAATCGACCCTCGCCGACCTCCACGCCGCGGCGGCCGGCCTGCGCGTCGCCCATTGGGCGCGGCAGAAAGCGCTGGGGGCCGACATCCTGCCGTCGAACGATTTTTCGCTCTACGACCATGTGCTCGACACCTCGGCGCTGATCGGCGCCGTCCCGCCGCGCTACGACTGGGACGGCGAGACGGTCGATACCGATCTCTATTTCGCGATGGCGCGCGGCGCGCAGGGCGATCCGGCGCACGCCGGGTGCGGGCATGCCGCCGATACGACCGCGCAGGAGATGACCAAATGGTTCGACACCAACTATCATTTCCTCGTCCCCGAACTCACCGCCGGCCAGACCTTCCGCATCGCCTCGACCAAGATCTTCGACGAATATGACGAAGCGAAGGCGCTGGGGTATCAGACGCGCCCGGTGCTGCTCGGCCCGGTCAGCTACCTGATGCTCGCCAAAGGCAAGGCGGTCGAACCGCTCGCCCTGCTTCCCGCGCTGCTCGACACCTATGCCGAGATTCTCGCGCGGCTGGCGAAACAGGGCGCCGACTGGGTGCAGATCGACGAGCCGTGCCTTGTCCTCGATCTCGACGACGCGCAGCGCGCCGCGTTCGAGCGCGCCTATGCGCGGCTGGCGACGGCGGGGCCGCGCCTGATGCTCACCCCCTATTTCGGCGGCCTCGGCGACAATCTCGACCTCGCCGCCGAACTGCCCGTCCACGGCCTCCACCTCGACCTCGTCCGCGCGCCCGAACAACTCGGCCCGGCGCTCGACAAGGTGCGGCCGCACGTCCTGCTGTCGCTCGGCATCGTCGACGGCCGCAACATCTGGCGCGCCAACCTTCCCGACCTTTACTGGCGGCTCAAGGAACTGGCGGCGGCGCGCGACCTGATCCTCGCGCCGTCCTGTTCGCTGCTCCACGTCCCGGTCGATCTGGCGCTCGAAACCGCGCTCGATCCCGAAATCGCGCAATGGCTGGCTTTCGCGACGCAAAAGATCGAGGAACTCGCCGCGCTCGCCAAAGCGCTGAACGAGGGCGAGGATGCCGCCTTCGCCGCCTTTTCGGCGTCGCGGATGGCCGCGGTCGCCCGGGCGACCTCGCCCCGCATCCACGATCCCGCCGTCGCCGCGCGCCTGGCCGCGCTCGATGCGGACGCCGCGCGCCGGGCCGCGCCCTTCGCCGCCCGCCGCGAGGCGCAGCGCCGGCGCCTTCCGCTTCCCCGCTATCCGACCACGACGATCGGCTCCTTCCCCCAGACGGCGGAGGTCCGCAAGGCGCGCGCCGCGCATATCCGGGGCGAAATCGACGATGCGGCCTATGACCGCTATCTGAAGGTCGAAACCCGCGCCGCGATCAAGTGGCAGGAGGAGATCGGCCTCGACGTCCTCGTCCACGGCGAGTTCGAGCGCAACGACATGGTGCAATATTTCGGCGAACAGCTTGCCGGTTTCGCCTTCACCCGCAGCGGCTGGGTGCAGAGCTATGGCTCGCGCTGCGTGCGGCCGCCGATCCTCTATGGCGACGTGTCGCGCCCGCGGCCGATGACGGTCGACTGGTGGCGCTATGCCCAGGATCAGACCGACCGGCCGGTGAAGGGCATGCTCACCGGCCCGGTGACGATCCTCAACTGGTCGTTCGTCCGCGACGACCAGCCACGCGAAGCGAGCTGCCGCCAGATCGCGCTGGCGATCCGCGACGAGGTGCTGGACCTCGAGGCCGCGGGCGCCGCGATCGTCCAGATCGACGAGGCGGCGCTGCGCGAGGGACTGCCGCTGCGCCGCGGCGAATGGCCGCATTATCTGGGCTGGGCGGTCGAATGCTTTCGCATCGCGGCCTCCGGCGTGCGCGACGACACGCAGATCCACACCCACATGTGCTATTCGGAATTCAACGACATCCTTCCCGCGATCGGTGCGATGGACGCCGACGTCATCTCGATCGAAACCGCGCGGTCGCAGATGGAGCTGCTCGGGGCCTTCGCAAGCTATGCCTATCCGAACGAGATCGGTCCCGGCGTCTATGACATCCATTCGCCGCGCATTCCGGCCGAGCGCGAGATGACCGACCTGCTGACCCTCGCCGGACGGCACCTGCCGCCCGATCAAATCTGGGTGAATCCCGATTGCGGGCTCAAGACGCGCAAGTGGGACGAGGTGCGACCGGCCCTCGTCTCGATGGTCGCCGCGGCGCAGCGGATGCGGATTCGGGAGGCCTATGATGCCTGACGAAACCATGCCCGCGGACCAGCCCACGATCCGCGTCACCGCGATGCCCGCCAACGCCAATGTCTATGGCGACATCTTCGGCGGCTGGCTGATGGCGCAGATGGACCTGGCCGCGTCTTCGGTCGCATCGCTCCACGCGCGCGGCCGGGCGGTCACGGTCTCGGTGGAGGGCATGGCCTTCCACCGCCCCGTGTTCGTCGGCGACGAGGTGTCGGTCTTCGGCCGGCTGATGAAGGTCGGCCGGACCTCCATGCATGTCGAGGTCGAGGCCTGGGCGCGCGATCGCCATGCCGAGGACGGGCACAAGGTGACGCAGGCGGTCTTCATCTTCGTCGCCGTCGGCCCCGACCGGCGCCCGCGCGCGCTCGGCCGCCCGGCCGCCGTCCCTCCGCCGTCCTGACCCGTTCGCACTTGTGACAGGCGGCCGCGATCCCCCTTGCGCAGCCTTCCGTTTACGTTAAGGTCAGCCGAAACCTCTATTCGGAGAGCGACGCCCATGGCCCTTCCCGCGATTTTCGACCGCCTTCGCCTGCCCGTCATCGGTTCGCCGCTGTTCATCGTCTCGGGCCCCGACCTCGTCATCGCGCAGTGCAAGGCGGGAATCGTCGGCAGCTTCCCGGCGCTCAACGCGCGCCCGCAGACGCTGCTCGACGAATGGCTCCACCGCATCACCGAGGAACTGGCGGCGTGGGATCGCGACAATCCCGACCGTCCCTCGGCGCCATTCGCGGTCAACCAGATCGTCCATCGCTCGAACGACCGGCTCGAAGCCGATATCGCGACCTGCGAGAAGTGGAAGGTGCCGATCACCATCACCTCGCTCGGCGCGCGCGAAGAGCTGAACCAGGCGGTCCATAACTGGGGCGGCATCACGCTTCACGACGTCATCGACGACCGCTTCGCGCGCAAGGCGGTCGAGAAGGGTGCCGACGGCCTGATCCCCGTCGCGGCTGGCGCGGGCGGCCATGCCGGCACCCAGTCGCCCTTCGCGCTGGTGCAGGAAATCCGCGAATGGTTCGACGGGCCGGTCGCGCTGTCGGGCGCGATCGCGCACGGCCGCTCGATCCTTGCCGCGCAGGCCTGCGGCGCCGATCTCGCCTATATCGGCAGCGCCTTCATCGCCTGCGCCGAGGCGAACGCCGACGCCGGATACAAGGCCGGGATCGTCGAGGGGCGCGCCGCCGACATCGTCTATTCGGACCTGTTCACCGGCGTCCACGGCAATTATCTGCGCGGCTCGATCGTCAACGCCGGGCTCGACCCCGATGCGCTGCCGAAGGGCGACCTCAAGACGATGAATTTCGGTTCGGGCGGCAATACCAAGGTCAAGGCGTGGAAGGACATCTGGGGGTCCGGCCAGGGAATCGGGTCGGTGCGCGCGGTGCGCCCTGCCGCCGATTTCGTCGCCGAACTGACCGATCAATATCGCGAGGCGTGGCGCGAACTGCAGGGCAAGGTCATCGGCTGACCCCGCCGCCGAACAGCCGCTCGATCGCGTCGTCCAGATAGGGGCGATCGGCGAAAATCCGCATCGGATCGCGCCGGTTGAGCCAGAAGCCGGCACCATGCCGGTCGGTCAGCGCGCGGCGCGCGGTAACCTGCAACAGCCGCAGCCGCATCACCGCGGTCCGCCGCGCCGCGATCGGGTCGCCCGGCGCCTGCGCGGCGAAATGGGCGCGGATACGCTCGACCCGCGCGACCATCACGTCGCTGTAGCCGGGGTGCGGCCCGCGATGCAGCGCGTGGCCCGACGACAGCGCGCCGCCCTCGCTTGCCGGCAGCATCAGACCGTTGAGGTCGAAGCGCTGGAGCAGGAAGCCCTCGGCGCGCAGGCAGTCGAACATCGCCGCCATCTGCGGCCGGCGGAGCAGCAGGACGGGCAGCAGGTGATGGCGCTGGAAACCGGGCCGCGGCGGCGGCGCCCCGCGCCATCGCCGCGAATCGCACCGCAACGCGGCCTCAGCCGCCGCGGTCGAAGGCGACGTCCACCACCGCATGTCCCCGATCGGCATCGAGGCGCGGCGACAGATCGACCCATTCGCCCTGTTGCAGCCCGCGCGCGCGCTGCGTTTCGAGGATCGGGCCGTTGACCATGATGTCGAGCGCGAGGCGCGCCAGCCGCCGCACCATGTCCGCCACCGTCCAGCCGGCCGGGATCGCGGCGGTGAGTTCCTGCCCGGCAAAGGCGGCGAGCCCGCGCGTCCCGACATGCGCGCCGCCCGCCGTTTCGTGCCGGCGAAAGGCGACGAGGTGCAGGACGGGCGGCATGCCGCTCGTCAGCATCTCGGCAACCGCGGCGCGGAACTGCGGGGCGTCGGACCACAGCCGCGCGGGGGACCAGAAGATGTGGCTCGCGTCGAACAGGTCGATCAGCAGCACCAGCGTCTTGAACAGCTCGCGCATGCGCGTGGCCTGACCGCCCCCGGCGGATGGGGTCGCGCCGCCCGGTACGACGAACGCCCAGCATCGCCCGGCCTCGCGCCAGTCGGGCGGCAGCCCTGCCGCAAGCTGGCTGGTCGCCGGCGCGTCGGGATCGGCAAAATCGAGCGCAGGCGCGCCCGCCGGTGCGGCGACCAGTTCCGTCGCGCCGAGCCGCAGGTGGAATGTCGGCGCGTCGGGCCCCGTCGCCAGCAGCCCGCCCTGCCCGTCCGCCGCAACGCCTTCCGGTCGCAAGCCCATGTGACGCAGCGCGCGCTCGATCTCGGCCGGCGACCGGCGCCCGAAACCCTGCGCGACGATCAGCGCAAAGGGACCAGCCGAAACCAGCCCCCTCGTCCCTTCATTGCTGTTGTCGTCGCCATCCATCGCCGCGCCGGCCTTCGTCGATCGCACCGGGCATCGCAGGACGGGCGCCCTTGATCAAATGCTAATTGCGATCCTGTCGACAAGTTAATCCGCCGCCGCGCGGCAGGTCATCGTCCCGCAGCATAGCGTCGACCTATACCCCATCGGCATTGTTTCGATTGCCAGCCTTCGCTCGACGGATATTTTCGTTCGCCAGAGAGGTTCCTTCATGTCGCGACGCTGGATTTGGCACGCCACCCTTGGCGCCGCGCTGCTCGGCTCCCTCGGCCTGCCGTCGGCAGCTTTTGCCCAGACGTCGCCGCAAACCGCCTATAACGTCCCGACGGAGCAACTCGCCGGCCTCGCCGATTTCATCGATGGCGTGATGGCCCAGCAGATCGCGACGCGCGAGGTTGCGGGCGCGGTCGTCATCGTCGTTCATCAAGGCCGCGTGCTGCTCGCGCGGGGCTATGGCTTCGCGGACGTCGACCAGGGCGTCCCGGTGGACCCGCAACGGACCCTGTTCCGGCTGGCCTCCGTGTCCAAGCTGTTCACCTGGGCGGCTCTGATGCAGCAGGTCGAGGCCGGCCGCGTCAGCCTCGATGCCGATGTGAACGACTATATCGACTTTCCCATTCCGCCGTTCGAAGGGCAGCCGATCCGGGTGCGCGATCTGATGGCGCATACGCCGGGCATGAGCGATACGGGCAGAATCACCGCACGGTCGGTCGACGAACTCGTCCCCTATGGCGATTGGCTGAAAGCGCATGTCCCGCAACGGCTGTGGCCCGCGGGCACCGAGATATCCTATTCCAACTATGGCGCGGCGCTGGCCGGCTATATCGTCGAGCGGGTTTCGGGCGAACCCTTCGCCGACTATGCCGAACGCCACCTCTTCGCGCCGCTCGGCATGGAATCGGCGAGCTTTCGCGAACCCCTGCCCGCCCCGCTCGCCCCGCGCGTGGCCAAGGGCTACCGGCTGAGGGACGGACGCTTCGTCGCAAAGCCGTTCGAACTGTACAGCCAAATCATGCCCGGCGGTTCGGGAACCGCAAGCGCCCCCGATGTCGCGCGGTTCATGATGGCGATGCTGAACGGCGGCGCGATCGGCGCGGCGCGAATCCTGAAACCCGAATCGGTCGCGCTGCTGATGCGCGATTCGCATGCCAATGCCCCCGGCCTGCCCGGCATGGCGCACGGCTTCTTCTTCATCCGCAACGCCGGACCGCGCCTCGTCGGCCATGGCGGCAATACCGTCGATTTCCATTCGCGCCTGATCCTCGCCCCTGAAGCCGGCCTCGGCATCTTCGTGTCCGAAACCGGCGGGCCGGGCAGTTATGGCGCGCGTACCGAATTGACGGACGCGCTGATCGGCCGGATCTTTCCGCAAAAGCCGGCGCCGCGCGCCGCCGCGCCCGCGGGCGAGGTCGTGCCGGTCGGTGCCTATCGCACCAACCGGCGTAACTATAATGTCCCCGCCAAACCCGACCGCGACCTCCAGATCAGCGCCGCGGGCGCCGATGCGATCACCGTCACGCGCCAGAAATCGACGACCTATTGGGAACGGATCGGCCCGCTGCTGTTCGAACAGGTCACCGGCGCGCGTGCGGGCGGCCCTTATGAACAATTGCGCTTTTATGGCGAGGACGGACGCTGGCGCTTGTCCTTCTCCTCGCAGCCCCACGTCGCCTATCATCGGGTTCAGCCCTGACCGATCGGGGCCGCGCACGTCCAAACAGGACAGAATCTAAATCGCGACCTGGCTGCCCAGTTCGACGACGCGGTTGGTCGGCAGGCGGAAATATTCCATCGCGCTTTCCGAATTGCGCAGCATCCACGCGAACAGTTTCTCGCGCCAGATCGGCATGCCCGGCTTGCTCGCCGCGATCAGCGTCTGGCGCGACAGGAAGAAGCTGGTCTCGATCATCCGGAATTCGCCGCCGCAACTGGTGACGCGCTTCAGCGCCGCGGGCACGTCGACGGGCTGCATGAAGCCATAGTTCAGCACCAGCCGGTGGAAGCCCTTGCCCAGATCCTCGAGCAGGCAGGAATTCTCCTCCTTCACGAAGGGGACATCGGCGATCTTGACCGTCAGCAGGATGATCCGTTCGTGCAGCACCTTGTTGTGCTTGAGGTTGTGGAGCAGCGCGTGCGGCACCCCGTCGGCGGTGGAGGTCATGAACACCGCGGTGCCGGGGACGCGCGTCGCGCTGTCGGCGGCGGACTTCACGAACACCGGGATCGGCATCGCGCCTTCGGCCATCCGCTGCTGCATCAGCTTGCGCCCGCGCGACCAGGTGGTGAGCATGGTGAAGATGCTGAGACCGATCGCCAGCGGCACCCAGCCGCCGTCGGGAACCTTGATCAGGTTGGCGGCGAAATAGGCGATGTCGACGACGAAGAACAGCACGAGCAGCGGCACCGCCTTCCACGCCGGCCACTTCCACAGCATGAACAGCACGACGCACATCAGACAGGTGTCGATGAACATCGCGCCGGTCACCGCAATGCCATAGGCCGCGGCAAGATTGCTCGACGATCCGAAGAAGAGGACGAGGATGATGACCATCGTCATCAGGAACCAGTTGACGACCGGGATATAGATCTGCCCCGCCGCGGAGGCGCTGGTATGTTCGACGCGCAGGCGCGGGATGAAACCGAGTTGGATCGCCTGCTGGGTCAGGGAGAAGGCGCCGGAGATCACCGCCTGGCTGGCGATGATCGTGGCCGCGATCGCCAGCATCACGACGGGAATGCGCCAGCCTTCTGGCATCATCAGGAAGAAGGGATCCTGGATCAGCCCGAGCCGCTGTCCCAGATCGGCCTCGAGCACCATCGCCCCCTGCCCCATATAGTTGAGCATCAGCGCCGGCAGCACGAAGCAGAGCCACGACAGGCCGATCGGCGCGCGCCCGAAATGGCCCATGTCGGCATAGAGCGCCTCTGCCCCCGTCACCGCGAGGACGACCGCGCCGAGCGCGATGAAGGCGGTGAACCCGTCGTAATAGAAGAATTTCAGCGCGTTGATCGGGTTGATCGTGTGCAGGATGATCGACGGATGATCGACGATATGCGTCACGCCCAGCACCGCGAGCATCAGGAAATAGGCGAGCATGATCGGGCCGAACAGCGCCCCGACCTTTGCCGTCCCGCGCGATTGCAGCGCGAAGATGCCGATCAGGATCGCCAGCGCGATCGGCACGATATAAGGCTCGAACCCCTCGTTGACATAGCTCAGCCCCTCGGTCGCCGAGAGCACCGACATAGCGGGGGTGATCATGCTGTCGCCATAGAAGAGCGCGGTCGCGAACACCCCCAGCAGCACGATCGGCCAGGTCCAGCGCGCCTCGCCCGACGAGCGGCTGATCAGCGCCAGCAGCGCGAGGCTGCCGCCCTCGCCCTTGTTGTCGGCCTTCATGATCGTCAGCACATATTTGAAGGTGACGACCAGCATCATCGACCAGAAGACCAGGCTGAGCACGCCATAGATGTGCAGCCGGTCGGCGTCGATCGAATGATGCCCGGCGAAAGTTTCGCGAAACGCGTAGAGCGGGCTGGTGCCGATGTCGCCGAAAACGACGCCGATCGCGCCGACGGCCAGCTTGATCCGGCCGTCGCCGGCGTGCCCGTGCGGCGCGTGGCCGGCACCGGCGTCTCCTTCGACGGCCATGCCGGTCATCCCCGCCGCCTGTTGCGACTCAGCAGTCATGCCGCCGCCTTTAGACGAGCCCGTTGCGGTCGAATAGCATCGAAATCACGGCCCGTTCCCGGCTTCGGACGGCAGCTGCGGACCCATCGCGCGGCGGAGTTGGTCCAGCCGCATTTCGAGGTCGGCGCGCCACGGCGCATCGGCCGGCGAGCGGGCGAGAAGCCCGCTCCACACCGCATCGGCCCCGCGCAGGTCGCCGCTCTGCGCCATCGCGAGCCCCGCGAAGAAGGGCGCCGCCGGGTGGGTCGGGTCGCGCTTCGCCGCCTCGTCGAAGGCGAGCGCGGCGGCGGGCGACATCATCCCGCCCCCATGCGCGACCAGCGCGTTGCCCAGCCCGACCCACAGGTCGACATTGTCGGGATATTTCTGCAGCCCCTTCTCGAGCGTTTGCGCCGCCAGCGCGGTCTTGCCGGTGCGCGCGAAGCCGTCCGACATCGCGAGCCACTGCGCGGCGGGGCCGAAGCGATCAGCCATCCCCTGCCGCCGGTCGGTGATCGCCTCGCCGAATCCCTCGGGCTCCTCGGGCGCCGCCACCGGCTTGCCCGGCAGCGCCGGACTGCCCTGCAACGCATAGCCCGCGAGCCCCAGCATCACCGCCGCCGCCGCGAGCGGCCGCGCCGCGGCGGGCACCCGGCCGAGCCAGGCGATTCCCCCGGCGGTCACCGCCGCGACGAGCAGGAGCCACAGCCAGATCACGCCTCGCCCCCCTCTTCATCCGTACCGCGGCGGAAACGGCCGAAGGCCAGCCAGCCGCCGAGCGCGAGGAACAGCAGCGGCCCCAGCCACAACAGCGCGGTCGCGGCGTCGAAGGGCGGGTCATAGCTGACCCAATTGCCGTAGCGCGCGATCAGCCAGGTGCGGATCGCGTCTGGGCTTTCGCCCGCGGCGATCTTGCTGCGCACTTCGTGCCGCATGTCGCCGGCCAGCGGCGCGTCGCTGTCGGCGATCGACTGGCCCTGGCAGACGAGGCAGCGCAGCGTTTCCATCAGCGCCTTCGCCTGCGCCTCCTGCGCGGGGTCGGCGAGTTGCTGATAGGCGTAGGGCGCGGGCGGCAGACGGTCCTGCGCCATGGCGGGGAACGCGAATAGCACCGCCAGCAGCCACAGCAGACGCGCGCTCATTTCATCGCCTCCAGCCTGGCGACGATCTCGGGCACATTCTCGGCGAGGATCACGCCCTGAATCTGCTCGCGGATGATGCCCTTGCCGTCGATCAGGAAGGTTTCGGGCACCCCCGACGATCCGAGCGCGATCTGGACGCTGCTCTGCATGTCGGCGCCGATGCGGTCGAACGGATTGCCGTTCTCGCGCAGGAAGGCCGCGACATCCTCCGGCCGGTCGCGGATCGCGATGCCGTCGATCGGCACCCCCGCCGCCTTCAGCGCTTCGAGCTGCGGCGCCTCGGCGCGGCAGGGGATGCACCAGCTTGCGAAGACGTTGACCAGCCGCGGCCGCCCGTCGGCGAGCTGGCTGCTCTTCAGCCCCTCGATCCCCGCGGTCGCGGGCGGCAGGTCGAACAGCGGCATCGGCTTGTCGATCCACTGCGACCGGATCAGCGTGTCGTTGGGCGTCACCAGCCGATAGACGAAGGCGCCGAACAGCAGCCCCATGATCGCCAGCGGAACGAACAGCACCCAGCGCGACCTCATGCGAACCGCTCCTGTTTCCTGCGCGCGCGCCGGGCGCGCCATAGCGCGAGCAACTGCGCGCGGCCGAGCAGCGCCAGCGTCCCGCCGACGGCGATCAGCCCTCCGCCCAGCCATATCCACCACACCAGCGGTTTCCACCACAGCCGAAGCTGGTAGCGGTCGGCGCGGCCATCGGCATCGGTCACCGGTTGCCCGAGAACCGCATAAAGCTGCCCCCCCGGCCGCGTCAGCAACGCCGCCTCGTTCGTCTCGGTCGGCGGCGTGCCCATCAGCCCGGGAAAGGTCCGCGCCGCCGGGCGCATCGTGAAGCTGTCGCCCGAAGACGTCGTGGCGACGAGCGTGCCCTCGATCGCGGTGTAATTCGGCCCGGCGACCGGCTGCACGCCGACGAATTTCACCGCGAAATCGCCGACCTTGACCGTCTCGCCCGGCGCCGCCGCGACGAGCCGTTCCTTGATGAAGGCGCTTTCTGCGGCCATTCCCGCCAGCGCGACCGCGACGCCGAAATGCGCGATCACCATTCCCCAGGTCGGCAGCGGCGTGCGGCGCAGGTTGCGGCCCCACAGCGGGGCGAGGCTCGCCACGCCGACGACCGCCGCGACCGTCATGCCGAGCAGCGGCAGCACGCCGACATGGCCGCCGAACAGGACGAGCCCGAACAGCACCGCCGCCCCGGCCAGCACCGCCGCGGGCAAGCGCGACCACAGCTTCCGGCCGTCGTCGCGGCGCCAGTTGAGCAGCGGCCCCGCCACCATGACGAGGCAGAGGATCAGCGCCAGCGGCCCGGCGACGCGATTGTAATAGGGCGGCCCGATCGAAATCTTCTCCCCCATCGCCTCTGCGACGATCGGGTAGAGCGTGCCGAGCAGCACCAGCGCGAGGATGGTGGTGAGCAGCAGATTGTTGATGACGAGCGAGCCTTCACGGCTGAGCAGCGCGAATTTCTTGCCCTCGGCGACCGCCCCGGCGCGAAAGGCGAAAAGCGTCAGCGCGCCGCCGATGTAGAGCGCCATCAGCACGAGCAGGAAGGTGCCGCGTTCGGGATCGACGGCGAAGCTGTGGACGCTGGTGAGCAGGCCGGAGCGCACGATGAAGGTGCCGACCATCGACATGGAGAAGGCGATCACCGCGAGCATCACCGTCCAGGCGCGCAGCGCGTTGCGCGTCGCGGTGACGCTGACCGAATGGAGCAGCGCCGCGCCCGCGAGCCACGGGATCAGCGACACATTCTCGACCGGGTCCCAGAACCACCAGCCGCCCCAGCCGAGTTCGTAATAGGCCCAATAGCTGCCCGCGGTGATTCCCAGCGTCAGGAAGATCCAGCTCCCCAACACCCATGGCCGCATCGCGCGCGCGAAGGCCGGCCCGATCTCGCGCGTCACCAGCGCGCCGACCGCGAAGCTGAACGCGACCGACAGGCCGACATAGCCGATGTAGAGCGTCGGCGGGTGGAAGGCGAGGCCGGGGTCCTGGAGCAGCGGATTGAGCCCCTGTCCATCGGGCGGCGCGATCGGCAGCCGCTTGAACGGGTTCGACGAAAACAGCAGGAAGGCGAAGAAGCCGAGGCTGAGCGCCGCCTGCGCCGCGAGCGTCGCGATCAGCGTATCCTCGCGCAGCCGCTTCTCGAACAGCGCGACAAGCGCGCCCGACAGGCCGAGGATCGTCAGCCACAGCAGCATCGACCCTTCGTGATTGCCCCACGCGCCCGCGACCTTGAACAGCATCGGTTTCAGGCTGTGGCTGTTGCGCGCGACCAGTTCGACCGACATGTCGGACCGCACGAACAGCGCGATCAGCACGCCGAAGGCCGCGGCGGTCAGCGCACCCTGCGCGACGCTGGCCGGGCGCACCAGCGCCGCGAGTTCGCCCTTGCCGCTGCGCAGGTAGACGATCGCCGCGACCAGCGACAGGCAGGCCAGCGCCGCCGCGATCCACAACAGGGCCAGGCCGAGTTCGGCGATCATCGCGCCGGCCCGCCTATCCAAAGCTCGTCATTGCGAGGAGTGCGGCGACGAAGCGATCTCCCGCCATCGCCATGGCAGGCCGCATGCCGGAGATTGCTTCGCTCCGCTCGCAATGACGGGATTCGAGAGGCCCTCATGCCGCCGGCGTCGCTTTCCCGGTCTTGGGCGGGTGGCTCATCTGCGGCGGGACATAGCGTTCGTCATGCTTGGCGAGGATGCGGTCGGCGACGAAGACGCCGTCGGCGCGCATCCGGCCGTCGGCGATCATCCCCGAATCCTCGGCGAACAGGTCGGGGACGATGCCCTTATATTCGACCGGCACCGACGCTTCGCCATCGGTGGCGACGAAGCGGATCGTCAGCCCGTCGGGCTGCCGCTGGAGACTGCCCGACGCGACCATGCCGCCGAGCCGCATCGCCTCGCCGGTGGCGGCGGCGCCCGCCGCAACCTCCGTCGGTGTGCGGAAATAGGCCGCCTCGTCGCGCAGCGCGCTCGCGGCGAGCACCCCGGCCCCGGCGACGCCGACCAGCGCGACCAGCGCCAGGATCAATCGTTGATGCTTCGCTTTCATGTCCGATCCCTGCGTAGCGCGTCGCTGCGGCGTTCGGCCTTGCGCATCGCGCGCCAGCTATGCCCCAGCACCGCCGCGATCAACAGCGCGGTCAGCGCATAGGCCGCGACGACATAGGCCCATTGGCCGCTTCCGCTGATGACCCCGGTCACACCCCGCTCCCTTCATCGTCGGCGAGCCGCCGCAGCCGCGCCGCGACGCGGTTGTCGGCGATGATCCGCCGCATCCGCATCAGCACGATCGCCCCGAACAGGAACGAAAATCCCAGCAAGGTCAAGCCCAGCGGCCACAGCAGCGCGCCGTCGATGCTCGATCCGCGCACCGTGATGCTCGGTCCCTGGTGCAGGCTGTTCCACCACACGACGCTGCGGTTGATGATCGGGATGTTGATCGCCCCGACCAGCGCATAGACGGCGGCGCCGCGCGACAGCGATCCGCCCTGCCGCTGCCCCCCATTCCCGCCGGTATCGCCCATCGTCAGCGCGATGAAGCCCGCATAGAGAAAGAGGAGGACGAGCATCGAGGTCATCCGCCCGTCCCATTCCCACCAGGTGCCCCACGTCGGCTTGCCCCAGATCGATCCGGTCGCGAGGCAGAGCGCAGTGAACAGCATCCCCGGCACCGCGATGGCGCGCGCGGCGATCCCCGCGAGCGGGTGGCGCCAGACGAGCTGCACGAGCCCGCTGACCGCGAGCGCGGTCCACCCCCCCATGCCGAGCCATGCGGCGGGGACATGGACATAGAGAATCCGCGCGGTCTCGCCCTGCTTCGCCTCACCGGGAACCACCGCCAGCCCGGCCCAGGCCCCGGCAAGCAACAGCACGGTGCCGAGCCCCAGCAGCCACGGCGTCAGCGGACGCGCGATCGCCAGAAAACGGGTCGGATTGGCATAGGCGTGCATGGCGCGCGAAGCCTTAGGCGAGCCGGCAACGCCGGTCCAGCCTGTAGGTGGCGGCGGCGGCCGATTTGCCCGCTATGCGCGCCCGCTTTCGCTGCCGCGCCGGAGCCGTTCCGGTCCGGCCATGAAGATCGAGGCGCGAGCCATCTGTGTCAAATTTGCAACAATTTCGACAAAAGCACGGAAAATCAGCCGGATTCTTCAAACCATGGGTGGAAACCGCCCGCCTCCCTCCCAATCTGGCAGCGGATCGGGCCCGACGGACCCGCAACGACAGGGGAAAACCATGCGTACCACTCAGCTCTCCACCTTCGCTCTCGCCGCCGCGCTCGTCGCGGGCGGCTGGACCACGCCCGGCTTCGCGCAAGAGGGGGCCGACGAAGCCGCCGACAGCGCGACGATCATCGTCACCGGCACGCGCCGCACCGACCGCACCATCGCCGACAGCACGGTGCCGATCGACGTCATTTCGAGCGATTCGCTCCAGAACAGCGGTTCGACCGAAACCAACCGGCTGCTGGGCCAGCTCGTCCCCTCGTTCAACTTCCCGCAGCCGTCGCTGACCGACGGCACCGATTCGCTACGCCCGGCGACGCTGCGCGGCCTCGCGCCCGACCAGGTGCTCGTGCTGGTCAACGGCAAGCGCCGCCACCTGTCGTCGCTGCTCAACCTCAACGGTTCGGTCGGCCGCGGTTCGGCGGGTGTCGACATGAACACGATTCCGCCGCTCGCGATCGAGCGGATCGAGGTGCTGCGCGACGGCGCCGCCTCGCAATATGGCTCCGACGCGATCGCGGGCGTCATCAACGTCCAGCTCAAGAAGAGCGTCGGCGGCCGCGCGCAGATCAGCTACGGCAAATATATCACGACGATGGAGGATGTGGAGCAGGTCGCGAACGTGCTGCCGACCACCGGCGCGTCGGACAATCCGGCGATCAGCTTCACCGGCAAGGACCGCAAGCGCCGCGACGGCGAAACCTATACCATGGCGACCAACATCGGCCTGCCGGTCGGCGACAGCGGCTATCTGAACTTCACCGCCGAATATAAGGACCGCTCGCCGACGAACCGCTCGGGCGCCGACCTGCGCCGCAACTATGCGGCGGCCGGCGATCCGCGCGAAGTGACGATCGACCGTTACTGGCACCGTTTCGGCGACGGCGAATCGAAGGACATGAACTTCTTCTACAACGCCGGCATGGACGTGGGCGCCGATTGGGAGCTCTACAGCTTCGGCAGCTATGGCGTGCGCGACGGCAATGGCGCGGGCTTCTATCGCCGCGCGCTCGACCCGCGCAACGCCGACTGGGACAATGGCGGCGCGCCGATCTACGCCGACGGCTATCTGCCCTATATCACCAGCGAAATCCGCGACATCGCCTTCACCGGCGGGCTGCGCGGCATGGCGGGCGGCTGGAACCTCGACCTGTCGTTCGGCTATGGCTCGAACCGCCTCGACTATGGCGTGGAGAACACCGTCAACGTCTCGCTCGGCGGCAATCACAGCCCGCGCAAGTTCGACGCGGGCGGCATGCGCTACGGCCAGATGGCGGTGAACTTCGACGCCCAGCGCGACCTCGACCTCGGCTTCGGCGATACGTCGCTGGCGCTCGGCGCCGAGTGGCGGAACGAGAATTACAAGATCGTCGCGGGCGAACCGGCCAGCTATGCGGTCGGCCCCTATTTCTACACCAACGGCGCCGGTGTCGGGTCGCAGGTGTTCGGCGGCTTCATGCCCAGCTCGGCGGTCGACAAGTCGCGCGACAGCTTCGCGGGATATGTCGAGCTCGACGCCGACCTCAGCGACATGTTCAACGTGCAGGCTGCTGGCCGCTATGAGCATTTCTCCGATTTCGGCGATACGGTGAACGGCAAGCTGGCGGCGCGCTTCGAGCCCGTCGACGGCCTCGCCCTGCGCGGATCGGTCTCGACCGGCTTCCGTGCCCCGGGCATGGCGCAGCAGTATTTCTCGACCACCTCGACGATCAGCCAGGGCGGAACGCTGGTCGAAGTCGGCACCTTCCCCGTCTCGTCGCCGATCGCGATCGCGCTCGGCGCGCAGCCGCTCAAGCCCGAAAAGTCGGTCAACTTCGGCGGCGGCCTGGTGTTCGACATGGTGCCGGGGCTGAACGTGACGGTCGATTACTACCGGATCAAGATCAAGGACCGCATCACGCTGACCGAGACGCTGTCGGGAGCGGACGTCCTGGCGCTTCTGCAGGCCGCCAATGTTCCGGGAACGTCGGCGCGCTTCTTCGTCAACGGCGTCGACACGCGCACGCAGGGTCTCGACATCGTCGGCAGCTATCGCGTTCCCGATTTCGGTCTCGGCACGCTGCGCCTGAACGTCGGCTATAATCTGAACGACACCAAGATCACCGATCGCCGCGTCTTCAGCGCCTTCACCGCGCAGCGCCTGTTCGCGCGGCAGGAATCGCTGCGTCTGACCGACGGTCAGCCGAGCAACAAGTTCAACGCCGGACTGACGTGGGACATCGGCAAGTTCGGCATGACGCTGAACGCCAATCGCTACGGCAAGGTGTTCCTGCCCGACAGCGTGACGGCCGTGGCGGCCGACGGCAACCCCGTCACGCTCAACAATCCCGCGATCCGCGACGACATCCGCATCGCGGCGGGCGACGCGCCGGGCGACATCACGCTGTCGCCGAAGTGGGTGGTCGATCTGGAAGTCCGCTTCCGCCCGGTCCAGCCGGTGCAGATCGCGGTCGGCGCGAACAACCTGCTCGACGAATATCCCGACCGCCTGCCCTTCGGGCTGGTGAACGGGGTCGATTATGGCGCGAACAACAGCTTCCTGCCCTATTCGTCCTTCTCGCCGTTCGGGTTCAGCGGGCGCTTCGTCTATGGGCGCGTGTCGGTCGATTTCTGACCGCGCGGCCGGATGGAAAATCGGCGAGGCCGGGAGCTATGCTTCCGGCCTCGTCCATATCCAGCTTCCGGTGACGGCGGCGGCGATCACCGGTGCCATCACCCACGGCCATGGCGAAAAGATCGCCGCCAGCACGATGCTGAACGCGAAGGCCGCGGTCGCGGCGAGCTTGCCCCGGCGGCTGATCGCGCCCTTTTCGCGCCACGCGACGATGTGATGGCCGAAGCGCGGATGCGTGATCAGCCAGCTTTCGAGCCGCGGCGACGAGCGCGCGAAGCAGAAGGCGGCCAGAATGACGAAGGGCACCGTCGGCAGCAGCGGCAGGAAGGCGCCCAGCGCCCCGAGGCCCAACGAAGCCCAGCCGCTGACAAGAAAGAAATGCCGCTTCATCGCGCGCTGGCTTAGCGGAAATCATAGGCCGCGCCAGCCGGCAATCGTCGCCCAGCGAAAGCCGGGGCCGCTATCGGCATGGCGTAACGGTTGCAAGCGGCCCCGGCTTTCGCTGGGGCGGCGTTGGTCTATCCGCGTCCGATCAGCGCCTGCGCCATGCGGTCGGCGACGTCCGACGCAGGGGTGCCGCTAGCCCGGCTCTCGGCCCAGATATCCGCGAGCCGTCCCGGAATCTGCCCGATGCGGCGCTCGACTTCTTCATGGCTGCCCTGCCCCAGATATTCGAGCGCGACGTTGATGATGCCGCCGGCGTTGATCACATAGTCGGGCGCATAGACGATGCCGCGATCGTGCAGGCGCTGGCCGTCGGCCTCGGTCGCGAGCTGGTTGTTCGCGGCGCCCGCGACGATCGACACCTTCAGTTTCCCGATGCTCTCCTCGGTCAGGATCGCGCCGAGCGCATTGGGGCTCAGCACGTCGGCCTCGACCTCCATGATCGCCGCCGAATCGGCGAGGTCGGCGCCCAGTTCCTCGGCAAGCGCCTTCGCGCGGGCGAGGTCGACGTCGGCCAGCGTCAGCACCGCGCCCTCGGCCGCCAGCCGCCGCGCGACCCCGGCGCCGACGCTGCCGACGCCCTGCACCGCGACGCGGACGCCGCTGGCGCTGTCGACGCCCAGCTTTTCGCGAATCGCCGCCTTGATGCCCAGATAGACGCCGAGCGCGGTCAGCGGACTCGGGTTGCCGCCCACCTTGTCGCCAGCCGCCGGAAGGCCGCTGACATGGCGTGTCGCGCGCGCGATCTCGACCATGTCGGCGACCGACATGCCGACATCCTCGGCCGTGACATAGGCGCCGCCGAGCGATTCGACCGCACGGCCGAAGGCCGCGAGCAGTTCGGGGCTCTTCGCCTGCCCTTCCTCGGCCAGGATCACGCCCTTGCCGCCGCCCAGCGGCAGGCCCGCCATCGCATTCTTGTAGCTCATGCCGCGCGACAGCCGCAGCGCATCGACGATGGCATCCGCCTTGTCGGGATAGCGCCAGTATCGCACCCCGCCCGCACCGGGGCCGAGATGCGTCGAATGCACCGCGACGACCGCCGTCAGGCCGCTCGCCCGATCGCGGAACATGTGGACATGTTCATGATCGTCGAAATCGGCAAAATCCCAGACGGCGGACATGGCAGAACCTCATATTCAAAAATTACGCATACGCGTAATAAAGAAACAGAGGTATAAAGTCACGCCGTTTTGCGTCCGAGGGCGCGCGGTCGGCTCACACATCGGCCATCGCGCGCCGGGCAGCCATGCGCCGGGCATGATCGCCGAACTTTTCGCTGCCATAGGCCAGAGCCGAGATGCCGTTGACCTTCCACGGCTTGCAAAGCTTGCAACCGGCCCGCTGGTTTCGGGATCTGCCGCGTTTGTGGTGCATGCGAAGTCTCCCCGGCGGCCGCCGGAACACTCGTCAGCAGCCGTGAAAGCGGGTTCATTTGAACCTTAGGCCTCCGGTGCTTTTCGAGCTAAGTCCTTGAAAAGCTGGGGCGACCGATGGGACTTGAACCCACGACCCCCGGTACCACAAACCGGTGCTCTAACCAACTGAGCTACGATCGCCACATGCCGGGCGTAACGCCATCGACAGCGCGCGGCGATAGGCGGGGGACCGCTGTTCGTCAAGCATTGTTCGCGGGCGCCGCGGCCGGTAAAAGCCGCGGCATGGCTGGAAACGAGCATGTCGACATGGCGACCTCCGGCGCCGACCGCACCGCCGAGCGGCTGGCCGTGGTGCCCGGCATCCGGCGCGCGCCGAGCCCGAAGCTCGCGCAGTTCATGCTGCCGCATTTCCTGGATGCCGAAACCTGCGCCGCGCTGGTCGAGCGGATCGATGCGGGGGCGCATCCCTCGACCATCGCCGACCCCAATGGCGACACGGCTTTTCGCACCAGTTCGACCTGCGACCTCAATCATCGCGATCCGCTGGTCGCCGCGGTCAACCGGCGACTTCACGATCTCACCGGCATCGCGCCCGAATATGGCGAGCCGCTGCAGGGCCAGCGCTACGACGTCGGCGAGGAGTTCAAGGCGCACACCGACTATTTCGATCCGCACGGCGCCGATTGGGAAACCTTCTGCGCGGTGCCCGGCCAGCGAAGCTGGACGCTGATGATCTACCTCAACGAACCCGCGGCGGGCGGCGCGACGCGCTTCCTCGCCACCGGCAAGCTGCACCAGCCCGAAACCGGCAAGCTGCTCGCGTGGAACAATGTCCGCGCCGACGGCACCCCGAACCCCGACACGCTCCACCACGGGATGAAGGTGCGCAAGGGGCGCAAATATATCATCACCAAATGGTTCCGCGAACGGCCGTGGCCGTGGGCGGACGGGGAACTGGGCTGACCGCCGAACAGCAGGGCCCGCCCGATCCGGAACCGCTTGCCCGAACCGGCGTTGAAAGAGCGTTCGGCAATCGCCGAAAGCCTTTCGCCCGCGCAGCGTCGCGGGTGCCATGATGGGAGGGTGGAATGACCGCACGAGCAGCCGTCCGCAGCACGGCGAAACGCAAACCGGAACAGCAGGCCAAGAGCGAGGCGATCGCGAAAGCCCGGGCGGTCGCGCCCGACGTGGCGGCGCGCATCGGCAGCACGCCGCGGACGAAATTCCGCGGCGACGCCGACATATTCGGCCGCCTGGTCGAGGATCACGACCGCCACCGCGCGCTGCTGGCGATGATCGAGGAGACCGAGGGCAAGTCGCCCGACCGCCAGCGGCTGTTCCGCGAACTGATCAAGGAGCTCAAGGCGCATGCGGCGGCCGAGGAACAGGCGCTGTGGTCGAGCGTGCTGCGCGATCCCGAGACCACCGACTTCGCGCGCCACGCGATCGCCGAGCACAAGGAGATCGACGACATGCTCGCAGACCTCGCCGCCCGCGACATGGCGTCGTCCGGCTGGCTGCGGCGGTTTGCGGGATTGAAGGACGAATATCTCCACCATATCCGCGAAGAGGAGCAGGAGCAGTTCGTCGCCGCCGAGGCGCATCTGAGCGCCACCGACGTCCGCTACATGCGCCGCGTCTTCAACCGCCGGAAGCGCGAGGAAAAGGCCGCCGCCAGGATCGAGCGGAAGATCAAGCTCAAGGACTGACGCATCGCGGCGGCGTTGCGCAGGATTTTCCGGCTACGCCCCTCCCCTCGTATATCCGCCAGCAAGTGCGGTCCTGCTCCCCGGCGTAAGCCGGGGTCCACGCGGAGGTAGCGCTACCCTTTCTGGACCCCGGCTTTCGCCGGGGAACGAGGCCCTGCAGGAAAAGGGACACCCCTCCCCCGGAGGGGAGGGATCGCTTCGAGCGCTTTACCGCACCAGCCGATACTGGAAGCTCAGCGTCAGCGTGTTGCCGACCTGCCCCGGCTCGACCGGCGCCTTGGCCATCTCCGCCTGCGCGACCATGCCGCGCGCATAGGGCATCGGCGGCTGCGGGCCCGAAAAGCCGCCTTCGCCGATCGACACCAGTTCGGCGCCGCGATAACCCGCGAGCCGCGCATAGTCGGCCGCCTTCGCCTCGGCCGCCTTGATCGCCGCGCCGCGCGCGCCGACCAGCATCGCGTCGGGGTCCTTCATCGCGAACCACGGCCCGTCGATATTGGTGCCGCCCGCCGCGACGAGCGTGTCGAGCAGTTCGCCGATCCGGTCGATCCGCTCCGTCGTCGCGCGCACGCTGTTCGTGACCTGATAGCCCAGGAAACGCGGCGGCTGGCCGTCGGTGCGATTGCTGTAATCATATTGCGGCGACAGGTTGATGCCGCTCGTCTGAATGTCCTCGGCCTTGATCCCGGCCTTCTTCGCCGCCGCGATCAGCTTGTCCATCGCCGCCGCATTCGTGCGCATCGCCTCGACCGCGGTCGGCGCGGTCGTCTGGACGCCGGCGCCGATCGTCGCCTGGTCGGGACGCGCCCGCACCTCTTCGTTGACGCTGAAGGAAAGAATCGGGCCCTGCGCCGTCGCTGTCGTCACCGTCGAACCTCCTGCCCCTTGCTGCGCGATCGCGGGCGCCGCGGCCGCCAGCATCCATCCGGCAGCCATAGCGGTGAGCATCTGCTTCGTCATGTCATTCTCCTGTTCACCGGAGGTCCGGTTCCTGATGATCGTCCCCCCGTAACGCCGACGGAGCGAACCCGTTCCGGCCTTTGACCGCGCGGCGCTTGCATGAGGCTGAACGGACCGGTAGCGAGCCGTTCATCATGGCGGCACCGATCTTATCTTATGAAGGCCTGGGCCTGGTGCAGGGCACCGGCTGGCTGTTCCAGGATCTCGACATCTATATCGGCGCGCGCGACCGGCTGGCGCTGATCGGCCGCAACGGCGCCGGCAAGACGACGCTGCTCAAGCTGCTCGCCGGCCACATCGAACCCGACAAGGGCAAGCGCACCATCGTCCCCGGCACCCACGTCGTGCTGCTGGAGCAGGAACCCGACTTCACCGGCCATGCGACGCTGATGGACTATGCGACCAGCGGCGACCACGCGCCCGAGGCGCATGAAGTCGCCGCGATCGCCGACCAGCTCGGCATCGACATGGACCGCGCCGCCGCCAGCGCTTCGGGCGGCGAGCGCCGCCGCGCCGCCATCGCCCGCGCGCTCGCGCAGAACCCGGACGTGCTGCTGCTCGACGAGCCGACGAACCATCTCGACCTTGCGGCGATCGACTGGCTCGAATCCTGGCTGTCGCGCTTCACCGGCGCCTTCGTCGCGATCAGCCACGACCGCACCTTCCTGACCCGTCTGACGCGCCAGACGCTGTGGCTCGACCGCGGCAGCATCCGCCGCAAGGAAATCGGCTTCGGCGGTTTCGACGAATGGACCGAGGCGGTGTTTGCCGAGGAAGCCCGCGCCGCGCAAAAGCTGGATTCCAAGCTTCGGCTGGAGGCGCACTGGCTGGAGCGCGGAGTCACCGCGCGGCGCAAGCGCAACCAGGGCCGACTGGAAAAGCTCAAGGAAATGCGCGCGACGCGCGCCGCGATGATCGGCGGCCCCGGCGTCGCCAAGCTGGGCCTCGCCAACGACGACGTGCGGTCCAAGTCGGTGATCGTCGCGGAGAATATCTCCAAGACGTTCGGCGGCCGCACGATCATCAGGGATTTCACCTTTCGCGTCCAGCGCGGCGACCGCATCGGCATCGTCGGCGCGAACGGCGCGGGCAAGTCGACCCTGCTCAAGCTGCTGACCGGCGAGATCCGGCCCGACGAGGGCATGGTAACGCTTGCGCCGACGCTGGACGGCATCGTCATCGACCAGCAGCGCAGCCTGCTGTCGCCCGAAAAGAGCGTGCGCGACATCCTCGCCGACGGCGGCGACTGGGTCGACGTGCGCGGGGTGCGCAAGCATGTGCAGGGCTATCTGAAGGATTTCCTTTTCGACCCCTCGGTCGCCGAGGCGAGCGTCGGCGCGCTGTCGGGCGGCGAGCGATCACGCCTGCTGCTCGCGCGCGAATTCGCTCGCGAATCGAACCTGCTCGTCCTCGACGAGCCGACCAACGACCTCGACCTCGAAACGCTCGACCTGTTGCAGGAGGTGATCGCCGATTATCAGGGAACGGTGCTGCTCGTCAGCCACGACCGCGATTTCCTCGACCGCACGGTGACGGTGACGCTGGGCCTCGACGGGTCGGGCAAGGTCGACATCGTCGCGGGCGGCTATGCCGACTGGGAGGCGAAGCGCAGCAAGCCGGCGACCGCGAAGGCCAGGACGGCCACGAACGGAACCGCCCCGCCGCCTCAGCCGCAAGCACGCAAGAAACTGAGCTACAAGGACCAGCGCGACTACGACCTCCTGCCGGCCCGCATCGAGGAGATCGAAGCGGAAATGGCAAGCATCGAGACCGAACTGTCCGACGGCAGCCTGTTCACGCGCGACAACGCGCGCTTCACCGCGCTGACGACGAAACTCGACATGTTGCGCGACGAAAAGGCGGCGGCGGAGGATCGCTGGCTGACGCTCGCCGAGGAAGTCGAGGCACTGGGATAACGTCGACTTGGGGGTGGCAAGCGGCCACCCCCTTCTTTCGTTATGAAATGCAGAATGTCGTGTTCCGGTCGTTTCCAGCTTTCGTCATCCCGGACTTGATCCGGGATCCATTCCCGCAGCGCCGAAAGAATGGATCCCGGATCAAGTCCGGGATGACGATCAGAGAGGTTCGCTTGCAGCCGCCCCCATCCGGAATCACCCTATCCCGTAAAACCGCGCCAGCCGGTCGAGCGCCAGCCCCAGCACCAGCTTGCCCGACCGCGCCGGCCAGCCGAGCGCCTTTTCCGCGCCGCCGATCCCCTCGCCCGCGCAGATCACGCGCCAGCAGATGTCGGCGAGCCCCGGCCCGACATGGTCGATAGCCGCGTGAAAGCGCCGGTGCGCATCGATCCGGGCGAGCGAGGCGTCCGATGCCCGCGCGCCGCCGCGGCTCTTCGCAGGCGGCGCCGTATCCCAGCGCATCGTCACCCGCGCCGCCAGCCCCGCGCGCTCATAATCGGCGCGCAGCCGTTCGCCCGCGGCAAGCTGCGGCGCGGTCAGCAACCCGCGCGCGGCGAGCCAGGCGATCGGGCTTTCGGCGACATTGACCGTGACATGCCGCATCACCTGCGGCCCCGTCTTGCCAGGATCGATCCGGTCGTCGGGATGGAGGCGGGTTTCGAGGCGGCGTGCGGTCATCGGCTTCTCCTTTGGGGTGTCCGGAAAGATTCGCGTTCAAACCGCGCTTGACATCTGGATATTTTGTAGGAAAGAAAAAACCGATTTGGTTATCGGAGCCGCACCATGATCAACAGCATCCGCACCGTCCGCCGCGCAAAGGGCCTGACGCTGGAAGAGGTCGCGCAGCGATGCGATCCGCCGACGACCGCGCAGACGATCGGCCGGCTCGAAACCGGCACGCGCACGCTTTCACTCGGCTGGATGAACCGGATCGCGAAAGCGCTGGGTGTCGAGGCGGCCGAACTTGTCCGGCTTCCGCAGGACGCGCAGCTTACGATCACCGCGCTGCTCGGCGCCGACGGCGCGCAGGCGCCGACGCGGGTCGAGCAGGCGCTGACCGCGCGGCCGGGCGAGGACATGGTCGCGGTGCGCGTCACCTCGTCGATCGGCGACTATCGCGCGGGCGACGAAATCTGGTGCCGGCGGATCGAGGGCGACTGGACTGCTGCGCTCAACCGCGACCTGCTCGTGCCGCGCCCCGCCGGGCGCTACATCTTCGCCCGCCTGCTCAACGTCGACGGCGAAAAGCTTCATCTGCTGCCGCTCGGGGTCGGGCAGCGGCAGCAGGTGGTGAGCAATCCGCCCTGGGCCGCGGTCGCGGTGCGACTGATCCGTACGCTGTGAGGTTCGCTCCCATGTTCCAGACGCTCGTCCTTGCGATCCCAGATCCGATCGGCAATTATTCCTTTTCCACAGGTAACCGGTCCCCGGCGAAAGCC
>NZ_BCUA01000048.1 GCF_001591045.1 Sphingopyxis granuli NBRC 100800 | reverse complement strand
CGATGCTCTGACAATCACGGAAAAGCTGGTACGGGTGGCCGGACTCGAACCGGCATTCTGTTGCCAGAGGCGGATTTTGAATCCGCTGCGTCTACCAATTCCGCCACACCCGCACGGCGACCGCCCGGCGGGCCGATCGACAGATTCGCCCCTATAAGGATGCGCGCGGGGGATGACCATAGCCTATCGTCGGCTTCGCGACGCCTCGGCCGGCGCGCCGTGTCTCCCTATTTCTTGAGCTCGCGCGCCAGCGTCTTTTCGGTCGCCTTGCCATAGGGCGGCTTGAAACCCGCCAGCCCCGCGACGTCGAATTTGGGCTGACGATAGACGGCGCGCGCGTGGCTGAAGGTGCGGAAGCCGTCGACCCCGTGGTAATTGCCCATACCCGACGGTCCGACCCCGCCGAAGGGCAGATCCTCCATCGCGTTGTGGAACAGCACGTCGTTGACGGTGACGCCGCCCGAGATGGTGCGGGTAAGCACGCGCTCCTCCTCGCTTCGGTCCTGGCCGAAATAATAGAGGCCGAGCGGACGGTCGTGCGCATTCACATAGTCGATGGCATCGTCGATCGTTCGATAGGTGCGCACCGGCAGGATCGGACCGAAAATCTCTTCCTGCATCACCTTCATCTCGTCGGTCGCGCCGCGGACGATGTGGAGCGGCATCTTGTGGCCGTTCGAACTGGCGAAATCCTCGTTCCCAGGATTGACCTCGATCACCTCGGCGCCCTTGTCGCGCGCATCGGCAAGGTAGGATTGCAGCCGGTCGTAATTGCGCGTGTTGACGACCGAGGTGTAGTCGTCGTTGGCGAGCAGGGTCGGATAGAGCGCGGCCGCCCCCTTGGCGACGCCGTCGATCACCGCCGCCTCCTGATCGTCGGGAACAAGCAGATAGTCGGGCGCGAGGCAGATCTGTCCGGCGTTCATCAGCTTGCCCATCGCGACGCGCTGTCCCGCCAGGTCCTTGTTCGCGCTGCGCCCGATGAAGGTCGGCGACTTGCCCCCGAGTTCGAGCGTCACCGGCACCAGATTTTCGGCGGCGGCGCGCATGATGTGCCGTCCGACGCTCGTCGCGCCGGTGAAGATCAGATGGTCGAAGGCGAGCTTCGAGAAGGCGATGCCGACCTCCGCATCGCCGGTGAACACCGCCATCTCGCTTTCGTCGAAATAGTCGGGAACGAGCCGCGCCATCAGCGTCGAGACATTCTCGGTGAACTCGCTCGGCTTGATCATCGCGCGATTGCCCGCGGCGAGGATGCCGGCCATCGGCACGAACACCATGCCGATCGGGAAGTTCCACGGGCTCACGACGCCGACGACGCCCTTGGGCTGGTACATGACCTCGGCCTTCGCGCCGAGCAGGCCGAGCGGGAAGGTCGGCTTGCGCTTCTCCCCCCTCGCCCAGTTCGCGAGATGCTTCTTCGCATGCTTGAGCGCGCTGACCGAGGGCATGATGTCGGTCATCAGCGTCTGCTCGCGGCTGCGATGGCCGAAATCCTCGCTGACCGCCTTGGCGAAATCTTCCGCATGATCGACGAGCAGCGCGATGGCGCGATCGATGCGGTCGCGGCGCACCGCGAGGCTTTCGGGCATGGCGGCGGTGAAGCTCGCCTTCTGCGCGGCAAGGACCTGCTGCATGCGGGCGGCTTCCCCGGCGATATCCTGCTTGATGGCGGTGGCCATGACCGTCTCCCCTATGACTTGCGGCCGGCAATTGACCATGCCGCGCGGCGGGTTGCAAGATGAAACCCGCCTGACGCGCGCGCAACTGGGCGGAAGGCCGGAAAACCGTGCAACTTCACACTGGAACGAGAAACGCTGGCGCCTTATTCGAGCGACGGGGGACGAAAAGCCCTACAAGCAGGGTACGAAACTGTGCCCTTTTACGACTTTAAGCCGATGGGCCGCCGCGTAGGACAGGAGCACACCGAAGCGTGGAAAGCATGCAAGAATAACGCAGCGAACGATTGTAGGTCAGCGGTTTTCGGCAAAAACCACGGGGGCCACCGCCCTCCTCCCCTCGCCGGCAGGCGGACGCAGGAGAGGAGGATTGCTCATCATGCCCCTCCCTACCAGCCGAACGTGATACCGGCGCGCGCGCCCGTCGATCCTCCGACGGTCGATCCGGCGATGCCACTCGATACCCAGACACGCTCGCTGATACGGGCCACCAGAGACCCTGAAAATCCCTGCTGCCCGCGGAAAGTCGCCAGATTGAACGACAGGGCGAAGTCGACATCGGCGGGCATCACCGTTCCGCCCAACGCCATGGCCGTGGCAATCCCGCCGTCAGCACGGCGTGTCGCGCGGTTCAGGGCGCTGCCGATCGCGTTAACGCCGCTTTCGATCGCATCGAGCCTGTTTCCCAAATTCTGGAGAGCGTTGACGTCGAGATCGAGCGTCGCAAGATTGCCCGCGATGTCGGACGTCACGAGACTGACCGCGCCCTGCTGGGCGGCACGACTGGCGTCCGACGCGATGCCCGCCAGCTTGTATGTCGAGCGCGCGCTACCCAGCGCCACCTGATTGGCGCGCCCGGCCACCGCATCGGGGCCGATGGCGACCGCGCCGTCACCGGTGGCGCTTGCACCATTGCCCAGCGCAACCGCGCCGGCGCCATAGGCCTGATTGGCATTGCCAAGAGCAATGGCGCCGATACCCGTCGCGACATTGTCTTCGCCGATGGCAACCGCGCCGGTTCCGGTTGCGACATTGGGGTCGCCAATGGCAACGGCCCCATTGCCAGAGGCGATATTGCCGAAGCCGATCGACACCGCGTTGCCGTCCGTAGCCTGAGCGCCGCCACCGATGGCAACCGCATTGGGACCACTGGCGACCGGTGCGTCGCCCTCACCGCTGATGGCGATATGCTCGGTCCGGGCAAGCGAGACGCGGGCCTCCTGTGCCGCGCTGCGTGCATCCTCAGCCGCAGCGGTTGCCTCGACCGTAGCGGTGCGGGCACCTGCCGCCGCATTCACGGCATCCGCTGCGGCGGTCGTTGCGCCCGCAGCGGCCAAATTGGCCGACTGCGCGGCATCCCGCGCTGCAGAGGTTGCCGCGACGCTCGACTGAACCGCCGCACCCGCCTGATCTTCCAGCGTAGCGACACGCCCTTCCAGTCCCGCCACGGCCTGGTTGGTGTCATAAAGCTGGGCGCCCGTCACGGCGTCGCTGCTGTTTTCATCGATTGCGCCCGCTCCAACGCGGGTGATGACGCGAGTCTGCGACGCGTTGCCGACCGACAGCGTGTTCGCCGTATCCGCCAGCGATCCGGCGCCGAATGCGATAGCGCCTGCAGCAGACGCCGAAGCGCCCTTGCCGATCGCTATGGCGTCGTCGGCGCTCGCCGAAGCATCTGTCCCGATGGCGATGGCATCATTCGCACTCTCGTCTTCAACCGCAGCCGCGGCTGCGAACAGGATCGGGCCCGTCGGAATCGAAAGGATATCGAAGCTCCGGCCACCCGTGCGTGCACCCGATCCGATAGCGATGGATGTCTTGCCTGCCGCATCCGCCTTGCCCCCGAGGGCGAGCGCCTGCTCCCCCGACGCCGCCGAAGAGGCGCCGATGGCAACGGCTTGCGTTCCCTGCGATGACGCATTGCCCCCCATCGCGAGCGATGTGTCGCCGGACGCATTCGATCCGTTGCCAAGCGCGAGCGTGCCAAGGCCAGCGACGACACCTGACGGAATGCTGGTTTCCAGTTGGGAAACGCGCTGGGACACGGCATCGAGTTGCCCCAAATTGACCGCGTCGGTTCCGCTTTGCCCGGCGGCGACATGAACGATGCGTCCGGGGGCATCAATCGAACCGACCGAAAGCGCGCCCGCGACGTCTCCGACTGCTCCGAAACCGATGGCCGTGGAACCGGTCGCGATGGCGATGGCGTTGACGCCGAACGCACTGCTGTAGTCGCCCGACGCGCGAACACCGCTGCCTACCGCGACGGCGCTTATACCCATTGCCGCTGCGGTTTCGTCGGTGTCGACGTTCAGATAATCGGGGGACAGGAAGTTGCCGTCGCCGTTCCGGTCGTACCAGCCAGCCAGCGCCAGGCCGCCGGCGGCGCTCACGCCGGTGGCGGCATTCAGGCCCAGCGCGGTGCTGTAGTCGCCCAGCGCGGTGCTGTAGGTGCCGATGGCATGGCTGAATGTACCGGATGCGCCATTGCCGTAACCGAAAGCGGAGCTTACTATGCCGCTCACGGTGTTTGCGATGCCCAATGCGGTGCTTCCGGTGGCGGAGCTGTGATTGCCGATACCGGCCGCGACCGAGACGGCCGCGCCGTCCGCGACATTCTGCATCCCCATCGCCACATTCGTTTGTCCGAGCGCCTCATTGGCGGCGCCTATGGCGACGCCGTTCGAGCCATCCGCCAGATTGGCCGTCCCAACCGCGATGGCGCGCTGACCGCTGGCCGTGTTCGACACGCCGACGGCGACAGCGCCTTCGCCCATCGCCACCGACAGATCGCCGGTGGCGAAGCTCGCCTCTGGATCGACCGGCGTGGGAGTCGGGGTTGGGGTTGGGGTTGGGGTCGGGGCTGGGGTCGGGGTTGGGGTTGGGGTTGGGGTCGGGGTTGGGGTCGGGGTTGGGGTCGGGGTTGGGGTCGGTTGTGGAGGATCGGCGGGGCAAAAGCCGGTGAAACTGATCAAACCACCCGGACACAAAGTATAGCCCGGATCGTCCGCAAGGGCCGCCGAAGGCGACAGGGCGAACAGGAAGCCGGCGGCCCCCAGGACGCTTCCCGGCCATATGAAACGATCCCGGCGGACCAGACGCAGCCGACGTTCCGCGCGTGCGGCAGCGCTGACTTTGTGAAACTCATTCGACAATCGCCCCATCTCTACCTCCTTGGTCAGACCGGGCGCGTCGGGCCCCGGCCGCAGATCAAATCGGTCGCCTGCATAGACGCGGCGGATGCCCGGCCGTTAGTGCGGCTGTTCCAGCCTTCGGCCGCTTGTCTCGATGAAGCGAATCCCGGCCAGTTGAACGCCATCGAGAGATACGCTAGAAAAAAGGGGGGGCGAATATGGAGAAAAAACGCAATTTGAGCGCTCAACGGGCGGCGCGTTTCTTTTCGGTCAATACGAACGGTGTCGCTCCGGACGATGCATTCGAATTCTGGCGATCGCATTTCCCCGAGGTGGATCTGGCGCCGATGCCGCTGCTCGATCACAGCCACTATGGCGCGGGCGTCATCGGCTGCGAGGGAGACGACGGGATCGGCTTTTCCGAAACGGTCTGCGCTCCCACTAAAGCCCGGTTTACCGAAGTAGACGAGCGGGACATGTGCCTGGCGCTGGTCAGCGGCGGCGCGATCGAGGTGACCGACCGCGGCGACGGCCGGACCCTTTTTTCACACGCGTCCGGCATCGCCCTGTTCGACGCGCAGCGCGCACGCACGGCGAATTCGCCCGCCGGTTATCGCGCTTTCTATATCTCGTTGCCTCGCGCGTTGGTGCACCGGGCAACCGGCCTGTCCTCCTTGCGGGGAGACGACCCCCTGATGCGCCTTCCCGATACGCCGCTGGCGCGAATGATTGCGATCGACCTGCGGGCGATAGCGCAACTCGGCCCGAAGATGGACGCCGCGGCATCGGGTGCGGCCATGGATTCGCTCGGGTTGTTGGTCCGCGCCTATCTTGCACAATGCGGCGAGCGGTTCGGGGTGAACCGGCCCATGGCCGACCGATCGCTGTTCGCCGCCGCCTGCCGCTTTATCGATCAGCATCGCGCTGATACGCGCCTGACGGTCGGCGCGGTCGCGCAGGCGCTTCATTGCTCGCGCGCCCGCCTCTATCGCCTGTTCGATCGGCGCGGAGTGGCCGTAGCGGAATATATTCGCGATGTCCGGCTGAACGGTGCGCGCCAGTTGCTGCGCGACCTGAGCCTGGACATCGGCGAGGTCGCCCTGCAAAGCGGCTACGAAGACCCGTCCGCCTTCACCAAAGCCTTTCGCCGCCGCTTCGGCATGACTCCACGCGACTGGCGGTCGTCGCTCGGCTGAAGACGGACGGTGGCCGGGTTCCGTCATCGCCCGGCGCTCGATCGACGATACGGCTCAATCTTCTTTCGCACGTGCAGCATTTCCGCTAGACCGGCGTCCGACCTTTTCCACCGGAGTCTCGCATCATGACCGCAACCGATCCCGTCGTCTTTCTTTCCTATGCCCGCACCCCGATGGGCGGCATGCAGGGCGTGCTTTCGGACGCGAGTGCGACCGATCTGGGCGCGACCGCGGTCAAGGCGGCGGTCGAGCGCGCCGGGGTGAAGGGCGAGGATGTCGAGCGCATCTACATGGGCTGCGTCCTCCCCGCCGGGCTGGGCCAGGCACCGGCGCGGCAGGCGGCGATCAAGGCGGGCCTGCCCAAGTCGGTGCAGGCGACCACCGTCAACAAGGTGTGCGGTTCGGGCATGCAGACCGTGATCATGGGCGCCGAGGCGCTGGCGGCGGGCAGCATCGACCTGGTCGTCGCGGGCGGCATGGAATCGATGACCAACGCGCCCTATCTGCTCAAGAAGCATCGCTCCGGCGCGCGGATCGGCCACGACACCGCCTATGACCATATGTTCCTCGACGGGCTCGAGGATGCCTATGAGGCGGGCCGCGCGATGGGCACCTTCGCACAGGACACCGCCGACGCCTATCAACTCAGCCGGCAGGCGCAGGACGATTATGCGATCGAATCACTGAAGCGCGCGCAGGCGGCGATCGCGGGCGGCGCCTTCGCCACCGAGATTACCCCGGTGACGCTGACCACGCGCAAGGGCGAAGTCGTCGTCGACACCGACGAACAGCCCGGCAAGGGCAACCCCGACAAGATTCCGACGCTGCGCCCCGCCTTCGCCAAGGACGGCACGATCACCGCCGCGACCAGCTCGTCGATTTCCGACGGCGCCGCCGCAGTCGTTCTGACGCGCCAGTCGGTCGCCGATGCGAAGGGCGCGAAGCCGGTCGCGAAGCTGGTCGCCCACGCCGCGCATGCGCAGGAGCCCAAGGATTTCACCGTCGCCCCGGTCGGCGCGATCAACAAGGTGCTGGAAAAAGCGGGCTGGTCGATTGCCGATGTCGACCTGTTCGAGGTCAACGAGGCCTTCGCCTGCGTCGCGATGTTCGCGATGCACGATCTGGGCATTCCGCACGACAGGATCAACGTCCACGGCGGCGCGACCGCGCTCGGCCACCCGATCGGCGCGAGCGGCACGCGCATCATCACGACGCTGATCGCGGCGCTCCAGCGTCACGGCAAGACGCGCGGCATCGCGAGCCTGTGCATCGGCGGCGGCGAGGCCACGGCGGTGGCGGTCGAACTGGTCTGACAGAGCATAGACTTCGTCTTTGCGACCGCCGACCTGATCGACATATATATCCTTAAGGCAAGTAGGGGCCTGTTCCCCGGCGAAAGCCGGGGCCCAGATGGCATGGCACCGCTCGGCATGGACCCCGGCTTTCGCCGGGGAACGGTTACCTGTCGAAAAGGGATATTGCCGAGCCGATCCGGGGAAGCAATTCAGAGGGCGGTCACCGCCCACTCTGGATTGCCACGGCGCTTCGCTCCTCGGGTGACGACGCAAAAACGGTGCACGGGCCGCATCCTCTCGCCATTCGACCGCGACAAACTGCGACACTGATGAGCCGAAGATAAACGCGGCATTCCGGGTTCGTTCAAACCGACTCGCCTAATCCTTTCCCTGTCATCGGGCAGATCCCCTCCCCCGTGACCGATCAAAGGAATGGCACCATGAAGAATAAAATTCTCACCGCCGGCCTGATTGCCGCGATGATGGTTCCCGCGATGGCGCAGGCCCAGACCCACGAGCTGCGCCGCGACCGGCAGGACATCCGCTATGCGCAGACGCACGGCAACCAGCGCGACGTGCGCGACGCGAAGCGCGAATATCGCCAGGACGTCCGCGACTGGCGCCGCGACAATCGCTATCAGAACTGGCGCGCCCCGTTCAAATATCAGCAGTTCCGCGCCGGTTCGACGCTGCGTTCCAACTATTACGCGCCGGCCTATCGCCTGAATTACGACAGCCGCTGGGGCGTGCCGCGTGCGGGCCGCAACCTCGCCTATGTCCGCCACTACAACGACCTGTTGCTGGTCAATGTGCGCAGCGGCAAGGTGATGAAGGTTTACCGCAACCACTTCCGCTGGCGCTGATCACCGGCGGGCGGGCGAAGGGTCGGGCGTTCGCGCCCGGCCCTTTTTCCTTGTCCTGACCAAGAAGGGTCAGGCCGGAAGGGTCGAGGGCGCCGGCAGCGGGGCCTTGTCGCCGGCGGCTTTGGCAACCGGCCGGAGCCACGGGCGGCGCACCAGCCGACCGGCCGCGATCAGCGCCGCCGCGGCCAGCGCGATCCCCGCGAGAACGTCGACCAGATAATGCGCGCCGTCGATCGGCGTCGCCAACAGCATCAGACCGGCCCACAGCATCCCCGCCCATCCGGCGCGGCCCAGCTGCGCAAATCCCCAGATGAAGATCGCGCCGAGCGCGGAATGATAGCTGGGAAAGGTGATGATCCCCTCGATCCGCGTCACGTCGATCAGACGCAAGCTGCCGTCGCGCAGCCCCGTCAGGTCGGCGTAGTGGACGACGGCCGCCGCGGGCCGCAGGTTCGGCAGATCGCCGGGACCAAGGTTCAGGTGGATATAATTTCCGACCGCCGGCGTCAGGCCCGAAAGCAGCACCGCCGCCAGCCCCGCGAGAATCGCGGCGCATATCGCGATCCGCATCTCGCGCAGCCGGTTAGTGGCGGTCAGGGCGAGCACCATCACCAGAAGCTGCGGGATCATGCTGACATAGGCCCAGCGATAGAGGGTGGCGAGCGTCGGATGATCGTTGACCCAGCGCGCATAGCCGAGCCAGTCGAAGCCGAGCGCCAGGTCCCAGCGCTGAAGCCGCGCATCCCAGAGCGCCCCGCCCTGCGCGGCGACCAGATAGCTGAGGATGCCGCCAACGATCGAGAAGAGGATGATCAGCATGACCGACGTGACCAGCGCGGCAAAGGCCGGGCGGACGCGATAGCGGGTATAGAAGCGGTCGGTGGTCCACAGCAGGCCGATCATCGCGGCCGATCCGGCGAAGCCGTTCGCCGCAAAAGCGAAGGGCGCGGCAAGCTGGAAAGCGATCAGGAACAGCAGGCAGAGCCCGATGAGCAGCCAGGACGCGTCGTCGAAACCCTGCGATTCGGGTTCACGATGGAGGGATGCGTTCATGGTCCGCCTGTTAGCGGCGCGCGCATAAAATTCGATTAATGGCGGCCCCGATCGACCGCGCGTGCGCGAAAAATCAATCGCCCCAGATATGGGCGGTTTCGATCCAGCCGCGGCGGCCCTTGACGTCGAAGCGGCACCAGCCGTCGCGGCAATCGCTGATCCGACCGACGACGCCGGCTTCGGCACGATAGGCGACGGGCGCGGATTCGTTCGGCGATTCGCGCATCGGGCGGGTTCCGCCGGTGACGATCGCCGTGCGCGTGCGGCTGAGCAGCCGCGCCGCCATCCAGCCGCGGGTGCCGTCGGGATCCTCGACCTTGCGCCACAGTTCGTGCCGCGCGATCACCTTCACCGGCAGATCCCTGCGGCGATATTCCCAGATCACCGGCACATCGGGCGATGGCCCCTTGCGCATCCGCGCCTCGTCGACGCTGATCGAGGCCCAATAGGGCAGTTGCGGGTCGGACTGGGCGGCGGCGGGGCCGACTACGGCCACCAGCGCCAGCACAGCGAGAATCTGGCGGCTTTTCATGGCCGATGCCTTGTCAAACTCCGCCTGCTTTTTCAACCGCTCGCGGCGCGTGCGGCACGGTTCGTCCACAGGCTTCGTCGCGCCCGCCCCTCTTGACCCCTTCGCCGCGGCACGCTCTATCGGCGGTCATGTCCGATTCCTCCCGTCCCCGGCGCCCGCGCGTCATCGTCACCCGCCAGCTCATGCCGCACGTCGAAGGGCGCATGGCCGAGCTGTTCGACGTCACCCTCTCAGCGCGCGACCGCGCCTTCACGATCGACGAACTGCGCGCCGCGGTGCAGAATTGCGACGTGCTCGTTCCGACGGTGACCGACCGCATCGACGCGGAGATCATCGCGGCGGCGGGCGAGCGGCTGAAGCTGATCGCCAATTTCGGCGCCGGCGTCGACCATATCGACCTGGCCGCGGCGCGCGCGAAGGGCATCATGGTCGCGAACACCCCCGGCGTGTTCACCGAGGATACCGCGGACATGACGATGGCGCTGATCCTGTCGGTCCCGCGCCGGCTGGCCGAGGGCGAGAAGCTGATGCGATCGGGCCGGTGGGAAGGCTGGGCGCCCAGCACGATGCTCGGCCGCCGCGTCGGGGGCAAGCTGCTCGGCATCATCGGCATGGGGCGCATCGGGCTGGCGGTCGCGCGCCGCGCCCGCGCCTTCGGCCTGTCGATCCACTATCACAACCGCCGGCGCCTGCCCGAAGCGATCGAGGACGAACTGGGCGCGAGCTATCATGCGAGCGTCGACACGCTGCTGCGGATCAGCGACGTGGTGACGATCCACTGCCCGCACACCAGCGAGACGCACGAGATGGTGAACGCGGCACGGATCGCGGCAATGAAGCCGACCGCCTATCTGATCAACACCGCGCGCGGCGAAATCATCGACGAAAAGGCGCTGATCGCGGCGCTGAAGAGCCGCCGCATCGCGGGCGCCGGGCTCGACGTCTATGCGCAGGAACCGGTGGTCGATCCCGAACTGCTGACGCTCGACAATGCGGTACTGCTGCCGCACCTCGCCTCGGCCACGATCGAGGGGCGCGAGGCGTCGGGCGAAAAGGTCATCGCCAACATCCGCGCCTGGGCCGACGGCCACCGGCCGCCGGACCAGGTGCTGGAGGGGTGGGTGTAGTTTCCCAACGGGCGCGTTGAGCCGCTCTGGATTGCTTCGCTTCGCTCGCAATGACGGTGCGCTATGAAACTCCGTCATTGCGAGCGAAGCGAAGCAATCCAGAGTGTCACTCGCTGCCGTCGAGAATGTCAGGCCACAAATCGCGCCAGAGCGGATTTTCCGCCTCAATCAGCGCCAGTTTCTTCGCGCGGCCAGCTTTAAGTTGCTTTTCCCGCGCAATGGCAAATTCCATGGTTGCGTGAATTTCAAACCGCACAAGCATCCCGCAGTCATAACGACCGGAAAAGCCGCCCTATCCTTCGCGATGCTGCCACACGCGCTGCGCCAAGTTCGAGGTGACGCCAGTATACAGCGTCCCGTTGCGCCGGCTCGCCATGATATAGACCGCCGACTGACGTTCGCGCATGGTCTCAACTCAATAGAGGCTTGTCATTGCGAGCGCAGCGAAGCAATGACGGGGCATATTCAATCCCCCGTCAGGATGCGGTCCACCAGTTCCTTCACCGTCGGGGTGAAGTTGTTCGAGTAGAAGGGGTCGGTCTTGAAATTGAACGCGGCGTGGCCCGCGAACATCAGATTCTGTTCGACGTCGCCGCCGTGCGCGATGTCCTGCAGCGTCTTCTGGATGCAAAAGCTGCGCGGGTCGGCGAGATAGCCGGTCGAATAATCGTCATGGTCCTTCCACGACGAGAAGCCGCAATGCGACAGGCAACCCATGCAGTCGGCCTGATCCTTGCGGATCGTGGCCTTGTCGGTCTCGGTGACGAAGACCACCGTATTGTCGGGGGTCTTGAGCGCGGTGGTATAGCCTTCGGCGACCCAGCCCCGCGCGCGGTCGCGGTCGTGCGGGGTGACCCAGAAATTCTTGCCCTTCACCCCGGCGTCGAGCTGGACGACATGGTCGCCCGCCTGCTGCTTCGAATAGGGAATCTGGCGTTCCGAGCGCGCCTCGAGGTCGCGCAGGAAGGGGTTGCGCACCGCGCTCGAATAAAAGCCGGTGGGCGAAAAGCGGTGGAGCAGCACGTCGCCGTCTTCGAGGGTGCGCAAGCGATCCTTCCACGCCTGCGGGATCGGGCTTTCCTGCGTCAGCAGCGGCCGCGTGCCGTACTGGAAGACGATCTGGCCGAGTTCGGGATTGTCGATCCAGTCCTCCCAGTCGCGCAGATACCAGACGCCGCCCGCCATCACGATCGGCACGCTATCGGCAATCCCCTCTGCGCGCATCGTGTCGCGCAGCGCCTTGACGCGCGGATAGGGATCCTCGGGCTTCAGCGGGTCCTCGGCATTCGACAGGCCGTTGTGGCCGCCGGCGAGCCACGGGTCCTCGTACACCACCGCCGCCATCAGGTCGGCGACCTTGTTGTAGGCGCGCTTCCACAAGGCGCGGAAGGCGCGCGCCGACGAGATGATCGGCAGATAATGGACATTGTGCCGCGCCGCAATCTCGCTGAGCTTGTAGGGCATGCCCGCGCCGCAGGTGACGCCGGTGACGAGCCCCTTCGTTCGTTCGAGCACGCCTTCGAGCACGCGCTGCGCCCCGCCCATTTCCCACAGGACGTTGATGTTGATCGCACCCTGGCCGCCGGCGATGTCGTGGGCGCGCGTCACCTGCTCGACCGCGCCGTCGATCGCATATTGCACCAGCTCGTCGTGCCGCTCGCGCCGCGTCAGCGCGCGATAGACCTGCGGGACGATCTTGCCCTCCGCGTCATAGCTGTCGGCGTTGACCGCCGAAACCGTGCCGATCCCGCCCGCCGCGGCCCAGGCACCGCTGGAGGCGTGGTTGGTCGCCGACACGCCCTTGCCCCCCTCGACCAGCGGCCAGACTTCGCGGCCGCCGTAAAGGATGGGCTTCAAACCTTTGAACACTCTATACCTCTTTCTCTCGGCCAACCGCCTGCTCGGCTCCGGCCCCCATTTTCCGTTTCCGTAAGCGGAAGACGGCCCCCTTTGTCAATCGATCGCGACCCGTTCGCCGCCGAACAGGCCATATCCACCCAGCGGTCGAGCATAAAGCTTTTCATAGGCCGCGACCATCGTTGATTCGTCGAAGCGTTCGGCCGCCGCGCGCCGATTCGCCGCGCCGACGGCCGCCCGCAATGCGCCGTCGCTCGCCATCCGCGCCAGTGCGGCACGAAACGCGCTTTCGTCGCCGGCGACGAACGGCCGGTTCGCGTCCGACACCATCGCCGCGACGTCGCCGACATCGGGGCTGACGACGGGAAGCCCAGCCGCCATCGCCTCGATCACTGCGATCGGCGCCTGTTCGCTGAGCGACGACAACGCGAGCAGGTCGAAATGGCCGATCCAGCGCGCCGGCTGCGCCATGAAACCGGGCATGACGAGACGGTCGGCGATGCCGCACGCCGCCCCCTCCGCAGCGATCGCGTCGCGATCCGGCCCCTCGCCGACGATCGCGAGCCGTACGTGCGGCGGCAGCGCCGCCACCGCGCGCACGAGGCGGGGCAGGTCCTTTACCTTGCGCAGCCCGGCAACGGTGCCGATCACCACCTCGCCCTCACGCCGGACGAGGCCGGGGATCGGCACGTCCGGCGCGCGGCCATAGGCGGCGACGTCGATGCCGTTGCGGATCAGCCGGGTGCGGTCGGCAACGCCCCATTCGGCGGCGGCGATCCGCTGGAGCAGCGTCGATGGCACGACCAGCGCCTCCGCCGAACGCAGCGCAAGGCGACGGAACAGATTGCGCTTCCGGTTGCGCCGCGTGCTTTCGTCCTCGTTGAACCCGTCCTCGTGATGGATCAGGCCCGGCAGGCGACGCCGATGGAGCCGATGCGCCATCACCCCGTCCATGGCGCCCCAATTGTAGCTGAGCGCGAGATCGAAATCCTGCAAGTAGCGCGCGATCTCGCGGTAGCGCGTCAGCGACGGCCGCCCGGCGAGCGACGGCGCGTCGGCGGGGAAACGCACGTCGATGCCCGGCGCGATCGCGTCGCGCGCGCCGAGCGCGCCGGGCACCGCCGACAGCACGACGTGCCGCGCGCGATCCTCCATCAGGTTCATCAGCCGCACCGCCCGCGCCTCCTTGCCGCCCAGCGAAAAGCTGGAGTGGAGGTGGACGATGCGAACCGGGCGATCGCGCGCGATCGCGGGGCGAACCGGACGCTCGCGCGCGATCGCGGGCCGGTCCTTCACGCCGCGGGCAGGTCCGCGATCCACGCGTCGATCGCCGCGCGCGCTTCGGGTTCGTCCATCGTCGGGGCATGGCCGACGCCGGGCACCTCGACCAGCCGCGCGCCCGGCAGGGCCGCCGCCATCTTCGCGGCCGCGCTTCCCGCCAATATGTCCGACAGCGCCCCGCGCAGGATCAGCACCGGCGCGTCGCCGAAGGCGCGATAGGCGGGCCACAGGTCGACCCCGTCGCCGGCGGGCAGGCGCAGCGGCGCGGCGATCTGCTTGTCGTAATCGGCGACGATCCGCCCCTCCGGGGTCAGCCGATGGGTGCGCTTGGTCAGCCGCAGCCAGTCGTGGATACCATAGTGCGGAAAGACCGCGTGGTTCAGGTCGCGGAACGCGCGCGCAGCGTGCATCCACGTCGGCTGGCTGCCCCCCACGCCGATATAGTCGCGGATGCGGTCGAGCCCGGCGCTTTCGAGTTCGGGCCCGACATCGTTGAGCAACGCGCCGGCCAGCCGCCCCGGCAGGCTCGCCGCCATCAGCATCGACACCAGCCCGCCAAGCGAGGTCCCGACGGTCGCGAAGCGCCCGATCCCCAGTTCGTCGAGCAGCGCCACCATGTCCTGAACATAGGTCAGCGGGACATAGGTCATCGGGTCCTTCGCATAGGCGCTTTCGCCGCGGCCGCGGAATTCGGCGACGATCACGCGCCGCCGCGCCGCCATGTGCGGCGCCACCGCCTCGAAGTCGCGGGCGTTGCGCGCGAGCCCCGGCATGCACAGGATCGGCGGCAGCGCGGCCGCCTCCTCCGGGCCGGGATAGAGGCGCGCGTGCAGCCGGACGCCGTCGGCCGACCACCAATAATGGTCGTCCCACTCGCGGCGATGATCCTGTCTTGCCAAAATGGCGGGTCCCCTTCCTGTCCGCACGGACGCCCTGCTGCGTCTATCGCCAACCCGGCGCGCCGCGCAAGCCATCCCGCGCCGCCGCCGGTTGCCGCGGGCGGCTTTCACCGATAAGAGGCGAGCGACCATGAGCGAAGCCCTGCTTTCCTTCGAACCCGCCACCGGAAAAGAGCTTTGGCGCGGCGCGATCAGCGATGTCGACGCAGAGGTCGCGATCGCCCGCCGCGGCTGGCCCGAATGGGCGGCAAAGCCGCTTACTTTCCGCTCCGAAACGCTGCGCCGCTTCGCCGACCGGGTGAAGGCGGAGGGCGAGACGCTCGCCGACCTGATCGCGCGCGAGACCGGCAAGCCATTGTGGGAAGCGCGCACCGAAGTCGAATCGGTCGAGAACAAGGTCGACATCTCGATCAAGGCCTATGCCGAACGCACCCCGAACCGCCGCATCGAGGGCGCGATGGGCCTGCGCAACGCGGTGCGGCACAAGCCGCACGGGACGCTCGCGGTTCTCGGCCCCTATAATTTCCCGGCGCATCTGCCGAACGGCCACATCGTCCCGGCGCTGCTCGCGGGCAATTCGGTGCTGTTCAAGCCGTCGGAAAAGACCCCGGCGGTCGGCGCGAAGCTGGTCGAACTGTTCCACGAAGCGGGGGTGCCGCAAGAGGTGCTGCGGCTGATCGTCGGCGGCCCCGATCAGGGCAAGGCGCTGGCGGGGCACGAGGGCATCGACGGGCTGCTGTTCACCGGATCGGCACGGACCGGCGTCGCGCTGAGCCGCCAGTTCGCCGGTCAGCCGGGCAAGATACTGGCGCTCGAAATGGGCGGCAACAACCCGATCGTCGCATGGGACACCGCGGACATCCGCACCGCCGCCATCCTGATCGTCCAGTCGGCCTTCCTCAGCGCCGGGCAGCGGTGCAGCAACGCGCGGCGGCTGATCGTCCGGGACAGCATGGCCGACGCGCTGATCGAGGAGGTCAAGGCGCTCGCAAGCCGGCTGATCGTCGATCATCCGCACGCCGACCCCGCCCCCTATATGGGGCCGGTGATCGACAATGAGGCGGCCGACGGCCTGACCGAAAGCTTCCTGATCCTGATGTCCAACGGCGGTCAGGTCGTCCGCCACATGACGCGGCCGGTCGAGGGTCGCCCCTTCCTGACCCCCGGCATCATCGACGTGACCGACATGCGCGAGCGCCCCGATGTCGAACTGTTCGGCCCGCTGCTCCAAGTCATTCGTGTCGACAGCTTCGAGGCGGCGATCGCCGAGGCGAACAACACCCACTTCGGCCTGTCGGCGGCGCTGATCGGCGGCAACCCGCAACTTTACGACCAGTTCTGGGCCAATGCCCGCGCCGGCGTCATCAACTGGAACCGGCCGACCAACGGCGCCTCGTCCGCCGCGCCCTTCGGCGGCATCGGGCTGTCGGGGAATCACCGGCCGAGCGCCTTCTACGCCGCGGACTATTGCGCCTATCCGGTGGCGTCGTCCGAAAGCGACGCGATGCGCGCCTCGATCGGCATCGGCCTGCGCGATCCCGAAGGGTCGAAGCTGATCCGCAAGGGTTTTCTCTGAGCGCGGGCCGATCCCGCGATTGACAGAAATGAAGCCACGGGCTACATCGTGCGCGTGAAGCCCATCGCCTACACCCGGTCCGCCATCAGGACGCTGGGCCGTATGCCGGCGAATACGGCGCGATTGATCCGGTCGAAGATCGAACAATATGCAAGCGATCCCGCATCGCTGGCGAACAATGTCAAAGCTTTGAAGGGGCGCGACGCGGTCCGCCTTCGCGTCGGCGACTGGCGTGTGATCATGGAAGACGGGGTCGTTGTCGCGGTTCTGGAAATCGGCTCGCGCGGCAGCATCTATGAGTGAAGGACGATGGCGTGAACAAGATGGTGACGATCCCGCAAGACGAATATGACCGCCTTCGCGAAGCGGCGGAGGAGCTAGTCGACCTTCGCGCCTATGATCGGGCGAAGGCGCGTCTTGATGCAGGCGAAGACGAGCTGGTTCCCGCCGAATATGCCGATCGCATCCTTGACGGCGAAAATCCGCTTCGCGTCTGGCGCGATCTGCGCGGATGGACCCAGCAGGGCCTGGCACAGGCGTCGGGCGTCAACCGGGTCCAGATCGCCGATATCGAATCGGGCCGAAAGCGGGGATCGGTGGAAACCATAGCGCGGCTGGCACGCGCGCTGCGCGTCGAAATGGAGGATCTGGTGCGAGGCTGAATTTCAATACGCAAATTTTGCTTCACCCCAGCAAAAAAAGCCTGCTTTGCCATCTTTCGGGCCGACGGCCACACCGGCGGCATGGACAAGCATCCTCTCCCCCAGGGCAAGCTGTGGCTTGTCGGCGCCGGTCCGGGCGATCCGGACCTGCTGACGCTGCGCGCGGCGCGCCTTCTCGAAAGCGCCGACCTGATCGTTCACGACGGGCTGGTCGGTGCGGGCGTGCTCGCGCTGATCCCGCCGCACGTCGAGCGCATCTCGGTCGCCAAGCAACGCAGCCGCCACACGATGAAGCAGAAGGCGATCAATGCACTGCTGATCCGCGAGACGCGCGCGGGGCGGCGGGTCGTGCGGCTGAAGGGCGGCGATCCCTTCATCTTCGGGCGCGGCGGCGAGGAACTCGACGCGGCGCGCGACGCGGGCATCACCTGCGAGGTCGTTCCCGGCATCACCGCCGCGGCGGGCTGCGCCGCGCAGGCCGGTCTCCCGCTCACCCACCGCGAGGATGCCAGCGCGGTCAGCTTCGTCGCCGGTCAGTGCAAGAATCTGACCGATCAGGACTGGTCGGGTCTCGCGGGCCATGGCCGCACCCTCGTCATCTATATGGGGCTCGCGACCGCCTCGGCGATCGCCGACAAGCTGATCGCGGACGGGGTCTCGCCCGGCCTGCCGGTCGCGGTGATCGAGCGCGGCACCACCGCCGACGCCCGCGTGCTGCGCACCCTCCTCACCGATCTCGGCGATCTCGTCGCGCGCGAGCGGGTCGCCAGCCCCGCGCTGATTATCGTCGGCAAGGTCGCGGCGCGCGCCGACGCGCTCGACTGCCTCGGCGCGCCGGGACTGATTGCTTCATTGAAGGATATGGCATGCGACTCCTGACCGGAAACGATCTGAAGACGGGCGCCGTGATCTGGTGGACCGGCCGCGGCTGGTCGATCCACGTCGAGGACGCCGCCGACGTCGGCGAACATGGCGAGGCGATCCTGTCGGCCGAGGATGGCGCGCGCCGCGTCAACGGCGGCTATCTGATCGACGCGGTGGACACCGCCAAGGGACCGCGCCCCGCGCATATCAAGGACCGCATCCGCGCGCGCGGCCCGACCGTGCGCCCCGACCTGACATTGAAGCCCGCCGATCCGGTGGCCGGCGACTGGGTGATCTGACATGTACAAATACGACCAATATGACCGCGCGATGGTCGATGCGCGCGTCGAGGAATTCCGCGACCAGACCCGCCGCCGCATCGCGGGCGACATGAACGACGACCAGTTCAAGCCGCTGCGGCTCAAGAACGGGCTCTACCTCCAGCTTCACGCCTATATGCTGCGCGTCGCCATTCCCTATGGCACGCTCAATTCGACACAGCTTCGCAAGCTTGCCGAGATCGCGCGCAAGTACGACCGCGGCTACGGCCATTTCACGACGCGCCAGAACCTCCAGTACCACTGGATCAAACTGGAAGATGCGCCCGACATCCTCGCCGAACTGGCGACGGTCGAGATGCACGCGATCCAGACCAGCGGCGAGAGCATCCGCAACATCTCCGCCGATCAATATGCGGGCGCCGCCGCCGATGAGATATGCGATCCGCGCCCCTGGGCCGAACTGCTGCGGCAGGCAACGACCTTTCACCCCGAATTCAGCTATCTGCCGCGCAAGTTCAAGATCTGCGTGATCTCGTCGCCGGCCGACCGCGCGGCGCTGCGCTGGCACGACTGCGCGCTGCGCATTATCCGCAATGAAGCGGGCGAGGAAGGTTTCGAGGTCTATGCCGGCGGCGGCATGGGGCGCACCCCCTTCATCGCCTACAAGATCCGCGATTTCTGCCCGGCGTCGCAGATATTCTCCTACCTCCAGGCGATATTGCGCGTGTGGAACCTCCACGCGCGGCGCGACAACATCCACAAGCAGCGGATGAAGATCCTCGTCCACGACCTGGGCGAAGAGGAGTTCCGCCGCCAGGTCGAGGAAGCGTTCCAGCATTTCCTGACGCTCGGCACCGATTTTCCGCAGGCCGAATACGACCGCATCGCCGCCTATTTCGCGCCGCCGCCGTTCGAGGCGGGCCTGTCCGAGGCCGTCGACCGGTCGGACCCCGATTTCGCGCTGTGGGTCGATCACCAGACCGTGGCGCACAAGGCGCCCGGCTATGCGATCGTCAACGTCAGTCTCAAGCCGATCGGCGGCATCGGCGGCGACGTCACCGCCGAGCAGATGGAGGCGCTCGCCGATCTCGCCGAACGCTACAGCTTCGACGATCTGCGCGTGACCCATGCCCAGAACGTCGTGCTGCCGCATGTCCGCAAACAGGACCTGCATGCGGTGTGGCAGGCGTTGAAGGCGGCGGGGCTCGCCGACGCCAACCTCGACCTCGTCACCGATGTCATCGCCTGCCCCGGCCTCGATTATTGCACGCTCGCCAACGCGCGGTCGATTCCGGTCGCGCAGAAGATTCAGCAGCGCTTCGCCGACATGGATCGCCAGCGCGACCTCGGCGAGCTCAAGATCAAGATTTCGGGGTGCATCAACGCCTGCGGGCATCATCATGCGGGGCACATCGGCATCCTCGGCGTCGACCGCAAGGGGACCGAGAACTACCAGCTGCTGCTGGGCGGATCGGGCGCGGAGGACACGACGCAGGCAAAGATCACCGGCCCCGGCTTCGACGAGGATGGCGTCGTCGATGCGGTCGAGCGCGCTATCGAGCGCTACCGCGAACTGCGCACCGAGGACGAACGCTTTCTCGACACCTATCGCCGCGTCGGCCTCGACGCCTTCAAGGAGGCCATTTATGGCTGATGCCCTGCGTTTTCGGAACGACGAGCCGGTCGAGGAACCCGCGGTCACGCTCGACGCCTTCCTCGAACAGCCCGACGCCAGCGCGGTGCGGCTCGAAGCGGGCGAGGACCCGCGGCGGCTGATCCCCGAACTCGGCCGGGTGAAGCTGGTCGAACTCGGCATTCCCCGCTTTCGCGACGGCCGCTGCTTCACCGCGGCACGCATCCTGCGCGAGGCGGGTTATGAGGGCGAGATTCGCGCCGAAGGCGACGTGCTCGTCGACCTCGTCGCCTTCATGCGGCGCTGCGGCATCGACAGCTTCGCCCCGCACAGCCCGCTCAACCGCGCCGACGTCGATGCGTCGCTGCGCCGGTACGATCATGTCTATCAGCATGCGGCGGACGGCGCGGTGCCGATCTGGAAACTGAGGCATGGCTGACACCTCGAAACTCCCGTTCGCGGCGAACGAGGTCGAGACCCCCCAGGGCCATGCGCGGCCGATGGGTGTCCCGACCGCGCGCGACGCGAGCGGCGATGCGGGGGATGACAGGAGGCGCGACCGGATCGACGTCGCGCCGCGCTTCACGCAGGCCGACGTCGTCCGCCTGAACAATCTGTTCCGCGGGCAGGACGCCGCGGAGGTGGTCGCGAGCGTGCTCGGCGCGGGCTTGCTCGGCGACACCGCGATCGTTTCGAGCTTCGGCGCCGAAAGCGCGGTGCTGCTCCATCTGGTGACGCGGGCGGCGCCCGACATTCCGGTGCTCTTTTTGGACACCGGCAAGCATTTTCCCGAAACGCTCGCCTATCGCGACACGCTCGCGGCGCGGCTCGGGCTCAACCTCGTCACGCTGACACCCGATCCGGAGGAACTGGCGAAGAAGGACGAGACGGGCCTGCGCTGGTCCTACGACCCCGACGGCTGCTGCGAGATCCGCAAGGTCAGGCCGCTCGAAAAGGCGCTCGCCGACTTCGACGCCTCGATCACCGGCCGCAAGGGTTTCCAGTCCGCGACGCGCACCGGCCTGCCGCGCTTCGAGCTCGATGGCAGCTCGGGCCGCCTCAAGTTCAACCCGCTCGCCAACTGGACACGCGAGGCGCTCGACGCCTGGTTCGAGGCGCACGACCTGCCGCGCCATCCGCTGGAGGCGGAAGGCTATCCGTCGATCGGTTGCTCGCCCTGCACCTCGAAGGTGAAGCCGGGCGAAGACCCGCGCGCGGGCCGCTGGCGCGGCTGGGACAAGACCGAGTGCGGCATCCACGAAGCGGTGACCCCGATCGGCGACGACCCGGCGAACGACCCGGCGTTTTGAGGCTCGTCATTGCGAGGAGCCGAAGGCGACGCGGCAATCTCCAGCTATCGACCTTGTGCGAGACCGATAGCTGGAGATTGCTTCGCTTCGCTCGCAATGACGACGCTATTGAGCAATCGGCCTACTCGTAATCCGCATAGGCCATGCTGTCGTCGGCGAGGTCGCTGAACTTGGTCGTCTTGGCCTCGAAGTGCAGGCGCACCTTGCCGGTCGAGCCGTGGCGCGACTTGGCGACGATCAGTTCGGCAAGACCGAAGACGCGCTCCATCTCCGCCGCCCATTCCTCGTGCGCGGCGTGGATCTTGATGTCATCACCCTCGACCGGGCGCTTCGGCTCGCGCGCGGCGACATAATAATCCTCGCGGAACACGAAGAGCACCATGTCGGCGTCCTGTTCGATCGAGCCCGATTCGCGCAGGTCCGAAAGCTGCGGGCGCTTGTCCTCGCGGCTTTCGACCTGACGGCTGAGCTGCGACAGCGCCATCACCGGCACATTAAGTTCCTTCGCCAACGTCTTGAGACCACGCGAAATCTCTGAAATCTCCTGCACCCGGTTATCGCCGCTGCGCGACGAGCCCTGCAGAAGCTGGAGATAGTCGACGACGATGAACCCGATGCCGTGCCGCCGTTGCAGCCGCCGCGCCCGCGTGCGCAGACCGGCGATCGTCAGGCCCGGGGTGTCGTCGATGAACAGCGGCAGCGTCTGGAGCTGCTGCGCGGCGCGCGACAGTTGCTGGAACTGCTCCTTGCTGATCTTGCCCATGCGCAGCGCTTCGCCCGACACGCCCGACTGCTCGGCCAGAACGCGCGTCGCGAGCTGGTCGGCCGACATTTCGAGGCTGAAGAAAGCGACCTTCGCGCCCATGTTCTTTTCGGGCGGAATCCCGTCCTCCTCGTCGCGGCGCCAGCGCTCGGCGGCGTTATAGGCGATGTTCGTCGCCAGCGAGGTCTTGCCCATGCCCGGACGGCCGGCGAGGATCATCAGGTCCGAATTGTGCATGCCGCCGATCTTGGCGTTGACGCTGGCGATGCCGGTCGTCGTGCCCGACAGGTGACCGCCCGAATTGAGCGCGCGTTCGGCCGCCTGGAGCGCGGTGAGGCTCGCGGCGCTGAAGCTCTTGACCGACCCCAGTTCGGCATCGCCGCCCGCAACCTTGTAGAGCGAGGTCTCGGCCTCTTCGATCTGCGCCTGCGGATCGACGCTCTCGCTCGTGTCGAGCGCATTGTCGACGAGCGTGCGGCCGACTCCGACCAGCTCGCGCAGCAGAGCGAGGTCGTAGATCTGCCGCGCGAAATCGCGCACGCCGATCAACCCGGCGCCGCTGCCGGTGAGCTGCGCGAGGTAACCGACGCCGCCGACCGCCTTCATCGCCTCGTCGCCCTCGAAAAAGGGCTTGAGCGTCACGGGGGTCGCGATGCTGTTGCGCTCGACCAGCGCCATCGCCTGCGCGAAGATGCGCCCGTGCAGCGGTTCGAAGAAATGCGCGGGCGAAAGCTGCACCGGCAGATCCTCGACGACTCGGTTGTCGATCAGGATCGCGCCCAGGAACGCGGCCTCGGCCTCGATATTGCGGGGCAATTGGCGGTCGTCCCCGGCGGGAGCCGGAGTGGGGAACAGGGCGAGCTCGGGCATGGCGACGCATAATGGAACCCCCTGAAACCATATGCAACGACGTTGATCGTCGCGGCCACGCCTGCCGTGGAGCGTTCTGGGGATAGTTTTGCGGCCACCCCCTCCCACAGGCGGGAGAGGCAGCGAGACTTACGAACTTGTTCGTTAGTCGCAGCGGGGTGGGGCCGACTGCAACGTTGGCGGCCCCACCCCCAACCCCTCCCGCCTGCGGGCGGGGGGACCTAGTCGCCCCCTTGCCCTTCGCCGTGCGGCGGGTAGAAGCACCTTCATCATGACCGACGCCGACCCATCGAAGCAGCGCATCATCTCGGTCGAGCTCGACGAGGGCACGATCGTCTGGCGCAATCCCGATGTCGAGCAGGAACGGCGCGTCGCCATCTTCGACCTGATCGAGGACAACAAGTTCGTGCCGCAGCGCGGCCATCCCGACGGCTATGCCGGGCCCTATCGCCTGATGTTGCGGGTCGAGGACGGACGGCTGATCTTCGAGATCAGCCGCGAGGACGGTTCGCCGCTCGAGGCGGTCATTCTCGGCCTTGGCCGCTTCCGCCGCCCGATCCGCGACTATTTCGCGATCTGCGATTCCTATTATCAGGCGATCCGGTCGGCGACCGCACAACAGATAGAAACCGTCGACATGGCGCGCCGCGCGCTTCACAATGATGCGGCGGAGATGTTGATGGACCGGCTCGACGGCAAGATCGCGGTCGATTTCGACACCGCGCGCCGCCTGTTCACGCTCATCTGCGTCCTCCACATCAAGGGGTAAGCATGGCGAAGGGGGCGATCCAGCGCAGGAACAAGCCGGCAGCGACCGGCTGGCGCGATGCGGCCGCACGCGGGCTGCGACGCATCGGCGGGGTGCTGCTGCTGGCCGTGCTCGCCATCGGGGTCGGATTGTGGTGGGCAGCGCGCTGGACGCCGCCGCGCGCGCAATATCCGTTGCAGGGGGTGACGCTCGACGCCGCGAACGGCCAGGTCCACTGGGGTTCGGTCAAGGCGGCGGGCGCCGATTTCGCCTATCTGGCGGCGACCGACGGCGACAGCGGCGTCGATCCGCTCTACGCGCGCAACATGGCCGCGGCGCGCGACGCGGGGGTGCGCACCGGTCCGATCCATCATTACAGCCTGTGCCGCCTCGCCACCGACCAGGCGGCCAATTTCATCCGCCACGTCCCGCGGCGCACCGACGCCCTGCCCCCGGTCGTCTGGCTCGACTATGACGACCGCTGCCCCGACCGGCCGACGCGCGCGCTGCTGCTGAGCGAACTCGCGACCTTTCTGGCGCAGATCGAGGCGCATATGGGCAAGCGCAGCCTGATCGCACCCGGCGCCGCGTTCGAGGCCGATTACAAGGTGACGAGCGGCATCGCGCGCACCACCTGGCTGCGCCGCGATTTCTTCGAGCCCGACTATGGCGCCCATCCCTGGGTGATGTGGCAGGCCAACCATTATCTGCGCATCGCCGGCGCCGACGGCACGGTCGGCTGGAACGTCGTGCGCCCCGAAGGAACCACGCCATGACCGACGATCCGACCGATGCCGACCGCGACGCGCTGATCGACGCGGCGCGCGAGGCGGCCGCGCGCGCCTATGCCCCCTATTCGGGCTTTCACGTCGGTGCGGCGCTATTGCTCAAGAACGGCGACGTGGTCACCGGCGCCAATGTCGAGAATGCGAGCTATGGCCTGACGCTGTGCGCCGAAACCGCGGCGATCGCGAAGATCGCCAACGAAGGCTGGATCGGCGAACTCGCCGCGGTCGCGATCGTCGGCGGCCGCCCCGAAGGCGCGGCGCTGGCCGGTGCCGAGGCGGTGCATCCGTGCGGCCGCTGCCGCCAGATATTGAACGAGGCGGCCGAGCAGTCGAAGACCGACATCTGGGTCCATTGCGCATCGGGCGACGGCACGGCGGTGGAAAGCTATCGGCTGAGCGATCTGCTCCCCGCCGCCTTCGGACCGAAGGATATGGGCCTCGTCCGCGACTGACCGCTTGCGCAAAGGCGCGCGCGCCGACAAGACGGCGGCATGGCCATTCTTTCCGACAAATGGATTCGCGACGCAGCCCGCACGCAGCAGATGATCGAGCCGTTCGTGGAGGCGCAGCGGCGCGACGGCTGCATCAGCTATGGCCTGTCGTCCTACGGCTATGACGCGCGCGTCGCCGACGAGTTCAAGATTTTCACCAATGTCGACAGCGCGGTCGTCGATCCCAAGGATTTCGCGTCGAACAGCTTCGTCGACCGCAAGACCGACGTCTGCATCATCCCGCCGAACAGCTTCGCGCTCGCGCGCACGGTCGAATATTTCCGCATCCCCAGGGACGTGCTCGTCATCTGCCTCGGCAAATCGACCTATGCGCGCTGCGGAATCATCGTCAACGTCACCCCGCTCGAACCCGGCTGGGAGGGTCATGTGACGCTGGAGTTTTCGAACACCACCCCCCTGCCCGCGAAAATATATGCCAACGAGGGCGCGTGCCAGTTCCTGTTCCTGCAGGGCAACGAGCCGTGCGAGACGAGCTACGCCGACCGCGCGGGCAAATATATGGGGCAGAAGGGCGTGACGCTGCCCAAGCTCTGATCCCGCGGAACCGCCCCGCCCTCTCGCGCGTCATCTCCCCAAGCGGAAGGGGCGCGTGTTGGAGGATGTTCCATGTCCATGATCGCCGTATTCATCGGCCGCCTGTTCATCGCGCTGATCTTCGTCGTATCAGGGATCAACAAGCTGATCCACGTCAACGACACCAGCGCGATGATCTCCGCCGCCGACCTGCCCGGCTGGCTCGCCGTTCCGACCGGGCTGTTCGAACTGATCGCGGGCGTCTGCATCGCACTCGGCATTTATGCGCGAGCCTTCTCGCTGCTGCTGGCGGCGTTCGTGCTGCTCACCATCCTCTTCTTCCACCGCGATTTCACCGATCCCGTGCAGGCGATGGCGGCGATGAAGAATCTGGCGATCGCGGGCGGTCTGCTCTGCCTCTTCGGCTATGGCCACACGCGCTGGAGCTATGATGCGCTGCGCCGCAGGCGCCGCGACGAGATCGAACTGCACGAGGTCGAACTGCGCGCCGCGCGCGCCGAGGGTCAGGCCGAAGCCGTGGGCGCGCCGGTCGTCGTCAAACGGCCGTGGTGGCGCTTCTGACGCTTCGCGCTTGGCATCGCGGTCCGCCTGCGCTAGCCTTCGCTTGACGTTTACGTAAAGGGAGGGTTTCATGGCATCCCGCGATCTCGACATCATCGTCTATGGCGCGACGGGTTTCACCGGGCGGCTCGTCGCCGAATATCTCGCGCATCATTACAAGGGCCGCGCGGACGCGCCGCGCTGGGCGATGGCGGGGCGCAGCCTCGACAAGCTGGCGGAGGTGCGCGACCTGATCGGCGCCGACGAGGAAACCCCGCTGATCGTCGCCGACGCCGACGATCCCGGCAGCCTCGACGCGATGGCCGCGCGCACGCGCGTGGTGTTGACCACGGTCGGCCCCTACCAGCTCTACGGCAGCGCCCTCGTCGCCGCCTGCGTGCGCGCGGGCACCGCCTATGCTGACCTGTGCGGAGAGCCGGGCTGGATGCGCGAGATGATCGACGCGCACCAGGACGCGGCCAGGGCGTCGGGCGCGCGCATCACCTTTTCCTGCGGCTTCGATTCGATCCCCTTCGACCTCGGCGTGCTGTTCCTGCAGGCCGAGGCGGTGAAGCGCCACAGCGCCCCCGCGCCGCGCGTGAAGGGCCGGGTGCGCCAGATGAAGGGCGGCGCGTCGGGCGGCACGATCGCCAGCCTGACCGAGACGCTGAAAGCCGTCGCGAAGAAGCCGTCGCTGGCGCTGCTGCTCAAGTCGAGCTTCGCGCTCACCCCCGGTTTCGAAGGGCCGCACCAGCCGAGCGGGCTGGTTCCCGAACATGATCCGGCGACCGGCACCTGGACCGCGCCCTTCGTGATGGCGCCGATCAACACCAAGAACGTCCATCGCACCAATTTTCTGCTCGGGCACCGCTGGGGCGCCGACCTCGTCTATGACGAAATGGTGATGACGACGATCGGCGACGCCGGCAAGGCGATGGCCCAAGCGATGGCGAAGGCGAATCCGTTCGGCGACGCGAAGCTCAAGCCCGGCGAAGGGCCGAGCAGGGAGGAGCGCGAGAACGGCTTCTACGACATCCTGTTCATCGGCGAATATCCCGACGGGCGGACGATTCGCGCCTCGGTGCGGGGCGACCGCGACCCCGGCTATGGCTCGACGTCGAAGATGCTCGCCGAAACCGGCATGACGCTGCTGGCGACCGAGGGCGAAGGCGGCATCTGGACGCCGGGCGCGCTGCTGGGGCAGGCACTGATCGACCGGCTGACCGCCGAGGCCGGGTTGAGCTTCCAGATCGAGGAATGACCCATCTTCCGTTCGTGCTGACCCCGGCTCAAGGCCGGGGGAAGCACCGTTCTTCTTTCCCTCGAAGGAAGGGCGGCCCTTCGACAGGCTCGGGGCGAACGGATTCATGACGAAATGACGGATATGACCCTCTCCTCTCTCTCTCCCCTCGACACCCTTCTCTCGACGCTGCGGACCGATGGCGATGTCGCGACCGCGCATATCGACGAAGGCTGGATGCAGGGACGCACCGCCTATGGCGGGATCAGTTCGGCGGTGGCGCTCGCGGGCACGATGGCGCTGCACCCGACCGATGCGCCGCTGCGCTATGCCCAGATCAGTTTCGTCGGCCCGGTGGCCGGCGATTGCACGGTCGAGACACGGGTGCTGCGCCGGTCGAAATCGAGCCTGTTCGTCGATGCGGGCGTGTCGAGCGAGGCGGGTTTCGGCACCGCCGCGGTGTTCGCCTTCTCGCCCGACCGGGAAAGCCACGTCGATCACAATCGCCTGACCATGCCCGACGCCCCGCCGCCCGAGGCGCTGGCGCCGGTTCCCGAGCACAAGGTGCGCCCGACCTTCTCGAAGCATTTCGACATGCGCCCGACCACCGGCCCGCGCTTCGGCTGGAAGCAGGAGGTCGGCGAGTATCTGACCTGGGTGCGCTTCATCGAGGAACCGCGGTGCCACCCCACCGTCGCACTGCTCGCGCTCGGCGACGCGTTGCCGCCCGCGGCGATGGCGCTGTTCAGCGAATTCGGGCCGATCAGTTCGATGAACTGGACCGTCAACATGCTGACCGCGACGCCCGAGACCGACGACGGCTGGTGGCTTTTGTCGGCCAGGACAGGCTATGCGCGCCGCGGGCTGTCGGTGCAGGACATGATGCTGTGGAACCGCGCCGGCGAGCCGGTGCTGAGCGGTAGCCAGGCGGTTGCGGTGTACGCATGACGATCGCGATCTAACCGCCGATAGCAGGACGTCGCTTCACTCCGGAACCGGCAGCGCGATCACCGCGTCGAGGCCGCCGCCCGCGCGGTTGGCCAGCGTCAGGCGGCCGCCTTCGCTTTCGGCAATCTCGCGCGCGATCGCCAGTCCCAGACCGGCGCCGCCGGTCGCGCGGTTGCGCGATTCCTCGCCGCGCGCGAAGGGCTCCATCAGCGCTTCGATCTGCGTCTCGGCGAGCCCGGGGCCGTCGTCGGACACGATCAGGCGCGCCTCGCCGTCCGCGACCGCCACCGACAGGCGTGCGCGCAGGCCATAGGCGACCGCATTGTCGATCAGGTTGCGCAGCGCCCGGCGCAGCAGCATCGGCCGCGCCTGCACCGTCACGGCGGCGACGGCGGCGAGCGAGACGTCCTTGCCCTGCTCGCGATAATCGGCCGCCACGTCGCCGGCCAGCACGTCCAGCCCCACCGCCTCTCGCGCTTCGGTGCCCGAGCCGGCGCGGGCCAGCGCCAATATGTCGGCGAGCATCGCCGTCATCTCCTCGATCGACGCGATCATCTTGTCGCGCAGCTGCGCATCCTCGACCTGCTCGACGCGCACGCGCAGGCTGGCGAGCGGGGTCCGCAGGTCGTGCCCGACAGCGCCGAGCATCCGGTCCTTGTCGGCGAGCATCGCCGCGATCCGCGCGCGATAGGCGTTGAAGGCGCTGATCAGGTCGCGCACGTCCGACGGCCCCGCCTCGACGAGCGGGGTCGTGTCGCGCAGCGCCGGATTGCCGCGCGCGGCGCGCGTCAGGTCGCGCAGCGGCGCGGCGGCGCGCCAGGCGATGAACAGGATCGGCACCAGCAGCAGCAGATAGAGCGAGAGCGTCTGCCACAGCAGGAAACCCTGCAGCCGCTTTCCGTCGGTCGGAATCCGGCTGCGCACCGCATAATAGCGGTCCCCCACCTTTGCCGACACGACGACCGTCCGCGAAGAGAAACCCGTGCGCTGCGCGTGCGGCCGCGGCGGCAGGGCCCAGGCATCGACCCGCTCGGCGCGGACGTCGGCTTCGTCGAGCAGCCCGGCGACATAGGCGGCGAGCGCGGGGGCCGCTTCGGCCTGCGGCGGCGGCCGGGTCGGTTCGTTCGATATGACGAGCCGTTGCACGCGCTCGCGCCGGTTGTGATCGCTGTCGTCGGCTTCGGCCACGCCGCGCCGGTCGCGTTCGACCGCGTCGATGATCCGCGCGACCGCCATGCCGCCGCCGTGAGCCAGGATCTGCTGCCGCTGCCCGCGCGCGAGCATCGCGAAATTGACCGCCTGCGCGATGAACAGCATCGCGGCAACCGCAAAGACGAGTTGCCCGATCAGGCTGCGGGGCCACAGGCGCAGCGTCATGTCGCGGCGTCCATCCGCTTGACCTCGCACGCCAGGGTATAGCCGCCGCCCCACACGGTCTTGACGATCTGCGGCCGCGCCGGATCGTCCTCGATCTTCTTGCGCAGGCGGCTGACCAGATTGTCGATCGCGCGGTCGAAGATGTCGGCTTCCCGCCCGCGCACGAGGTCGAGCAGCCGGTCGCGGCTCATCACCTGCCGCGGATGGCGCACCAGCGCGTGGAGCAGGTGATATTCGCCCGACGACAAAGCCACCTCGCGCCCGTCGCGATCGACCAGCACGCGCTCGACCTCGCGCAGCACCCAGGGGCCGAAGGCATAGCTCGTCCCGCCGGCGTCGAGCGCGCGGCCGTTC